>JAYSZM010000133.1:0-42106 GCA_043738015.1 Lysobacterales bacterium
CGCGTCACTGGCGCGTCGCCGACTGGGATCTGGGCACGACCGAGCAGGGTTCGTCGGGATCGGGTCTGCTGAGCCCGGAAAAGCGCTTGATCGGGGTGCTGTCGGGCGGTGCGGCGGACTGCGGAAATGATCTGGAAGACTATTTTGGGCGGCTCAGCATTGCTTGGGAGGGTGGTGGCAGTTCCAGCAGTCGGGTCCGCGACTGGCTCGATCCCGGCAACAGCGGCTCGGTCGTGCTCGATGGTCGCGGCAGCTGCAATGCGCCGGTGGTCAGCCTCAGCAAGGGCACGGTCAATCCCACGGTTGATGCGGCCATCGTTTTCACCGCAAGCATCAGTGGCGGCACGGGGCCCTACACCGTGCGTTGGGATGTCGATGGCGATGGCGTGATCGATCGAACGGTCAGTCAGGTCGGTCAGAGCACCCAGCTGCCGGTGCGCTATCCCATCGCCGCATCAACAACGCTGAGCGCGCAGGCCACCGATGCCAGCGGATGCGCCTCCTCGGCCGCGCTGGCGCTGGACGTCAGCGCGCCCGATATCGTCGCCACCGCGACCGCGCCAACCCAGGTCTGCGGCGATGGTGATGGCGCGATCGAACCGGGTGAACGCTGGCAGCTTCCCGTACAACTTGCCAATGTGGGCGGCGATGCGCTCAACAACGCCTTTGCACAGTTCACGCAGAGCACGCCTGCCGCCGGCGTCGGCGATGACGGCTTTGACTACAAGGTGCTCAACAGCGGCGCATCGGCAGATTGCCGGTTCCAGGCGGTCGACATGAGTGGCGCAAGCGTGGCCGTGCCCGACGAAAGCGACGATGGCGTGACAGCGGGACTCCCCGTTGGCGGCAGTACGCCGTTTCGCTTCTACGGCAGCAATCTCTCGCAGTTGAGGATGGCGACCAACGGCTATTTGTCCAGCAGCGCTGAAGAAGACGGCGGCGATTTCAACAACGTCTGCGGCGGTTTTGGTTCCTTCTTCGACAACAATGCGCGCCTGCATGTGCTGCACGATGATCTGGTCATGCAGGCGGGTGGCAGCCTGCGTCACCAGCGCTTCGCGACCTGTCCGCGACCTGCCGATGCCGGTGGTGCTCAGGGCTGCACGGTGTTCCAGTGGAACAACCTGGGGCGTTACACCTCGGCTTCGACTCCGCCCGACGGAAACGCCGTCTTCCAGGCGATTCTCTATGACCAGAGCTATGAAATTGTCTATCAGTACCTGACCGCCGATCCGCTCAGCGGCGGCGGGGCGACCATCAGCATCGAGAATGCCGAGCAGACCGAACGCCTGGAATACAGCTGCAACACCAGCAATCAGGCGCCACCCGGGCGGGCAGTATGCTTCTTCGAACCTTCGGCCCTGCCGCCCAGTCTGCAATCGACCAAGGTCAATTTCGAGGGCGCGGCGCAGCAGTCCCTGCCCAACCTCAGTTCGGGGCAGAGCACACAAAGGATGCTGCCCTTCTCGGTGCCGACCACGGCCACATGTGGTGCACCGATCGGCATACGCTACGTCGGCACCGTGGATGATTTTTCCTCATCCAACCGCAGCGTCGCGCTCTACTCCGGCACGCTCGGCAATGGCGGATCCTGCCAGACCAGCAACTGTGCCGTCAGTGTCTCGCCGTTGACCGGCATGCCGCGCGATGGCCTGTACTCGCAGGTCAACCGCAGTGGTAATGGTATCGGGCTGTTCAACATTGCCGTTGGCGATTCAGCGGTTACTGCGGGAACATGGTTCAGCGGTCGGGCCAATCGTCTGCCGACCTGGTATCTGGTCAATGGCGCCTGGAGCAGTATGGATCGTCGCGCCGATCTGACCATCTTCCAGTTCAATCAGTCGGCACCGGGTGTGTTTCCCGCGGTGGGCACTCAGGTCGGTACCGGTGTGCTCAGCCATGATGGTGCTGGCAATGACTATGTGATGAGCTGGACTATTGATGGTGTATCGCGGATGGACAAGTTGGCGCGCACGTTCACCGACGCCAGCGTGGGGCAGGCCAATCACACGGGTCTGTGGAACACTGTGGGGCAATCGGGCTGGGGCGTGCTGATCGACGAGCATCTGACTGGCGGAAATGCCGAGACCCTGGCAGTCGATTACCTCTACGATCAGTCCGGCGCGGCGACCTGGGTGCTCGGCGCGGCCGCCAATCTGTCCGGCAGCATGTCGATGAACACTTTCCAGGTGCATTGCCCCTGGTGCCCGAATATCACGGATTTTGCCTCGGTCACTTTCACCTCGGCCGGTACCCAATCGCGCAGCTACAGTGATTTGAACAATGGCTTGTTCGGCTCGACCATCACCGTGCCAGCCCACAACACGGTGTGGAATCGTGACAATTTGCCAATCCGTTTGCTGACCACGCCACTGCAGTAAGATCGAACCGGAGCGCGCCTTCGTGCGCGCTCCGTCCCGGAGGCCACAAGGAATCGGAATGGGTGAACGTCAGTGGGTGTTGTTGCGGCATGCCAATGCCGAGGGACAGAGCGCCAGCGGCAAGGACATCGATCGCGCGCTGTCGCCGCATGGTCAGCTGGAAGCGCGCGCGGCGGCACAGTGGCTGCAATCGCAGGCGAAGGGGCGTCCGGTCCGGATCCTCAGCTCAACGGCGAATCGGGCCGCTGCGACCGCCAGCATCGTGGCCGAGGTGATTGGCGCCGAAGTGCAATCAGCGGCCGATATCTATGAGGCGACGCCGGGCACCTTGATGACGCTGTTGAACGACTCCAGCGAGGCAGGAATCACCGTGCTGGTGGGTCATAATCCCGGACTCGAACAAACCGTCGCCTTGCTCGGCGAGGGTCGCACCGACGAATACCGCGGCATGCCAACGGGTGCCATCGCCTGGTTCGAAGTGCCGGTCGGCCTGGTCGAGCCGGGTAGCGGACGCCTTGCCGCGTTCTGGTTGCCCTGAGCGTGTGCAGTCAGCGACGTGAGTGTGATATCCGTGGCGACGCCGCGCGGTACTGATGCGCTGCGTGCTGCGGCTCGCGCCGCCCTCAGCTGTGTGATGTTGGCGGTTGGCGCCACCGTTGCCGCAGCGGACATGCCCTCGGCCCAAGCGCTGTGGTCGGTCAATCCGACCGGCAGCCAGGCCCGTTTCGAGTTGCGTGCGCTGGGTTTCATGGTGATCGAGGGGCACATCGACTCGGTGGAGGGTGAGGTCTGGCGCGATGCCAAGGGTACCTGGGTCCAGCTACGCGTCGCCCTTTCGACACTGCGGATGAGTTCGGAGCGCCGTCAGCGCTGGGCGCTGTCAGAGGAATTCTTCGATGCCGCCGCGCATCCCAGTCTGACCTTCACGGCCGCGGTACCGGCGGAAGCGCGCATGGACCGTCTCGGCGGAGCGCTCCAGGGCACGTTGAATTTGCGTGGGGTCGAGGCCCCACTGCGTGTCGCCCTGTTGAGCACTGAGTGTGATGAAGCGCAGCGCGCCTGCCGACTGCGCGCGCATGCCGAGGTATCGCGGCGACGATTTGGCATGATGTCCAAGCGGCTGACTTTGTCCGATGCGGTAGCGCTCGACCTCAGTCTGGATCTGCGGCGCAACCCATCGGCACCGCCACCGCCACCGCCGGACGCCAAACCAGCATCCGGCGGCCGCCGCTGATCTACTTGCGCGGGCACTCGATCGGTTTGCCGCTGGCATCGGTGCAACTGCCGCTGTGCTCGACCCCCTCGTTGGTATAGCTGGTCTGACCCTGATAGGCATTGCCGGTGTTGGCATTGCTGGCACTGCTATTGCGCGCTCCGGAGAAGCTCCCATCGGCGTTGCGGGTCACGCCGCCGCTGGTCTGGGCGCTGCCATTGTTTCCGGTCGCAGCCGCGCCGCCTTGACGGCTGGCGCTGCCATCGGCATTGCGATTGAATGCGCCAGCGCGCGCCGCGCGGCCGCCGTTGGCGGTCTCCACGGCGCCCGCGCTACCGCCGACCACGTTGCCCTCCGCATCACTGGCGGCGCCGCCGCCGCGCGCGTAGGCGCCGCCCTTCGGACCGCTACCGGCGGTGGCGCTACCGGCGCTGGTTCCACCGGCAGCGTTGGGTTTGGCGCCAGCGACACGGACCCGTTCGGCATAGGCGGCATCGGCGCCGGCGAGCAGTCCAAAACTGAGAAAGGCGAGTGCGAGGGATCGGTTCATCGGGTATCTCCTGTGTGGGTGATGCACACTGCTACGGAAACCGGGCAGCGTGCGGTTTGAAGGCTGAGGCTTGGCGGATTGATCGCCGTTGAGTTGAGGTTGGCAGCGCGCTCAGGGCGTCTGCGCGAGCCACGGGGCAAGGCTGGTGTGCAGTTGCTCAAGACGATCAAGGCGCTGACGCAGACGCTCGTGCACGAGCGCCTGTTGTCCTGCGTCGAGCGACTGATAGAACATCATCCGCTCGGCCTTCATGGCGCGATGCTCCAGAGCCAGTGCGAGCAGCGCCTGGTCGACTTCAGTGGACAACGCCTGCAACTGCGGCTGTGGATTGGCCAGTTCGCTGCGCGCCTCCTTCAGCAGGCTACCGAGCGTGTCATAGGCGGCGATGCGAAAGGCTTGCTGGCGCGATTGCAGGCGGGCCAGTTCGGCCGCGCCGGCAGGGTCGAGTCCCAGTGCTTCGGCGGAGATCGCTGGCAGGGCAGCGGGGCGCCAGCGGGCTGGCAAGCCGGATGCGAGCACGCTGCCGGCCATTACCAGCGCAGCCAGGCCGATCGAAACAAGACGGGGCGACGACATGAGAACTCCTTTATGGAAACCGCTGGATATGCGGTGTGGTCAGATTGGCCGCTGGACTTGAACCGGATGTTTCCGAGCCGGCGCCAGATGTAACCAGATGCGAATGAATCCGCTGCCCGAAACGAACGGTTACGACTGCGCCCATAGGCCGCTTGAGTGCCCACCCGCTCATCCGCGATAGTGCAGGGCATGAGCACAGCCGCCCACATCCTGCTGGTCGATGACGATGCCCGCCTGCGCGCATTGATCGAGCGCTATCTCAGCGAGCAGGGATTGCGTGTACGCGCTGTCGCCAATCTGGCCGGCATGCGACGCGCGCTGGCAGAGCGACACATAGACCTGATCGTGCTGGATCTGATGCTGCCCGATGGCGATGGCCTCGAGGCCTGTCGTCAGCTGCGCGCCGAGGGCATCGAGACACCGGTAATCATGTTGACCGCAAAGGGCGACGAGATCGATCGCGTGGTCGGACTTGAGCTCGGCGCTGACGACTATTTGCCCAAGCCGGTGGGACCGCGCGAGTTGCTGGCGCGGATTCGGGCACGCCTGCGCCGCGCGCCGGCCGCTGCCGGCGCAGCGCCGCGCGCAAATTCGGTGCCGGTCTGCTTCGGCGACTATCAACTGCGCCTGGATACGCGACAGCTGTCGCGCGGTGATGTTGCCCTGCGACTGACCAGCGGCGAATTCGCCGTGCTTGCGGCGCTTGTTCAACAGGCGCGGCGGCCACTGACCCGCGATCATCTGATGAACCTGGCGCGCGGAGAGGACCACGGTGCCTTCGACCGATCCATTGATGTGATGGTCTCGCGGCTGCGCAAATTGATCGAAGCCGATCCGCGCCATCCGCGCTATCTGCAGACGGTCTGGGGCGTCGGCTATGTCTTCGTGCCAGAAGGGGATGTGGCGTGATCGCGCGACTCGGCCTGCGCATGCGGCTGTGGTTGCTGCTCGCCCTGTTGACGACGGTGCTCCTGCTCTCGGCTGGCTGGATCGTTTCGGTACAGACGCTGGATCCTGGCGCGGAGCAGCTGGCCGCACTGGTCTATGCCTCGGCCACTGCACTTGATGAGCGCGCGCGCGTATCGGGCGTGGCGGCGACGCGCTCAGCGCAGTTTGAATCGCTGGGAATTCTTTTGCAGGAACGCGAGCCGCCCGACCACCTGCCGCGTGCGCCGGTCGGTATCGCGGTCCTCTCGCGTGTCCGCAAGTTGCATGGCAACAACGCCGAAGTGCGCTTCGATCTCGGCCCGCCGAGCAGGCTGTGGTTGCACAGTCGCTGGCGTTCGCAATTGTGGATCGGCGTGCCGGTGCAACCGTTGCGCGCGCCGATCGCGCGCGCGTCTCTGTGGATCCTGCTCCTTACTGGCCTGCTGGTCCTCGTCGTCGGTGCCTGGATGGCGCGGATGCTGTCGCGGCCACTGGAGCAATTGGCGCACCGCGCGCCCGACCTGATG
Source organism: Lysobacterales bacterium (assembly GCA_043738015.1). Taxonomy (GTDB): domain Bacteria; phylum Pseudomonadota; class Gammaproteobacteria; order Xanthomonadales; family Ahniellaceae; genus 0-14-3-00-62-12. The sequence continues at coordinate 6,175 of JAYSZM010000133.1, forward strand.
GTGGGCGATCTCGACCTGGAGGACTTTCGCGATGCGCCGGCGGAGGTGCGCACGCTTGCGGCGACACTGGCAGCACTGCTGGCCGATGCGCGTCGTCGTCATGATGCGCGCGAGCAAATGTTGATCGGTCTCTCGCACGACCTGCGCACGCCGTTGGCACGGCTTCGATTTGCCATCGAGATGGGCGATCACAACGATGAGGGCTCGCGCCAGGCGATGCAGGGCGACATCGAGGAAATGGATGCGCTGATCGGCGCCTTTCTGTTGATGCAGCGTGAGGGCCGGGATGAACCAGTGACCCGCATCGATCTCAATCAACTCTGCCGCGATCTGGTCGGCGGCTTCGCCCACCGGATCGCGATCCGCCTTGAATTGCCCGAGCAGACCGTGCTGCTGGACGGTCGGCGGCTGGCGCTGCGGCGTGCAGTCTCGAATCTGCTGCAGAACGCGCTCGACCACGGTCGACCGCCGCTATGCCTGCAGCTGACAGCAACTTCTGGCAAGGCCGAGATTGTCGTTGTCGACGCCGGTCATGGCGCGCGGCCAACAGAATCCGTGCGCGGGTTCGGCCTGGGGCTGGCCGTCGTCCGGGCCATCGCTGCCTTGCACCGCGGGTCTCTGGAGTTGCAGCTGGGCGCCGACGCAAGCGCGGCGCATCTGCGATTGCCACTGAAACCCGTTACCACCGCTGGCTGACGCCGGCGCGCCGGCCGCTACTGCGAGAGCTTGGGCAATCCGGATACCAGCAGCCAAGCCTTGCGCTTTTTTTCATAGCGCCAGCGCTGACGGTCAATCACGGTGCGGGTTGCCAGAGTATTGATATTGCTCAACTCGATTTCCACGCGTTGTTCGACATGGCCATCTTCGAAAACCGAATAGGGCTGGGCGCGGTAGCCGACAACTTTCCACTGCTTCCAGCGCTCCAGTTCGAACGGCGTCGGCGCCGGCGCTGCCGTTTCGGCTTTATCGAAGAAACTGAGTATCTGGCCAACATCGCCCCAGCGCATCGCGCCAGCGTAGTCGTACAGAGCGACCTGCAGCCTACGCTGATCGACCCTCGCCTGCGCACTGACACTGAACAGCAGGACCAGGACCAGCAGCAGCCAGCGAATGCTGGGCAGGATCGGTACGGGAGTTCGTTGCATGGATTAATCCCTTTTGATTCCGGCCCAAGCATACGCCATCAGTAGGCGGCCGGCTTGGCGACGAAGCGCGCCTGCATCCGGCAGGCCACTCCAGCGCCCTGGGTAGACGTCATCTCGATGGCGATGGCGATACGCGCCTTGCCGCGACGATTGAAGTCGCTGATGAAATCCTCCCAGTTCTGGCCGGGCTCGGCAGACGCCTCGGCGACCAGTTCATCCCAGAGTGGCGCCAGGTAGTTCATGCTGCTGTCGGCAACATAGATATCGGCGCGACACTGCACCTCACCAAGTTTCAAATTGATCAGGCCCCAGCCCGCCAGCGTCATCAGGCTGGCCATGCTGCCACCGAAGGCGCAGCCCTTGTCGTTGACATTGCAGCGCAGCGGCGCGTTCAGTGCGAGTCGATTGCCATCGTACTCAAGTACCGAAACCTCCATCGCGCGCGCCAGCGGAATGGTTTCGAGCAGGGTGCGTTCCAGTGCGGTGGGGTTGTCGATCACGTGAAGATGATTGGCTGGCGGATGCTCAGTCTGCCCACTGCGGCCGGCCGGCGCAACCTGTGCACGAAGCCGCACAGACGATTGCTATGATCGCCTGCATGCGCCGCGTCACTTGCGGCATGGGCCCTGCTGAGACCATGAACGCCGATTCCGGCAATCTTCCCCTGATCGGTCTGGACCTGGTGCTGACCCGGCCGGTTGGCGCCGCCGATGCGATCATGCGGCGTTGGCGTGCCGAGGGCGCACGCTGCATCAACCTGCCAATATTCTCGATCCGTGACGTTTCGACCAGCCCGGAACTGCTGGATCGCTTGCGCGAGGCGAAGGCAGCGGATGCCCTGGTTTTCGCCAGCCCCAGCGCGGTTGCGGCCTGGCTGCGGCTCGCTCCTGGTCTCCAGCCAACGGGGCGGGTATTCGCGCAAGGCCCAGCTACGGCGCGTGCTCTGCGCAGAGCGGGAATTGACGCCACCGTGCCGACCCAGGGATTTACCAGCGAGGACCTGTTGCGCGATCCCTACTTCATGGCCGTAGCCGGCCGGCGCATCATCCGGCTTGCCGGTGAGGGCGGTCGCACGCTGCTGCTGCAAACGCTTGTCCATGCTGGCGCTGACGCCTCGGCGATTGCACTGTACCGGCGCCTGCCCGCGCGACTCGATAAACGACATCGCCTGGCGCTGGCCGCCCTTGCCGATCCGGTGCTGATCGTTTCGAGTATGGATTCGCTCGAGCGCCTGCCCACGGTGATCGCTGAATTGGAACGTGATGATCTGCGTGAAGGCCGCCTGCTGGTCTCCAGCGAACGGCTCTCTGCGCGCGCCCGAGCCCTCGGATTCGATCGGGTCCATGTAGCCGACTCGGCCGCTTCGGCCGATTTGCGGGCAGGCCTGGAATGCCTTACAGAAGCTTCGCGGGCGCGCTGATAGGATGTGCACCATGATGGGAAGATGGCCATGATCGAATCAAAACCCAGCCATGGGCAGGTGCCGCGCACCGGTGCCGCGCCGTTCGCGATGGCCGCCGCCTTGTTGGCCCTGCTGGTGGCCCTGCTCGCCGTCGGCTGGCTTTGGCGAGTGGAAAGTCGCAGCGGCGCGCTCGAGCGTGAACGCGGTGACCTCGCGGTCAATCAAAGACTGCTCGAAGAACGACTGCGTCTGGTCGAGACCGAACTGCGCGCCGCACAACAGCGTCTTCAGGATGCCGCCGCCATCAACCGGAGCTTGCGCGATGAGGTGCTCGGGGTTGCCGAACGCGCAGAGCTGATGGAGCAGGCGCTCAAACGCGTCAGTGATCGTGGCATGGACAATGTCGCCGAGTTGCGCATGAACAATGCGGAATTTCTGCTCAATGTCGGACTGGCCAGGTTGCGCCTGTTCAACGATACCGCCGGCGCTGCCATCGCGCTCGGTCTGGCTGACGCTGAACTCTCGGTACTGCAGGATCCGGTGATCACCGGCATTCGCCAATCACTGGCGCGCGAGCTGGCGTCGCTGAGCGCCTTTCCAGCCGATGGTCGCGCGGTGGCGCAGGCCCGGTTGCAGCGGATGGCCGAGCGCGCCGATCAATTGGCGCTGCGCCGCGATCCCGAACCCAAGCCTTCCGCCGTCGCGCCTGGCTGGCGATCGCGTGCGCGCGCCCTGCTGGGCGAGTTCGTGCGGATCCGGCGCATCGGTCCGGAACAATCGGGTTATGCCCTGCCGCTCAACGAAGCTTTGGCGCGCGTCGATCTGCGGCTGCAACTGCGCTACGCCGAGGCTGCCCTGATGGAAGGCAACAGCCAGCGCTTCCAGGCACAGCTGCAACGCATTCGCGCGGCCGCCGAGCAATCATTCGACCTGCGGTCGGAGAGTGGCCGTTGGCTTTCCGATGAGCTCGCCGCCGTCGCTGACCTGCCGCCGTTTCCGGAGTTTGCTGAAGCCGGTGGGGCACTGCAGCAGTTGCGCAATCTGCAGGGTACGCGTGCGCTGGCCAAGCCGTTCGGGGGCGTCGAGTGAAGTGGTTCCGCACGGTTCTGGTGCTGTTGGCACTGCCCGTGCTGGTGGCGTTCTTGGCCTGGTGGATCGGAGACGACCCAGGCGAGGTCTTGATCCGCCGTGGCGGCACCGTGATCGAAATGTCATTGGCGGCGGCGATCATCGGCGTCTGCGTGCTGGCGGCGCTGATCTGGTTTTTGCTCGCCCTGGTGCGCTGGCCGCTGCGCTTCTGGTTGCGTGGTGCCCGTCGGCGTGCTCGGCAGCGCTACTTCGACGGTCTGCTCTGCCTGCTCACCGGGCGCCCGGTGCGCGCCGAGCAGCAAATGCTCAAGGCGGGTCAGATGCGCTCGCTGAAACTTCCCGCCCTGATGGTCGCTCATGCCGCTGCGCATGCGCGCGGTGATCGCCAGCGCGAAGCCGAGTTGTTGGTCGAGCTGGCGCGTGCGCCTGAGACCAGCAAACTGTCGATCGAATTGCGTGCCCGCAATGAATTGAAGGATGGTCGTGCTGGCACCGCCATTGAATTGCTCACGCCGCTCGACAACCAGGGCCAGCTCAGCCCGAACGGGGCGCGTATTTTTGCCGAGGCTCTGGCCCAACGTGGGCGCAGTCGCGAGACACTGTCGATCCTGCCGCGCATCCTGCGCAGTCGCCAGATGCCCGATTCGGACTGGTTGGCATTCGAGTCACGGTTGCTGTCGCGTGCTGTTGCCGAAACCACAGATGCGATCAATCTGCATTCGCTGTGGTCGGATCTGAATCGCGATCAGAAGCGGCTTCCTGATGTGGCCTTGGCCTATGCGCGACGAGCCGTGCAATTGAATCTGATACCCCAAGCGGCAACCGAACTTGAGGCGACACTGAGTCATGGCTGGGCAGCCAGTGTGGTGATTGCCTACGGCCTGCTGCCGACCGATCCGAAGGCGCCGCAGCGACTGCGTACGGCGGAAACCTGGCTTGAGGCCCAGTCCAGAGACTCTGCCCTGCTGTTGACCCTGGGCAGACTGGCGCGCCAGGAGCGCCACTGGATCAAGAATGAGGATTATCTGCGGCGTGCCCTGGGTCAGGAAGGCGCCAAGGATTATGCCGCCGACATCTGGGAAGAGCTCGGCCGCGGCTATGCCGAACAGGGTGACGCCGAGCGCGCTGCGCGCGCGCTGAGCAATGCGCTCGCTGTACAGCACGGCGAAAAGCCTCACAAGTTGGTCGGCCGGCATCAGGGCGAGGATCTGCTGGCGCCGCTGCCCGTCGCCGAGGAACGCGATGCCATGGGTATTCCGCGTCTGCCAAGCCACGGTTGAACGTCGATCCTGTGCGGCTTCGGCGCAAATCCCGATGGCGCTCGTACTCAGAAATTGTCTGGAGTGATACGTGAACGCAAGCAGCCTGCTCTATCCAATGTTCGCCATGGTTCTGCTTACCGCCGTGGTCCTGGTTACGCTGTTTCGACGCCGCGTGCGCGAAGTCCGCGCCGGCCGGGTTTCGTCGAAATATTTCCGTATCTATCAAGGTGAGGTCGAGCCCGAGGCGGCGGCGAAGGCGGCGCGACATTTCAGCAATCTGTTCGAGGCGCCCGTCCTCTTCTACGTCGCCTGCCTGGCCGCCATGGTGCTGCGTCTGGATGGCTGGCTGTTCGCTGCGCTGGCATGGGCCTACGTGCTCGCACGCATCGTGCACGCCGCGGTCCATCTGGGCGGAAACCGGCTGCGGCAGAGGATTGCGGTCTATGCGATAAGCTGGTTGCTGCTGATCGCACTGTGGATCGCCATCGTGCTCGCTGTGAGCCTGAGGGCAGGCTGAGCAGACCGCGCGAAACGGGAAATCAAACCCCGAGGGGCCTCGATGCTACGCCGAGCAATGACCCTGGTGTTGCTGTCCTGTCTGCTTGCGGCGACGCACGCGACGGCCGCAACGCGACCGCCGATTACGGTGTACGCGGCGGCCAGTCTCAAGGAAAGTCTGGATGCGATCGTCAAGGACTGGCGGCAACACACTGGCCAGTCAGTCCGCGTCTCCTATGCTGCCAGCTCATTGTTGGCGCGCCAGATCGAGCAGGGTGCACCGGCCGACCTGATGATCTCCGCGGATACTCAGTGGATGGACTGGTTGCAGACTCGGGAATTGATCCGCCCGGAAAGTCGCCGGGACCTGCTGCGCAACACCTTGGTGCTGATTGCGCCGGTCGACTCCGATCTGCGCGCTTTCAAGCTCGGCTGCCTGCCCTGCTGGCGTGCCGCGCTGGATGGTCGGCGACTGGCCATCGCCGAACCGGATGGCGTGCCAGCAGGGCGCTACGCCCGCGAGGCATTGACCAGGTTGGGTGTCTGGTCTGAGTTGAGCCCTGGATTGGCGCGGGCAGACAACGTACGCGCTGCGATGGCCTTTGTCGCACTGGGCGAGTTGCCACTCGGCATCGTCTATCGCACCGATGCATTGGCCGAGCCTGGTGTTCGGGTGGTCAGCGCGATACCGACGCGGCTGCATGCCCGGATCATTTATCCCGTGGCCCAGTTGCGCAACGCAGACGCCACTGCCAGCGCGGATTTTCTCGATTTCTTGAACAGTCCACTCGCGGATCGTATTTTTGCCCAAGCAGGATTCGATGTGCTTGCCGCCGGGGTGACCCGTGTTCAGCGCTGATGAGTTGACGGCGATCGCTCTGAGCCTGCGGGTGGCCCTGATTGCCGTGCTTGGTGCCTTGCCCTTTGCTGTGGCCGTGGCCTATGTGCTGGCGCGCTGGCAGTTCCGCGGCAAGCTACTTTTCGATGGACTCATCCATTTGCCGTTGTTGTTGCCGCCCGTATTGACCGGCTATGTGCTGCTGATCCTGCTGGGGCGCCAAGGCTGGCTTGGTGCCTGGTTTGATCAGGTGCTCGGCATCCGCTTTGCCTTCCGTTGGACCGGTGCCGTCATTGCGGCGGCGGTTATGGCGTTCCCGTTGTTTGTGCGGTCGATTCGGCTCTCGATCGAAGCGATTCCGCTGGAGATCGACGAGATGGCTGCCAGTCTTGGCGCGCGACCCTGGGCACGTTTCTGGCAGGTGATTCTGCCGCTGTGCGTGCCCGGCATCGCCGCTGGTATGACCCTGGCCTTTGCCAAAGCACTCGGCGAGTTCGGCGCCACCATCACCTTCGTTGCCAATGTGCCGGGCGAAACCCAGACGATCGCGCTGGCGATGCACACGCTGACCCAGGTCCCCGGCGGCGCCAGCGGAATTACCCGTCTGGCGATAGTTTCTGTGCTGCTCTCGTTGGGTGCCCTGGTGGTTTCCGAACTGCTCGCACGGCGTGCGGCCTATCGGCGCCAGTCCGAACCCTGATCGGCGCCGGAATACATCGCCGGCCGAGGCTCATTCGGACTCGGCGAGGATTTTGGCATCGGCTGCGCGGATGCCGCGGATGATGTCGATCAGCAGCATCACGTCAGCACGTTCACGCACATCCACACTGATGATGGGCAGCGGCCAGACGCGACCCTCGAGGCGCCGTTGCAGGGCCGCCAACGGGAGCGAGCGCGGCAGGTGTGCGCGTACCAGCCCGATCAGCACCACGCCGTGACGCGCTACCTCGGCAAACATGTCGAGGTAGCGGTCCAGTTGGGCAAGTACGTCGGGCTGGGTCGCATCCAGAAGCAGGACCACACCGGTGGCCTCGCTGCCCAGCGAATCCCAGAGCACGCGCAGACCGGCCTCGCTGGGAATCCCGAACAGCTGCACGCGCTCACCGCCATCAAGCGTCAGCGTGCCGATGTCGTAGCCCGTGCCACGGCGTATCGGCTGGGGCGCGGCAGACGGACCGGTCTGGTGCGGTTGATGCTCCGATTCCGAGCGGATCGTGTTGATCGCGGTGGTCTTGCCTGCACCCCTGGGTCCGGTAAAGACAATCCGGACTTCCGGCGTGGGCGCATGCTTCATCCGCTGGGCACCCAGGCGTGTTGCAGGACGCGGAACAGCTCAGACATTGCGGACGCCGGGGCGGTCTGCGTTTTGGCGTTGGGGTTGACCGCCAACAGGTCCGGTGCGCGCAACAACAAACCGGCCATCGCGGAAGCATTGAGGAAGCGGTTTACCTGCGCCGCTTCCTGGCCGGACAGGCGCAGGAGTCGTTCGGTGCTCAGGCGGTTTCGTCCGAGCAGCGCGGCCAATTCAATCGCGCCGGGCTCGACGCCAACCACGCCGAAGTCGGGCCATTGGCGCAGGGTCCAGGTCGCGTTCGCATCCAGCCAGGGTGCCAGACTGACTGGGCCGCGCATGCCGCTGAGCCAGCCGAGGGCGAATCCGGGTACCGCGCGGGTGTCCACGTGAGGTGACTCCGGCCAAGGGCAAAGGGCCGTCAACTCCAGGTCCAGTCGGCGCATCCGTTCCCAGGTCTCTGCACTGGCGCGCGCAAACAGCAGATCATCACGCACGTAGACGGTGTCGCCGAAGGCGCCGCTGGCGCGGTACCACAGCCCGCGTGCATCCCGGCGCGGAAGGGTCCGCAGCGACTCGGCGAAACTCCACGGGCCGGGGCCAAGCGCGACGATGCTGCGCGCGGTTGCCTGCGCCTCGCGCTGCTGGATCAACAAGTCTGCCTCGTCGAGCACGCTGAGCAACTGGCTGCCGCGAAACGGATGACGCAACTCGAAGCCAGTCCCAGGATGATTGCTCGACTCATCCACAATCACGATGACCGGTCGACCGGCTTGGGTAAAGAACTCGATTTCGCTCGCTGACGCGAGACCGCCGGCGATCAGTACGCTGGAGGATTCGGCATCGGCCAGCTGCCAGCGCGCCGCAGTCAATTCCGAGATGCTCCGCAGCATGGAGAGCAAAGTTCGCTTCAGGGATTCATTGAGCCCGGTCACGGCGATGCGTCGCGTATTCATTTCCATCCCTGCGGTGTGCGGCCTCACGCGCGTGCGCGACTGGACCCAAGTGTTGATCTTGGCATCGGGGCGGCCTCCGCCGCTCCTGTAAGAATCGACAGGGTGCATTCCGGCGGCGACTCAGGATCTGCGGTGGCAGGGGCGGAACGAGCCGGCCCCACGCGCGCTCCAAGCCCGGAAGCGTCGGCCAGGACTGTCGACACGGTCACAAATGTGAAGGCAGCGGAATGCTCGGTCACACGGCTACACTTCGGTCATGAAGCACCGATTTCCGGATATTCCGGGCTACCGGATCGAGCGGCAGCTTGGCGAAGGCGGGATGGCCCATGTCTATCTGGCGACACAGATGTCGCTGGATCGTCAGGTCGCGGTCAAGGTCGTGCGCTTTTCCGGGCCCGATAGCGAGGCGCTGGCGGTTCGCTTCGAGCATGAGGCGCGCACGATCGCTCAACTCGAGCACCCGGCCATCGTCGGCGTCCACGAAGTCGGACGAACCCTCGACGGTCTGCCGTACTACACGATGGCCTATCTTCCGAATGGGGATCTGAGCAAGGCGGACATCCAGGGGGATGGAGAGCGGATTGCCGAGATGTTGGAATCGATTGCGCGCGCGCTCGGCTTCGCGCATGCGCAGGGCGTCATTCATCGCGATGTGAAACCCGAAAACGTGCTGTTCGATCGCGAGCACCGCGCCAAGCTCGCTGATTTCGGTATCTCCAGAAGCATCAGCCACAATGTACGCGTCACAGCCGATGGTTTCGCGCCAGGCTCGGCGGCCTACATGAGCCCTGAGCAATCGCGCGGTGCCGAGGTGGATGCCCGGTCTGATCTGTACAGTCTGGGCGTCGTTGCGTTCGAGATGTTGAGCGGGCACACGCCGTATCAGCGCACCGACCCGGTATCGATGGCGATTGCGCATCATGATCAGCCGGTGCCGCGACTCCCGCCCGAGCACAGGCACTGGCAGCCGCTGATCGACAAGGCCTTGGCCAAAGTCCCGGCTCAACGATTCCAGAATGCCGAGGAATTCGTTGCGGCGCTGACGGAACTGCGCAGTACGCTGGCGTCGACGAGGATCGACCCCGCCTTGGTACGGTCGGAGCCGGGCGTCAGCGCCCACCCGGTACTGATCTGGTCGTTGCTGCTGGTTACGCTGGGCGCCGTGGGCACCTTGCTCTGGCCGGCGCTGAACGCGCACCGATCGGTTGAATCCTCCGTCGCGACGGCGCATGCCTCCAGTCTGGAAGCGGCGCGTCAGGACCCAACGCTGGCCGATCTGCCCGCGCGCATTGAATCGCGGCACTGGTTCGAGCCGGAGGACGGCAGTGCTTCCCGCCTGCTCAGTCTGGCGCTGGCGAAGAATCGATCGCCGCAATCACTGATTGCGGCGGATGATTTTGTCGGCGCTGTGGGCGCGGTTGCCAACGAGGCATTGGCTGCAGGCCGCGACGCACCTGCCGTTGCGCTCTACGAGAGACTCGATCAGTTCATTCGCGCCGAAGATCTGGTCGCACGGCCGGCCGCGGGCGAACTGCGCGAGGCCATCGCCGATACCCTGGACAAGCGTCTTAGTAGCGCCGAACACGCTGACCGGCCGGAGTTGGTGGCAGGACTCAGCAGTCTGTTGACGGCCGATGCTGAACTTGCCGAACGCTGGAAGCTGCTCGCCACACGCTGGTCCCCGGGGCGCGCCTTGCGCGACCGGCTCGGTCCCGCGATGGTGGTCATTCCCGTGGGCTCAGCCTATGTGGCGATGTCGACACACGAGGTCACCCGCGCCGACTATTTGAAGTTCCAGCGTGCCGAACCGCGGGAGCACGCCCGTTGCCGACCTCTGGGCTCGGCGTTCGCACTGGTGCAACGCCATGACTGGGGTGATCCAGGATTTCGTCAGTCCGGCCAGCACCCGGTTGTTTGTGTCACAGCCGAGGATGCCAGGATGTATGCGCGCTGGCTGTCGGCACTGACCGGCCAGCGCTACCGGCTCCCCACAGAATCCGAATGGCGCGCGGCCGCCGCCCAGGTGAATGTCAATCAATCGGCCTGCAGTGTCGGCAACGTGTTCGACCAGAGCGATCCAAGCAAGCTCGTGCTGCGTGACCGCTTTGATTGCAGCGATGGCGCCGAGAATACCCAGACTGTCGGGCGCTATACGGCCACAAACTGGGGCATCCATGACTTGGTCGGCAATGTTTCGGAATGGGTCAGCGTATGCCCTGCAAACGTAGCCAGTTGCGCGCAAGCGCGCGCGTTCGGCAGTTCCTGGCGCAGCGGCAAGGAAGAGCCCCTGCTCGATGGGCGCGACAGTCGCCACGTTGACAGTGCAGCGCTGGACGTGGGATTCAGGCTGGTGCGCGAACTCTGATGCAGCACGGAACAAATTTCAGGCGCCTGAGGTTGTCGCCGGACGCGTCTGGCGGTAGCGCAGGCCCGCTATTGCAAACCACTGGGTCGGCCTCAACTATCATGCAATCTTTCCGCACTTCGGTGCATATGCAGGGAGTTCGATCGATGTCAGGGCAAGGGTCGGGAGGCAACGTAATTGCAGCAGTGTGCAGTTTTTTCATTCCGGGTCTCGGGCAACTGGTCCAGGGCAGGCCGTTGATCGCGCTCATCCAATTTGTGCTGGCAGCGGTGCTCTGGGTGATCTGGCTTGGTTGGATCGTGCACCTCTGGTCGATCATCGATGCTGCGCGCTTCACCCCGGCGCGTTGAATAATGCTGACGCCCTTCTCGATTCGGGCAGCGAATGTCCATGACGTGCCGGTCCTGGTGCCCTTGTTCGATGCCTACCGCCAATTTTATGGGCAGCCGAGCGATCCGGCGCTGGCGGAGCAATTCCTGGCGGATCGATTCGCCCATCAGGAATCGCAGATCCTGATTGCCCTGGCCGGCGAAGACAGCGGCGTGGGTTTCACCCAGCTCTATCCGTTGTTTTCATCGACGCGGGCCTGTCGCAGCTATCTGCTCAATGACCTCTATGTCGTGCCCGAGGCGCGGCGTTCCGGTGTGGCGCGCGGCCTGCTTGATGCTGCCGCCCGGCACGCCCGTGCCCTGGGTGCGCTCTCCATGAGCCTGTCGACTGCGCACAGCAACCTGCAGGCGCAGCGGCTGTACGAATCGCTGGGTTGGCAACCGGAAACTGAATTCCGCGAATACAGTCTGAGCCTTTGAACCTGCGCTTGCGCGGCTGCGTGCTAGCCTTTGCGCAGATTTCCGTATGGTCCATCAATGTCTGAACTGTCCACCGATCGCCCAACGATCCTGCTATCCGAATACCGCGTTCCCGCTTATCTGATCGAGCAGATCGATCTGCTATTCGATCTCGATTTTGCCAGCACCGAAGTGCGCGCAGAGCTGCATTTTCGACGCAATCCGGCGGCGACAGAGTCCGCCGCGCTCCACCTGCACGGTGAAGATCTGGAGCTGCTGGCCATTGCGCTGGATGGCGTGCCGTTGCCGGCTGACCGCTACCAGCACGGTGCTGCATTTCTCAGCATCGACAAGGTGCCGGACGCCGGGGTGCTCAGCACCACCGTGCGTATTCACCCCAACCGGAATACACGACTCGAAGGGCTCTACCAGTCCGCTGCTTTTTTGACGACGCAATGTGAGGCGGAAGGGTTTCGCCGCATCACCTACATGTGCGATCGGCCGGATGTGATGGCGCGCTACTCGGTGACGCTGCGCGCCGATCGCGACACTTTCCCCATTCTGCTGTGCAACGGCAATCCCGAATCTTCCGGCGAGCTCGGCGGCGGGCGCCACTATGTTCGCTGGGTCGATCCATGGCCGAAGCCGTCCTACTTGTTCGCTCTGGTTGCTGGGCGATTGGCGCACATTGAGGACCACTACACCACGATCGAAGGTCGCGAAGTCCAACTGCGCATTTATGCCGAGGGCAGCGTGATCAGTCGCTGCTGGCATGCGATGCAAAGTCTGAAGCGTGCGATGCGCTGGGACGAGGAAAAATTTGGCCGCGCGTACGACCTCGATGTTTTCAATATCGTCGCGACCTTCGATTTCAACATGGGCGCGATGGAGAACAAGGGGCTCAACATCTTCAATGCCAAGGGCATCGTGGCAGAGCCCGAGACCGCGACCGATGCCGACCTCGCCTATGTCGAAGCGGTGGTCGCGCACGAGTACTTCCACAACTGGACCGGCAATCGCATCACCTGCCGCGACTGGTTTCAACTTTCGCTGAAAGAGGGGCTGACGGTCTATCGCGACCAGGAATTTTCCGCCGATATGGGGTCGCGTGCGGTCAAACGCATCGACGATGTGCGTTCGCTGCGGGCGTTCCAGTTTCCCGAGGATGCCGGTCCTTTTGCCCACCCGGTGCGGCCGAATCGCTACGTCGAGATCAACAACTTTTATACCGCGACGGTCTACGAGAAGGGCGCCCAGGTGGTTCGCCTGTATCGCACCCTGCTCGGCGAGGCGGGCTTTCGTCGTGGTATGGATCTGTACTTTGATCGTCACGATGGCCAAGCGGTGACCGTCGACGATTTTCGCCGTGCCATGGCCGACGCCAACGGGCGTGATCTCGACTTCCTGCTGCCCTGGTATACCCAGGCCGGAACGCCGCAGCTGTATGCCATTGCCCATCACGATCCAGACAATCAGACACTGCGGCTGGCGTTGCGACAGCATACGCCGGCGACTCCCGATCAGGCCGAGAAGGCGCCGGTTCCGATTCCGCTGCGCCTTGCCCTGTACGGACCCGACGGCGAGGCTCTGCCGTTGCACCTCGCGGATGCGGCACCCCTGGGCGAGCAAGGCGTGCTGCTGTTCGACCAGGACGAGGCCAGTTTCACTTTCGAGCAGATTCGCGAGCGGCCGGTGGCTTCATTGCTGCAGGATTTCTCCGCGCCCGTGCAATTGCACTTTGCCCAGGACAGCACCGATCTGGCCTTTCGCGTGGCGCACGATCGTGATCAGTTCAATCGCTGGGAGGCCTCGCAGTTGCTCGCTGAGCAACTGGTGATCGCGCACTACGAAGGCGCTGAACTCGAGACCCTGCCTGCGCTTCCGATATTCGCCGATGCCTGTGCTTTGTTGCTGGCCGAACACGCGCTCGATCCGGCCCTGGTCGCGGAATGTCTGGACCTGCCCGACGAGGTTTACCTGGGCGCGCGGATCGACGCACTCGACCCGGTGCGGCTCAGCCAGTCGCGGCGTGACCTCAATGCCTGGTTGGGCAGGCGTCTTGCCGACGCCCTGCAGCGGCGCCGCGATGCACTTGCCGCGGTGGCTCTGGGCGGATTCAATGCCCAAGCCTGCGCGGCGCGCCGTTTGCGCGGTCGTGCCTTGCATCTGTTGATGGCAGGCGATGCCAGTCAGTATGCCGATTCCGCACGCCGCCAATACACCGAGGCCTGCACCATGACCGAGCGGATGGCCGCCCTGGTTGCGCTGACCCACAATGCCTGCCCAGGTGCGCAGTTGTTGGCCGAGGCGTTCTATCAGCAGAACCAGGATGATCCTCTGCTGGTCGACAAGTGGTTGGGCCTGCAGGCCAGCAATCCGCAGCCGGGCACGCTCGAGCGTGTGCAGGCGTTGACCGAGCATCCGGCCTACAGTTGGCGCAATCCGAACAAGGTGCGTGCCCTGATCGGCACCTTTGCCCGCGGCAACCGGGTCCGCTTCCATGATGTGGGTGGCGCCGGCTATCGGATGCTGTCCGACGCGGTCGCGCGCCTGGACGCCATCAATCCGCAGATCGCGGCGCGCACAGTCAGCGTATTCAACGGTTGGCGCCGATTGGAGCCACTGCGACAGGCGCAGATGCGCACCGAACTGGAACGCCTGCGTGGCTTGCCGGCCTTGTCGCCGGACACCAGCGAGATCGTTGCCAGGGCGCTGGCCTGATAATTGCGCCGGCCGAGGGCGGATTCAGTTCGATGAATCCACGCCAGCCTGAACGACGAGGGCGCCCGGCCGAGCGGCGCAACCCATTACACTGCGGCCCATGAATTTTCTGATTCCGCGCCTCGCGGTCCTGCGCCAGACCGTGCTCCCGCTGTTGCCTGGCGTGCTGGCCGTGCTCGTCGCCCTTTTCGTCAACCACCCAGCCGTGCTGCTTCTGCTCCTGCTCGCGCAGGCGCCGTTGGCAGCCGGTGCGACGATCGCACTGGGTTATCAGCTCGATCAGGGCTTTATGGCGTTGATGCTAAGGCGCGGCGCCGTGCTCCTGCTCTGGTTGGCGCTCTATGCGACGTGGGTCGCGCTGGTGATCGGAACGCCGGCACTGCGCCTGGTCAACGAAGGCAGTGTGCTCAATGCGACCCTGCTGTCGCTGGGCTTCCTGGCCGCTCTGCTCGCCCTGATCAGGCTATGGCCGGTGTTTGGTTTGACCCTGATCTGGGATGACGCCTATCCCGATTCTGCCACCGGCTCGTGGATCGTGACCGCATTCCGCCGCATCACGCGCTTCTCCTGGCATCTTACCGGTGAGATCCATGAGCACAGTTTCGGCAGTGGCGTCGCGGTCACTCTGGCCCTGCTCCTGCTGATCATTCCGGCGCTGTCGATCGCCGGCTTGTGCGGCACCCTGCCGAGCGAGTTGCGTGATCTTGCGATCGTGTTGTACGCGCTGATCTGTTGCCCGCTTGCTCATCTGCTGGTGCTCTGGCGCACCGAGCGACTGCTGCTGAGCGATGAGGAGGCTGAATCGGAATTGCCCGCACGCTCCGGACTGGAGGCCAGTTCCGAGCCGGCTGCTTCGCCCGTGCAATCGCCAACTGTGGCTGCAGCGCAGGGGCTCAGCGACCAGCCGGAACGTGATGCCACCCTGCTCAATGCTGCGGCCAATGGCAATGTCAGCCAGGCACTCGAGCTGCTCGCCGCCGGTGCTGATCCCAATGTCCTTCCCGGCCGCAATGATCGCGATCAGCGCAGTGCGCTGATGAGTGCGGTCTGTCATTCCGATCTGCGTCTGTTGCGCACCTTGATCGAGCGCGGCGCTGATCCGAATCTGGGCGTCAATGGTGTTGTACCTCTGCTTATGGCCTGCCGTGACACCTTGGTCGGCCGACCCGAGGCGGTCATGACCCTGCTCGCCAACGGCGCGGATCTGACCCGCACCGGTGCGGATGGCGCCTCGGCCTTGCACCTCGCTGCGGTGACGCGCGATCCCGCCATTGCGGCGATGCTGCTGGACGCCGGTGCCGCGATCAGTCAGTTGAACAACGAGGGACTTACTCCGCTCGCGGTAGCTGCACGCGCCGGCAATGAGGCCGTGGTCAGGCTGTTGCTCGAGCGCGGTGCGGCTTGCGAGGTGGAACGCGGAGTGCCGGTGTTGATCGCGGCGGCCAGCGCAGCCGACGACCAGCCGGCACTGTTCAAACGGCTCTTGAAGGCGCGGGCCAATGTGCATGCCTGCGACAAATTGGGGCGCACTGCGCTGCACGTCGCCGCCCTGCACGGGCTCGGCGAGGTAGCCGAAGTCCTGATCAATGCCGGCGCCGACGTCAACGCGCGCGACAGTCATGGCGTGACGCCCCTGATGGAGGCCTCGCGCGCAGGCGCCAACCGCGTGCTGCAGCGGCTGGTATTCCGCAAGCCTGATGCTTCGTTCCAGGATGGCAAGGGCCGCGCCGCCCTGCACCTCGCCTGCCAGTCCAAACAGGCGACCGCCGAGTCGGTCGCTGCGCTGCTGGGGCTCGGGGCTGACACCGAGCTGCGCAATGCCGAGGGTCTGCGCGCGATCGACATCGCCGCCGCCGCTGGGCGCTGGGCAATGGTCCAGCTGCTTGATCCGCACTGGCCGCTGCCGGCCGCATTTGCCGAAAGCCTTGCGGAGCGAGAAAATCCCGACACTGCGACTCTGGCCGAACCGGAGCGTCTGCGCCTGCTCGCCGAATCCCTGCGTTGTGGACGTCTGCCGATCGCGCGTGAATTGCTCGATCTCGAACCACGTATCGAAGCCGTTGCGCTGCCCGCACTGGTGCCGGCCTGCCTTCAACGCGACGAAGCGGACGCGCTGGTGCTGCTGATCCAATACGGGCTTGCGTTGGAGTCGGAAGAATCCCCACTATTGCGCGCCATCCGACACACTCCGCTGGCGCTCGACTGTATTCGCGCTGTGCTGGATGCAGGTGCCGCGCCGGGCGGCGGCAGCCTGCTCCCCCTGCTTGCCGGCGGTACGTCTGAACAGGATCCGGCCCGCCGCGAACAGGCCGAATCGCTGGCACTGACCATGATCGAGCGTGGTGCCGATCCGTTCGGCGTCGACAGTCTCGGGCGCGGCTTGCTGCATCATGCGGCGATGGCCCCCTGGCCGCGTCTGCTCGCGCTCGGACTCGCACGTGGTCTGGATCCAAACGCGCGTGATCGACGGGGCTGCACGCCCCTGCATCATGTCATCCAGGGCGACGCAACATTTGTCGACTCGCATCTGCGACTGCTGCTGCGTCATGGCGCCGATCCCCTTCGCGCAGCCGGTGACGGACAAACGTCGCTGGGACTGGCGCTGCAGCTCGGACGCCACGATCAGGCCAGCTGGCTGCGCTGGGGGCCGTGGCCGCTGCCGACACGGGCCCTGCGCGAAGGCGACCTTGCCGACGCTGCGCGCTGCGGAGATCTGGAAGCAGTGCGGCGTCTTGTCCAACTGGGCCTGGACATCAATGGCCGCGATAGCCAGGGCTGCACTGGCTTGTTGCGCGCCGCAGGCGGCGGACATCCGGCCCTGGTCGAATGGCTGCTGGCGCACGGTGCAGACTCCGGACTTTCGGCACGCACCGGCGCAACGCCCCTGAGTGCCGCCGTCAGCGCACGCCAGGAAGCGATTGTTGCGCGTCTGATCGCGGCGGGCGCCGATATCGATCAGCGTTTGCCCGGCGGAATCACCGTATTGATGATTGCCGCTGCGCTGGGCTTCGACAGCATCGTTCAGGCCCTGCTTGTGCGCGGCGCGGACGCGAGCAGTTGCGATGATGTGGGCAGCAGCGCGCTGCACGCTGCCGCGCAGTTTGCCTGGGCAGGCAACGAATTAGAGCCCGCCAAGCGCATCATCGAACGCCTGCTCGATGCCGGCGCGCCGATCAATGCGCAAAATTTCGAAGGCGGTTCAGCACTACTGATGTTGCTGGGCGCGCGCGCCGATGCTGGAACTCCGGCGCCCAATCGCAGCCTCAGACAACTGGTTGCGGTTCTGCTCGCGCGCGGGGCCGATCTTGACGCGCAGGATCGTCGCGGTGTTTCGGTTCTGCATGCCGCCGCGATGCATGGCATGGTCGATCTGACCGAAGTATTGCTGAAGGCAGGTGCTGACACCCGTCGTGCTGACCTGCTCGGTCGCACTGCTTACGATGTTGCCGTCCTGCTCGGCTATGTCGATCTGGCGGCGCGACTCAACCGTTAGTGCGCTGTGGTTCGACCGGCAGCGCCCGCGGCGATGATCGCCACGGTCCGGCCAATGCACGCAAGCCGATGGCTGCTATGGCATAGTCGGCCTTTCCAACGCGGGGACTGTCGATGAAGATGCCGCTCATTCTGGCGCCGGGATTGTTGTGCCTGGTCGTATCCGCGCAGGCAGTCGAGCCCTTCGCGTCGACCTATAAACCGGGACCGAGCACAGCCGTGCTGATCCGCGACGCCACCGTCCTGACCGGTGATGGCGGTCGCATCGACAACGGTGATGTGCTGCTGCGCGACGGCAGGATTGCCGCGGTTGCCGAGCACATCGAGGCAAGTGACGGTGTCGAGGTGATCGATGCGCGCGGGCGCTGGGTCACGCCTGGGCTGATCGATGTGCACTCGCATCTGGGTGTGTTCTCCGCACCGGGTGTCAGTGGTCATCAAGACGGCAACGAGATGACAGCGGCGGTGACGCCCAATGTCTGGGCCGAGCATGGCATCAACCCCCAGGACCCGGGATTCGAGGCCGCGCTCGCTGGCGGTGTTACGTCGATGCTGATCCTGCCCGGCTCGGCCAACCTGATTGGCGGTCGCGGTGTGGTGTTGAAAAATATTCCTTCAACCACTTATCAGGGTATGAAGTTTCCGGGTGCTCCGCATGCGCTGAAAATGGCCTGTGGTGAAAATCCCAAGCGCGTCTATGGCAGTCGCGCGCAAGCGCCGATGACCCGCATGGGCAATGTTGCCGGCTATCGCCAGGCCTTTGCCGATGCCCAGACCTATATGCGCGAATGGGACAAATACGAAGCCACCAAGGCGGGTTTCGAAAAACAGAAACGCAAGAAGGGTGAGCCGCCAGTAATACCCAAACGCGACCTCCGACTGGACACCCTGGTCGGCGTGCTCAAGGGACAGATCACCGTACACAACCACTGCTATCGCGCCGATGAAATGGCGACGATGATCGATGTCGCCAAGGAGTTCGGTTTTCGCATTGCCGCCTTCCATCACGGAGTAGAGGCGTACAAGATTGCCAATCTGCTCGCCAGCGAGCGCATCTGCGGCGCACTCTGGGCCGACTGGTGGGGCTTCAAGATGGAGGCACTCGACGGCATCCAGGAGAACATCGCCATCGTCGATCGCGCCAAGCAGGGCTGCGCGATCGTCCATTCGGATTCATCCGAAGGCATCCAGCGACTCAATCAGGAAGCCGCAAAGGCGATGGCGCGCGGCAATCGCATGGGCTACGCCATCACGCCGGAGCATGCCATGCGCTGGCTCAGCGCCAATCCGGCTCAAGCCATGGGAATCGCCGAGCAGACTGGCACACTCGGCGTCGGCAAGATGGCCGATGTGGTGATCTGGAATCGCGATCCGTTCAGCGTCTATGCGCTGGCCGATCAGGTCTTCGTCGATGGCGTGCTTGCCCATGATCGCGCACGACCAGCGGCCAAACCACGCTCGGATTTTCAACTGGGCATCGACATCGGAGTGCAGCCATGAGCCGTCTGCTGCTGGTCCTGCTTGGCCTCGGCTGTGCATCGGCAGATGCCGCGAGTACCTTGATCCGCAATGCGCGGCTGCACACTGCCGATGCCGCGGGCACGCTCGAATCGGCGAGCATCCTGTTTTCGGATGGCGTCATTCGCGCGGTTGGTCGTGACCTCGCTGCGCCGGCCGATGCACGGATCATCGACGCCAAGGGCGCGCCGGTCACTCCGGGTTTTTTTGCCGGGCTCAACCAGATCGGGTTGGACGAAGTGTCACTGGAAGTCGGCACCGTCGACAGCGCCTATGTGCCCGGCATCAGCGTGCCATCGCCGGGTGTCGAGATGCGACCCGAGTTCGACGTCACCCTGGCCTTCAATCCGGATTCGCAATTGATTCCGGTGGCGCGGATCGAAGGATTTACTTTCACCGTGCTCAGTCCACAATCACAGCCCGGCGGTACGCTGATTTCGGGGCAGGGCGCTGTCGCCTTGCTTGACGGCCAGTATCGCGACATGCCGGCTGGCAGCCGCACGTTGTTCGTCGCGATGGGCGGAGGCGCCTCCGCGCTTACCGGCAACAGCCGCGCGGCTCAATTCATGCTGCTCGATCAGGCGCTGCGCGAAATCGGGCCAGTCGGCAACTTGCGTGATGGCGACGCACGACTGCTGACGGCGAATGGTCGCGACGCGCTCGGCGGTTTTGTCCGCGGTGGTCGGGTGGTGTTCGCGGTTGATCGTGCCGTCGACATCCGTCGTGTGCTCGAATTCGCACGTCGTGTCGGTGTGAACCCGGTCATCGAGGGTGGCGCCGAGGCCTGGAAAGTGGCGGCCGAGTTGCGCGCCGCCAATGCCGCAGTGGCGCTCGATCCGCTGCAGAATCTACCAGGCAGTTTCGACCAGCTCGGTGCACGTCTCGATAATGCCGCGCTGTTGCATGCGGCCGGTGTGCGCCTGATCATCTCGCGCAGCGGCGATGGCTCGCACAATGCGCGCAAGAGTCGTCAGGCAGCCGGCAATGCGGTGGCACATGGCCTGCCCTGGGAGGCTGCCCTGGCCGCGCTCACATCGACACCAGCACAAGTGTTTGGCGTCAGTGATCGTGGCCGTCTGGCGGTCGGACTGCGCGCTGATCTGGTGGTCTGGAGCGGCGATCCGCTTGAACTCGACAGTCAGGCCGAGCAGGTCTTCATTGCCGGTCACGAATATCCGCAGCGGTCGCGCCAGACTGAACTGCGTGATCGCTATCGTTTGGATTGATCCCAATGAACACTGCCCACCACTATCAGAACACCCAGCCTGCCGCTGACTGGTACTTCGATTTCATCTCGCCGTTCGCCTACATGCAGTTGCAGAAGTTGGCGCCGCTGCGCGCGCGCCTGCAGTTGCGCCCGCGCCCGATCCTGCTGGCGGCGGTGCTCGACCACAACGGCCAGAAGGGACCGGCTGAGATTGCTGCCAAGCGGCGTTACAGCTATCGCTTTGTCCAGTGGCAGGCGCATCGCCTGGGCTTGCCCTTGCAGTTTCCGCCCGCGCATCCGTTCAATCCGCTGGTCCCGCTGCGCCTCGCCGTCGCCGGCGGATGCAGCTGGGAGCTGATCGCTGCGGTGTTTGATCACATCTGGGTGCAGGGACGATCGGCTGACAAGGTCGAGGACCTGGCGGAACTGGCCGCGGGCTTTGGTATTGCCGATCTCGCTGCGGCCTGCGCCGAGCCGGCCGTCAAAGCCGAGCTGCGCGCACACACTGAGCATGCGCTGGCGGCGGGTGTATTCGGTGTGCCGACCGTGGCGGTCGACAATGAATTGTTCTGGGGACTGGATGCGACTCCGATGCTGGTCGACCATCTCGATGGCGATCCGCTGTTTTCATCCGCACAGATGCGTCGCCTCGACAGCATCCCAGCGGCGGCAGAACGCAAATTCTGATGTGCTCCGGCCTGGGTCCGTGGTCGATCTGGGCGCTGCTGTCGAGCGTTGTTTTGCTGCTTGCCGGCGTCCTGCTGTGGCGGCAGCAGCGACGGCTGCGGGTCTATTCAAAGCAATGGCAGGCGCAGGCGCTGGAGCAACAGCAGGCGCTGCGCGCGCGTGCGGCTGCCGAAGAGCGCGAGCGGATTTTCCGCAACCTGCATGATGATCTCGGGGCCAAACTGCTCCAGCTGATCTACACCGCAAGCACGCCCGAACAGGCGGATCTTGCGCGCGCGGTTCTGCAGGATGTGCGCGACGTGGTCACCCGATCACGCGGTGCGCCGGGCAGTCTGCTTGAAGTGCTTGGCGAGATCCGCAGCGAAGCCGAGCAGCGCTTGCGCAGTGTCGATATTTCGCTGGACTGGCAGCAGCCCGAGGATTTGCCCGATCCTGCGCTGGACGAAGGCCAATCCCTGCATCTGTTTCGCATCATGCGCGAGGCAATCAGCAATGTGATCCGACACGCGCGTGCCCATGCCATCCGCGTGCGCATGGCATCGGACCACAAGGTGCTCCGGCTGGAATTGATCGACGACGGGATAGGTCCCGCGCCCAGTCAAACCGGTGCCGGTCGGGGCAAGGACAATATGCGCGCGCGCGCCAGGCAACTCGACGGCGATATCACCTGGAAAGGCGGCACCGCTGGTGGAACCAAGGTCCTGCTCAGCTTTCCGCTTTCGGCGCCGGCCGCAGCAACCCATGTACACGGCTGAGCTTCGATCGCGCTATGGTTCGCGCTCATGAGCCAGTTTGCCTCCGCACTCGTCGTTGATGATCTGCCGCACTGCCGGGCCTGGATTGCCCAGGCGCTGATGCACGCCTTTCCCGGCATCGTCATCGGCATGGCGGACACCGTGCAGGGCGGACTGCGCGGAGTCGCCGCGGCACCACCGCTGGCGCTGATTGACCTCGGCCTGCCAGACGGTTCCGGTCTGCAGATCATCGAAGCATTGAAGCGTGATGTGCCCGATTGTGTGACCGTGGTGTCGACTGTGTTCGACGACGACGCCCATTTGTTCCCGGCGCTGCGCGCGGGTGCCCAGGGCTATGTACTCAAGGATGAACCCATCGAGTCGCTGGCGGCGATGCTCACCGGTATCGCCAGCGGACAGCCGCCGCTGTCACCCTCGATTGCGCGTCGGCTGTTGCGGCACTTCCAACCGATCGCAAGTACACCGACCGGCAGTGACGACTGTGTGCTGACCGCGCGCGAGACCGAGGTGCTGCGGCTGATTGCCAAGGGATTCACCGTGCCCCAGACAGCCGATACCTTGTCACTGACGCGCAATACCGTCGCCGGTTATCTGAAGGATATCTATCGCAAGCTGCGCGTTTCCACCCGTGCCGAGGCAACGCTGGAGGCTGCGCGTCGTGGTCTGGTCCGCAACGATACGTTCTGATGTCGCGTGCAGTGTGTCCGGTGAAATCTCCCGGCCGGCTGCGCTTATGCTGCGCATTGCCGGCCGGTAGATGGGGCACAGGGCTGGGAATTGCTGTTGCATCGGGGTGAAACGCCGTCCGCATCGAGCGCGAGGATTGCAAAGATTTATGTAGTTGCCCCGTGGTGCGGGGCACAATTGCGCGCACCGTGGCCGAAGATTAATTGCACTGCTGGGCACTGACCACCCCATGGATGCGGGGTTCGCAGCCGGGTCCAAGGGTGCATGCACGCTCTGCCCTCGCTGCGCAGCATCGGCCGTACTGCTGTGGTTTCGCGCAGGCTCGAGTCGTCAAGCCTTGCGCCATCCCCGTGGTGGTGCGAGGCTGGAGATAGAACAAGGGATGGTTAAATGCCTGGATCACTGCGCTGCATCGCGGCTACGGCTGCGCTGATCGCAATTCCCATTACTTCCGCGCATGCGGAGTGGCGTTTCACGGACGCCACGGCGGCTGCCCAGGCTCAGGTCGGGCACTGGTACCAGTTCGGCTTTCAGAACATGGCCGATATGACGGCCGGTGGTGCTGCCGGTGGCGATCTCGACAACGATGGCGATATCGATCTGGTGGTTGTTCGCGCCGATCTTGGTCCCCCAGCGGTGCTCATCAACCGCGGCAATGGCGTGTTCGATAGCGCCGCCAACTCCGGCCTGGCGGGCAGTGTGCAGGGTTCGATCAATGGCGCCACCCTGGTCGATATCGACGGCAATGGCAGTCTCGATCTGATGCTCGGAGGCATCAACGGTCAACCCGCACAGCTTTGGTTGAATAATGGTCAGGCCAGGTTCGCGCTTTCCCCTACCAATACCGAATTTGCGGCATCCCCTGGTACCGAATTGCGGCGCAACAGTTTCAGTGCGAGCTTCGCCGATGTCGATCGCGATGGCGATCTGGATATGGCGCTCGGGCACTGGGATGCGCCGGACCGCGGCGGCGGTGGTCATCTCTGGCTGCAACAGGCGGGTAGTTGGACGACAGCGGAATCCTGGTTCGCAGCGCCGCCCTGGGCATTGACCGATTTCACCTTCACGCCAGCCTTTGGTGATTTCAACGGAGATGGCTGGCCGGATCTGGCCATAGCCGCAGATTTCGGAACGACGCGCTGGTTTCTCAACCAGGCCGGTGCAGGCATGCTGGACAGCACGTCCGCGGTGATCAGCGACGAGAATGGCATGGGCTCGGCCATCGCGGACTACGACAATGACGGCGATCTGGACTGGTTCGTATCCTCGGTCTGGTACCCACCGGAACCTCCGCGCGGTGGCACCGGCAGCACCGGGAATCGCCTCTACCGCAACACCGGGAACGGATTTGAAGATGTCACCGACAGCGCCGGCGTCCGCGCAGGGTATTGGGGTTGGGGCAGTTGCTTCGCCGACTTCAATCACGATGGCTGGCTGGATCTCTTCCATGTCAACGGCTGGCCGGCGCCTCAGCAGCCCGGCGCCGAGTATTACCTCGTCGACCCGGCGCGCCTGTTCATCAGCAATGGCGATGGCACGTTTACCGAACGCGCCGCTGAACTCGGCATCAACGACACCGGCCAGGGGCGGGCCGTGGTCTGCGCCGACTTCGACAACGATGGCGATATCGACCTCTATACCCAGAACACCGGCGCTGACGCCTTGCAGCCGGGACAGACGCGGCTGTGGCGCAATGAGGAGGGCAATACGCAGCCCTGGCTGCGCATAAGGCTGCGCCAGCCCGGAGCCAATGCCGACGCGGTCGGCGCGCGCGTCCAGTTGACGGCAGCGGGCATCCTGCAAACCCGGGAGCTATCCGCGGGCAACAACTATCTTTCATCCAATCCGATCGAGGCGCACTTCGGGCTCGGGTCGGCCACGGGAACATCGATGATCGACGTGCGTTGGCCCGATGGTGCAGAAGAGCGATTCGCGGCGCGCGCTTTGCGCCAACGCATCGTGTTGGTGCGCGGCAGCGGCAGTGAGCTGTTCGGCGATGGACTTGAATAGCGCGTTGCGCGATCACGCGGCGTGGCCAGGTTTTTCTAGATCGATTCCGAACCAAAGGGGGTTTCAATGAACACACTCATTCGAGCAGGTGCCTTGCTTGCCGTTTTCACCGCCGCGCCATTGATGTCGCAAGAAGTGTCAGTGCAGGCCGGCGGTGATGCCGCAACGCATGTCGTCGGCGCCAGCTATCAGAAGGTCCGACTGTTGGTGACCGGGCCGAATGGCCTGGTCTCCGAGCAGGTGCGCGACGTCGCAAGCAACAATGCATTCAATATCGACACCCAGCTGTTGCCGGATGGCTACTACAACTACCGGTTCGATTTTCAGGTCGCAGGGGCCACCCGTCCGGGCAGCACGCAGGGCGCGAGCAATGAAGACGGCCGCGCGGTCAGCGCCGTTGCCGGCACGCTGGCGCCGGCGCCAAGCGGTGGTGGCTTTCTGCTGCGTGGCGGTCAGGTCTACTTTCCCAAGGCAGCCGCCAGCGATGGCGATCAGGATGTGCCTGGCAAGTCGGCCCTGCCCCGGCCGAAAGACCAGGTGATCCCGGACGACCTGATTGTGCAGGGATCAACCTGCACCGGATTTGACTGTGTCAACAACGAATCCTTTGGCTTCGATACCGTCCGGCTCAAGGAAAACAATACCCGGATCAAGTTCGAAGACAGTTCGGTCGGCGCGTTTCCAACGGCGGACTGGCAATTGACGGCGAATGACAGCGCGTCGGGTGGGCAGGAGAAGTTCTCCATCGAGGACATCACCGGAGCGCGCGTCCCGTTCACCATCGAAGGCGGTGCCACGACCGATGCCGTCTACCTGGATTCGACCGGGCGCATTGGGTTCCGTACGGCGACGCCGGTCCTCGATCTGCACGTGAATACCAGCAATACGCCCGGCCTGCGCCTGGAACAGAATTCGGCCGGCGGGTTTACCGCTCAAACCTGGGACATCGCATCCAACGAAGCGAATTTTTTCATTCGTGACGTCACCGGCGGCTCGCGTCTTTCATTCCGGATTCGCCCCGGCGCGCCGACATCCAGTATCGACATCGCCGCCAGTGGCGATGTCGGTTTTGGCACGGCCGCACCCACTGCGCGCCTGAATGCCAGCAAGATCGTCGACATCATGGCACCCGAGCCCATGCTGCGAATCACTAATCAGAACTTTGGTCCGGATACGGGCTTGCAGCCCGAGGATCATCGCTTCGAAGTCGACAGTAATGGCAATGTCAACGCGCGCGGAACCATTTCGCAGCTGTCCAGCCGTAGTGCCAAGGAAGGTTTCGAAGTCATCGACCCGACCGACCTGCTCGCCCGCGTTGCCCGTTTGCCGGTCGGCACCTGGCGCTACATCGCGGCATCCGATCGCCATCTCGGTCCAGTCGCCGAGGATTTCCATCAGGCCTTTGGACTCGGCAGCACCGACAAGATGATCGCGCCCTCCGATCTGGCTGGCGTAGCGCTTGCGGCAGTGCAAGCCCTGCAGAACGAGGTTCAGCAGCGCGACCAGCAGATCGCGGCATTGGAGCGGCGTCTGGCCGATCTCGAAGCGCGCAGCGCGCGCTGAGTCATGGCCATGATTCCGACTCCATTGCGAATTCTTCTGATCGCGGCAGGCGCGCTGGTCTGGCCCGCTGCTGAGGCAGCAGTATTGCGGGTGGCATATGAGGACATCACGCAAACGCTGCGCGTCTTTGACGGTGACACCTACTCGCTGGCCGAGGTCGATGCCAGCTCGACTTCGGTCCAGGTCGGCACGGTCACCGCCGATGTACCGGGCCACCGCGTCTACTTCATCGGCAACTCGGCCGGAGCACAGACGCTTTATCCGTTGCGCTACATCGGTTCCAGCAAGGAGGTGCCTCTGCCGATCCCTGCCGCACTGCGCATCAGTCACCTGGAATGGGATGCCAGCGGTGTCCCCCGATTGATCGGCGTTGCCAGCGACCCTAGTGACGACAGCGTCCGGCTGATCACGATCGTCGGCACATCGATCTCCGATCTGGGCATGCCGATTGCAGATTGCTGCGTGTTCCGGGCGGGTGTATCGGCGTTCCGCGCCAACGACGACAGCCTGTTCCTGGTCGGTCGACGCACGACCGATAGCGCGGATCACATTTTCCGGTTCACCATGAACCCGCTCGCGCTCGCCCAGGCCGTCAGCATTCCCGCCGACCTCAGTGTCAACGAACTGGCGGTCAACGCCGGCGGTCAATTGCTCGGTCTGGCGTACTCCACCCCGTCTGCGGCAACCCTGGTGTTCAGCAGCGATGCCGGGCTCAACATCACGACGCTGGGTGGCGGAATGGCGGATTGCTGTTTCGTTCTTGCCGGATCGATCGCAATCGATCCGGTCAACAACGCGATCGTGAGCCTGGGTCCGGGGATCGCCGGCATGCAGCCGAATTCTCCGCAGTTGTGGTCGTTCGATCTGGGCACGGGCGCAATCCTGCCTGGCATGGCGGCGATCAGCGGTGCCGGTCTGTTCTTCGATGGCGGAACGATTGCGGGTGACACCCAGCTGTTCCAGGATGGCTTCGAGTAAAACCAGGATAGCCGGGCGGTGCGAGCCGCTCGGCACGGTCAAGCAGGGCGTGCTGAGCGATCGAACCCGTCCTACGCCGTCTCGATAGGCGCCGGCGTCTGCCGCACGCGCAACAACAGCGCCATGCCGGCCAACACGATTGCGGTTCCGAGCAGTTGCAGCCAGGTGATCGGTTCGCCGAGCAACCACCAGCCCAGAAACACTAGGGAAACCGGCCCGAGCATCGCCGTCTGCGCAGTGAGCGCGGGGCCGATCCGTGCGATTGCAAACATGGTCAGATAGACCGGCAACACGGTGCAGAAAAAGGCATTCAACGCCGAGAGTCCATAGACGACCTGTGGCTGACGCAGCATTGCGATTGGATGAATCAGCAAGAACTGGAGCAGACAGGCCACGGTCGACACGCACATCGCGTAGGCGACCAGGCGCAGGCTGCCTACGCGTTTGACCAGGGCGCCGGACATCAGCAGATAGAGCGCGTAGCTGATTGCCGCGGCGAACACCAGGGCACTGCCTAATGCAACCTGGCTGCCACCTAGGCGCAGTCCTTCATAAAAAACCAGCACGACGCCGGCGTAGCTGACCAGCATGGCCAGCCATTGGGCCGGGCTTACCCGTCGACCCAGAAAGAGCAAGCCGATCAGCAACACCAGTGAGGGATTCAGGAAAAGGATGAGTCGCTCAAGCGAAGCGCTGACGTATTGCAGCCCCCAGAAATCCAGAAAGCTCGACAGGTAGTAGCCGAGCAGGCCGAGCAGCAGGATCTGCGCGCACTCGGCCCAGTTCAGGCGGTTACCGTCACGTCTTGCGCGCCAGGTTTCGAACAGCGCCACGGCCGCAAATACCGGCAGGGCGAACAGCATGCGCAGCGCGATCAGGGTCACCGCATCGATGCCATGCCGATAGAGCAGTTTGGCGAGGATGGCCTTTGTTGAGAACAATATCGCAGCGATCGCGCCCAGCCAGAGGCCATTGCGGTGAGTGGCGCTGTCCAAAGACGAATCGGGCATGGTGCGTTCCATCGCGCAGCGGGCGGCCGCCATCAATGACAGCTAGCCGTACAGCGAGCAAGGTGTGGCCTAGAATCCGTAGCGTAGAAAGCCGCCATCGACTGCGATCACCTCGCCGGTGACGTAGCTGGATGCCGGCAGACACAGAAACGCTACGGCGCCAGCGACTTCCTCGGGCTCACCGATCCGACCCATCGGCGTGCGATCGAGTACCTCATCCAGATAAGTCTGCTCGGCGAGTCTCGGTGTGGTGCGGCCGGTGCGGATATACCACGGCGCCACCGCATTCACCCGAATGCCATCGGCGGCCCATTCGCAGGCGAGATTGCGGGTCAGTTGAGTGATCGCCGCTTTGCTCATTCCATACGGCGCACCGGTGCGCACATGCGTCATGCCGGACACCGAACCCACGTTGACAATGGCCGATTGGGCATGGACCGACAAATGCGGATGCGCCAGCTGGCAAAGATGAAATGCCGACAACACATTGGTATCGAACAGCGCGCGGACATCCGCGATGCTCACCGCGAGCGTCTCCTGCCTGAAGTTGGTGCCGACATTGTTGACCAGTAAATCCAGGCCGCACTCGAGATCGCTGATCCAGTCGAACACGTCGAGCCGGTCCTCCTCGTCGGAGAGGTCGGCAGCCATCGCCAGAACGCGCTGCTCGGGGTGCGCCCCCGCAATCTCGGCGCGGGTCTGTTCGAGCACGATCTCATCACGGGCCACCAGCAGGATATCGGCGCCCAGATTGGCAAGCTCCTCGGCGCAGGCGCGACCGATTCCCTTGCTGCTACCGGTGATCAAGGCCGTCCTGCCGTCCAGTCGCCAACGTTGACGCATATCCGATTTCCCTACGGTGCAGTCGATAGCATAGCTTTGTCGCCCGATTGCACAAATCCATGCAGGGCCAAGGAGCAACAAAGATGCGCCAACTGACCATGCTCATGCTGATTGTCGTGCTGGCTGCTTGCAGCAAGCCGGCGCCTGAAAGCAAGCCCGCAGTAGACCAGAACAAGCCCCTGCAAGGCACGGTGCTGCAGGCACAAGGCGAGGCGCTGCAACGCGCCAAGGAAGTCGAAGACACCATCAACCAGGCCGATGAACGACGCCGAGCCGAGCTGGATGGGGCGGAGTAGTGCCTATGCGGTAGGTGATTCGCGTCGCAATAACAGGCCGAACATGCGGCGTTCACTGCACGCTGAGGCATAATACCGAAACGCAGTCAGCACTTCAGTTGATCCAGTTTCTTGCTTTCCCGGGTGCACGCCATGCTCAAATCGTTTCGAATTCTCCTTTGCAGCGCGTGCCTGTTCGCATCGCCCCTGGTCTGCTCGGCCGAGGAGCTTGTCGTCGATGAGGCAAAGTCATCCGATGCGGTCGCGTCCACGCCGATCAGCGACGAAGACATCCGCACCTTTGTTTCGGTGTTCCGAACCATCAAGGATGCCTATGTCGAACCGATGGACGACAGCAAGCTGATGCAAGCGGCGATCCGCGGCATGCTCAGCCAACTCGACCCGCACAGTCAGTACCTTGAACCCAAGGAGCTGCAGCAATGGGATGAGGACATCAGTGGCGTATACGGCGGGCTCGGCATCGAAGTGCTGATGGTCGATGGATTCCTGCGCGTGATTGCGCCGATCGACGACACCCCGGCAGCGCGCGCGGGTGTCAAGGCCGGCGACATCATCCTGGCGATCGATGGTGTCGAGGTCGATACCAGTGAGGTCAATGCCGTGGAAAAACTGCGCGGTCCGGTGGGTAGCCTGGTCACGCTCGGCATCGACCGCGAAAACGAAAACGCACCGCTGCAGATTGCGATGACGCGCGAGGTGATTCGCACCCGCTCGGTGCAGGCGCGCATGTTGCAACCCGGCTACGGCTATGTGCGGATCAGCCAGTTCCAGGAAACCACACCGCGCGACCTGCGAGAACGCCTGCGCAATCTGCACAGCGCGCGCGTGCCGCTGCGTGGTCTGGTGCTGGATCTGCGCAACAATCCGGGCGGTGTATTGACCGCTGCGGTCGAGACCGCCGACGCATTTCTTGAAGAAGGCCTGATCGTCAGCACACGCGGTCGCATCGATGAGGCGCGGCTCAGTCTCAACGCTTCGCCCGGCGACCTGATCGACGGAGCAGGGATCGTTGTACTGGTCGACGAAGGCAGTGCCTCGGCCAGCGAAATCGTCGCCGGTGCGCTGAAAGACCATCATCGCGCCGTGATCATGGGCAAACGTACGTTCGGCAAAGGCAGTGTGCAGAACATCCTGCCGCTCGAATCCGGCGGCGCGGTAAAACTCACCACCGCGCGCTATTTCACGCCGGCCGGCACCAGCATCCAGGCCCAGGGCATCGCGCCCGATATCGAACTCGCGGATGTCCAGCTCGCGCCACTCGATCGTGCCGCGCAGTTGTTGTCGAGCGAGGCCGGCCTTCCTGGCCATCTGGATGCACCGGGTATCAGCATTGGCCCGGTGCAGATTGTCGAAACACCGGAGGACGCTGCGCTGCGCAATGACTACGCACTCAGCGCCGCACTCAATGCGCTGAAGGCGATGGCCATCGCGAAGCGTCCGACGGGCCCAGCGCAGCAGCGCTGAACGGCGCGGGCTCCGGGCGGG
The DNA here is from genome assembly GCA_043738015.1 of Lysobacterales bacterium. Classification (GTDB taxonomy): domain Bacteria; phylum Pseudomonadota; class Gammaproteobacteria; order Xanthomonadales; family Ahniellaceae; genus 0-14-3-00-62-12. The sequence continues at coordinate 37,061 of JAYSZM010000133.1, forward strand.
GCGGCGACCTACTGCAGACTTTCGCGGGAGCGTGCCCGGTTTGGCCGCTGTTTTGCGTATTAGCCCTCATGTAGCTTTTTCCAGCGTCATTGCTCCCACCTTCACCTTGCTGAATCACGCCACCGGCCAGCAATGCCGACGTGACCCGGTGGGAATGAAGGGCTAGCATGTCAGGCTACTGGCCGACTCCAATGCATTCGAGGTGATTCATGCGCAACCGGATCCTGGTTTCACTGCTGCTCTCGCTGCCTGCGCTCGCACTCGCCGGACCCGGGGTATGGACCAGCAGTGGACCGAGCGGCGGTATCGTCTATGGGCTGGCATTCAATCCGGTCACGCCGACCACGATCTATGCCAATACCGGTGGCGGTTTCTTCAAGACCACCAATCGCGGTGCCTCATGGACGCGCGCCGAGAACGGAATCTCTGGCTTGGGTTTCGCCCAGGTCTTCTCCCTCGATGCAGACAGTCCTGCTGTGCTCTATCTGGTGGCCGGCGATGGTCGCCTCTATCGCAGCGATGACGCCGCGCTGAATTGGGCGCCAACCGGCTACGTGGCGCCAGACGACACCTACGTCACCTCCATAGCCGACGTTCCGGGTGTTAGTGGTCAATTGCTGATCTCGCTCGCGGTTGGGTTGGATCCATCAACAGGTGCCCCGCTGCCGGTGCCTGGTGTCAAGGTGCTGCGCTCGACGGACAGCGGGGCCAGCTTTTTGCCCCTTGGCAGCGGGCTGCCGAGTGGCACGGGCTTCAATATCGTTGCGGTCGATCCCACCAGCGCCAACCGCATGCTCGCGGGCACGCAAGATTACGCGACGGCCACAGCACCAGTCCCGGTACTGCCCATGATGTATCGGAGCGTCGACGGTGGTGCGAACTGGAGCGCGGTGCTGGCTGATCCACTTTTCGTCAATGATCAGCCCGGGACGCAATCACTCAGCTTCGGAGCTGGGATGACCGTGTACTCGGTAGCGGGGTCGCCAAATGGAAACGATGGCTCCTACAGCTACCGGAGTGACGACGATGGCGCGACCTGGACTCGATTCTCCTTTCTCTTTGGCGAGCTCAAGGCCCATCCCACAGTGGCACTTGAGGTCTGGAGTGGCAGCAACAGGTCGGTCGATGGTGGCGTGACGTTTGCCCCGCAGACAACGGACCTCACCGCCAATGCGACCTACCTCGACTCCGTGGGAAATCCGGTTGTGGCCAGCGTGAACGATCTCGTATTCGAGCCGGGTTATCCGGCAGCAGGAACTTTCATCTGGGCGGCGACCGGGGGCGCAGGCATCATGCGCCGGCCAGTGGCGGGCACCGCCTGGAATGGCAGCACGATCAACAATGGTCTGAGTGCCACGTCGCTGCGCTCGATTGCGATCAATCCCAATCCCTCCACGGCGACGGGAGCGGGCGCACAGATCATCTTTGCCGGATTCACCGACGGCGCCAACGGATCTACGCCAGGGCTTTACCAGTCGGTCACCGGCGGCCTGTCCTGGTTGACGGCGAACGATGGGCTGCAAGCGAGTGCCCTGCGCAGCCTGACGATCGATCCCCTGTCGGCCGGTACCGCGCCGGGTGCCGAGGCCAACAGCATTGTCTATGCCAGTGGCCGCTCGGCTCTGGCTCAGTTGCAGGCGCGCAATTCCGGGATCTACCGCAGCCGCAACAATGGCGTGACCTGGACCCGGCTTGATGGCAACCTGCCAACGCGAACGCTCGCCATGACGACCTATGTCGAAATTGGAACGGTACGCGACACCGAACTGGATACGCGTTCCTGCACGATTCCGATTCCAAGTCCCACTGGCCCGGTGTGTACATCCGGCGTGTTGCACCGTCTTTATGCCACGACGTCGGGCGCGCCCACTTTCGGGTTTTCACATCGGATCATCCGAACCGATAATGCCGATACCACAGTATTGAATGGGGCAGGTCTGCCGGATGTGCAGTGGGTGGCACTCGACGCAACTCTGCCGCCTTCGGACAACCTGGCGCGCATCACACCCGTCAATATCGTGCTCGATCCGACCAATTCGAATCGGCTCTATGTGGGAACCTTCGCCACCATCATCACGCCCGGGACGGACCGCGCCAGCGGCGTCTTCCGAAGCGACGATGCCGGTGCAACCTGGGTGCATGCCAGTGGGCCGAATGGGGCCGGTGGATTGCCGCGGCTTGCGGGCACGACGAATACCGGCTTCAGTGTGCTCTCGCTGGCGATTCACCCCAGCGACGGCAATATACTGTGGGCTTCCGTCGTCGATAGCGACATCAATCCCACCAGCGGCTCGATCTACAAGACCACCAATGGCGGCGCGACCTGGACCGAGACCGCGGTGGGCATCGCGTCGAAGATCGATATCCGCGATCTGCTCGTCGACCCGCTCGCGCCGAATATTGTTTACGCAGCAGGTGCCGGAACGATCACCAATCCGGGTGCGGTCTACCGCAGCGATGATGGCGGTGCCAGCTGGCGTTCGATCAGCGTCGGGCTGCCAGCCAATGCCTCGACTGCGATCGAACTCGATCCCTTCAACGCAACGATTGTACATGCGGGAACCACCGCGGGCGTCTGGACGATCGAGCAGGTGCCCGATGACGATGGCGATGGCGTGCCCGATGGCACCGAGAACAATGCGCCGAACGGCGGCGATGGCAACAACGATGGCATGTCAGATGCACAGCAGAGTGCCGTGGGTTCCAGCGTCGTGTTGTTCCGTGGTGCCGGTGATGCACCCAATGGCGCAGGTGGATTTTTCACCTCCGATATCATCTCCGGCAGCGGCGGTGCCTGCGACCAGGCGGTGGATGTGCAGGCCAAACTGGCCGCCCGCAATGGCCGCGACTTTTTTGAGGGCGGGCCGCGCTTCTATACCTATCCGCAGGATCTGGTCCGCTTCGACATCCAGAATTGCGCGCAGGCGACTGTGGAGCTGACTTTCCACAACGCCAATTTCAACCAGTATGGCTGGTCGTTCCGTTTCTACGGACCTTCGACACCAGGCGACGCAACGACCGTCGGTTGGCACGACTTTTCATCGCGAGCGACGCGCATGGGCGTCAACAAATGGCGCGTAAATATCCAGGACGGCCAGTTCGGAAGTTACCGCCCGCCCGGAAGCAATGCCCTGCTCTTCGAAGGCGGCCCCGCCTGCATCGATGACCGTCTGCTGCAATCCGGATTCGAAGACGGTCAGGTGCTGACGCCGCCGACCTGCCTATAATGGTCTGACTCACGATCCTCGTCAGCGCAGCGCGACTGCGCTGCGCCGAGGGCGTAGTCGTTTCGGCAGCGATGTGCCAGCCGTGACGGCCTGGTTTATGCTCGGGCCCATGGGGCAGGGCGCGGTGGCGGCCTGTGTGATGAGGCGGCCATCTGAGGGAGCGACCATGCTCGAATCCTGGTTCAAGATCGCTGCGCACCAGACGAGTGTGCGCACTGAAGTGGTGGCGGGTGTCACCACGTTTCTGACGATGGCTTACATCATCTTCGTCAATCCGGAGATTCTTTCGGCGGCGGGGATGCCGCGTGACGCGGTGTTTGTGGCGACTTGCCTCGCCGCGGCGCTGGGTTCGCTGATCATGGGGTTGTATGCCAACTATCCGATCGCGATGGCGCCGGGGATGGGGATCAATGCGTACTTTGCTTTCGTTGTGGTCGGCACGCTCGGCTACTCCTGGCAGACCGCGCTCGGTGCGGTGTTCATTTCGGGCTGTCTGTTTATTCTGGTCAGTCTGTTCCGAGTGCGCGAATGGATCGTCAATGCGATTCCGCGTTCGCTGAAGACGGCGATCTCGGCGGGCATCGGGCTGTTTCTGGCCATGATCGGTCTGAAGAACGCCGGCATCATTGTCGCGAGTCCGGCAACGCTGGTGACGCTGGGCGATCTGCATGCGCCGGCACCCTTGTTGGCGATCGCGGGTCTGCTGCTGATCGTCGCATTGGAGGCGCGCCGGATTACCGGTGGCATCATCATCGGAATTCTTGCTGTCACTGTGGCATCGATCCTGATCGGCAGTTCGGAATTTTCCGGCGTATTCTCGATGCCGCCGTCGATCCTGCCGACCTTCATGCAGCTGGATATCGTCGGTGCGCTCGAGCTCGGTCTACTCAGCGTGGTGCTGACGTTTTTCCTCGTTGAACTCTTCGATGCCACCGGCACTCTGATTAGCGTGGCGCATCGTGCTGGTCTGCTCGATGCCGAGGGCAAGCTGCCGCGGCTCAAGCGCGCCCTGCTGGCTGATTCCACCGCGATTGCGGCCGGCGCGGTGCTCGGCACCTCGTCGACGACGGCTTATATCGAAAGCGCGGCGGGGACTGCAGTTGGCGGACGTACCGGTTTGACCGCGGTCGTCGTCGCGCTGCTGTTTCTTGCGGCGCTCTTTCTTGCGCCACTGGCGGGCAGCGTGCCCGCATTCGCCACCGCACCGGCCCTGATCTATGTCGCGATCCTGATGACGCGCGGGCTGGCCGAGTTGGAATGGGACGATCTGACCGAGGCGGCGCCCGCGGTCCTGTGTGCGCTGGCGATGCCGCTGACGTTTTCCATCGCGCATGGCATCGCGTTCGGCTTCGTCAGCTATGCCGGCATCAAACTGCTGGCCGGCCGCGCCCGCGAGGTTCCGCTCGCGGTCTGGGTGATTGCCCTGGTCTTTGTCGCCAAACTTGCCTGGCTCTGAGCGGGCCGCAGTTGCCAGCCGCAGTTGTCGGAGTGGCTTCGGGCAGACTGCATGGGCGCTGCGCTGCGGGCGTGCAGAATACCCTGATCTGACGCCGCGCCGGCCGCGGAGACGAGGTAAATAGCCAATGGATACAAGGCCTTGATGACAGCACCCCAGCGCGATGACGGTGGCATGAGGCTTGCGCCACACAGAGGGCAACATCCACCAGGAGAACCTTCATGAAACTCGCAATCTTGCTTTCCAGCGCGCTTGCCATCGGCCTCAGCGCCTGCGCCACCAGCAGCCCCTACGGTGACCGCGGCTATGCACGCCACGGCGACAGCAGTTATCAGGACGATGACCGCGGCTATGCCCAGCGCT
>JAYSZM010000134.1:0-41855 GCA_043738015.1 Lysobacterales bacterium
GAAAGTAGCGCTCCGGTGCATTCAAGAAGTCACGTGTGAGGCGCACGTGTTCGGTCTCACGCGCATCGACCGCATGGATTCCGGTGTCGTCGGCCTTCAGCACCGTGGCGCCGGGATAGCAGAGCAAGATGGGTGAATGCGTCGCAATGATGAACTGCGCGCAGCGCGAGCGATCCATCTGATGCAACTGCGCCAGGAAGGTCAATTGTCGATCAGGCGATAACGCAGCTTCAGGCTCGTCGAGCAGATAGACGCCATCCTCGAAGCGACCCTCGAACAGGGCCAGGAAGGCCTCGCCATGCGAGCGGCGGTGCAGCGATTCTCCTTCGTATTGCGAGAAGCTCGCGTTGATCGACTCCATGTAGTCGATCCATTGATGAAAGGTTTCAGCGCGAAGAAAATAGCCATCGCTCACGCGCTGCCGCCAACCCAGTCGCAGGGCGCGACCCAGGGCGTGACCGTCTGCACCTTCCTGGAACGAGCGATCGCGATCACCGCCAATCTGATTGAATCCGAGCGCCCAGGCGACGGCTTCGAGCAAGGTCGACTTCCCTGCCCCGTTCTCACCGACCAGCATGGTCACCGGCGTTGTCAACCGCAAGGGCAGGCCGCGCATGATCGAGCGCACATTGAATGGATGCACGTTGGCGTTGTCCGCCCGACCTTCATCCAGCGCGATATCGACCAGGAAAGGGCTGCCCGTTACGTCAGTTCGAACACGGTGTTTGTTCATCGGCGAATGATATCCATCGCGAAATTCAAGCGACGCAGTGCAGCGCGCTCTCGCGCCGGAGTATCACTCCGATGTGCACCGCGCCAGTCGGGACAACCGGCCGCGGAGCACAGCAGGCGTTCCGGCCAGCTGTTGCGCGCAAGGCGTCCAGTGTATCGTTGGCCGCGTCTGTTCCGTCGTCGTCTGCCATCAACCGGTAGCGGAGCCGCAATGACCGATAGCAAGTCCACACTGACGCGCGAAGATGCCTTGATCTATCTGCGCCGCTTTCCCGCGCAGGGTTGGTTGACGGCGGCGATCAATATCAGCCTGGTATTGGCCAGCAATTCGGTCGTGCTGTGGCTGCTGATCAGTGGCCGCCTTCGCGCCGCTCATCTGATCGCCCTGGTCATGCTCGAGACCGTGCTGCTGATTGCCATAGCCTGGCTATTGCAACGCCTGGTGCCCAGGGCGGACTGGTCCGAGCAGCCCAAGCCCTGGCGCGAGACCGCACCCCTTGTCGGCTTCGTACTGGTCTGGATCGGCGGCGCGTATGCGCTCACCCTGGCCGTGCTGAAAGGCTATGGCGATTTCTTCGCCCTGTTTGCTGGCACGCAGGCCTGGGTGGCCACGGGCCTGTATTGGTCGTTGCTGGCAACACTCGGTCTCGCGCTGCTGCACGCCAGCGGCGACCTGATTCACTACAAGCGCCATGGCGGCCCGTTTCTGTCGAACGTCAGCCACGACGCAATGGCGCGCTATCTCACCCTGTTGCTGGGTGGCATCCCTTTCGCCATGCCTTTTTTTGCCACCGTGATCGGCGGCTTCAAGGGCATCGAATTTGTACTGCGCAGGGCACGCGTCGCCCCTGCCGAATCCGCGCTGGCCGCTGTGACCATGCTGATCGTCGCAGGAGCAAGCTTTGCACTGGCCAGCACACTGATCACCAGCGAAGTGTCCGCTTGGGCGATCGGCTTCGTGTTCGCCAAACTCATCGCCGAAGTCGCCGTCGCCGCCCTCCCCTTGGTCATGGCGCATGTGGCGAAGCACGGGCCTTGATCCCACAGCCGGCGCCGGCGGGTGGCACGTGGCCAGAAGCAAATACTCCACATTTTCAACAATGGAGCGGGCCCCCGCAGTGCCCTGGTGCAGGTCGCAGTGCTGCAGGGCAATTCAACGGGATGCCCTGCAGGAAATCGTCAAAGTGGCTGTTTGTGCATTGCTTGACCCTGATCAATTCCATGCGGGAGCAAGGTGCGTAGGCTGGAAGGCATGGAAACTACTGCCCGCTTTGACGCTGAGTTGCTCCGCCGTTATGACCGGCAGGGGCCGCGCTATACCTCGTATCCGACGGCGCCACAGTTTCGCGATGAGTTCGACGAGCAGGCGTTTCGGGATGTGGCGCGGCGCAGCAATGACGATCCAATCCCGCGTCGGCTGTCGCTGTATGCGCATATGCCGTTCTGCCAGAGCCCCTGCTTCTACTGTGGTTGTAACCGGATCATCACCCGCGATACGGCGCGGGCAGAGGCTTATCTGTCACGCCTGGTCCGCGAGGTCAGTCTGGTAGCTCCGCTGTTCGACCGCGACCGCGATGTGGTGCAGCTGCATCTGGGTGGTGGCACGCCGAATTTCTTCAGCACCGGCCAGCTGGGCGAATTGGTCGAATGCCTGCGCCAGCACTTTCACTTCAGTGACCGTGCCGACCGCGACATCTCGATCGAGCTTGATCCACGCTTTGTCAGTGCCGACGACATCTCCGCACTGGGAGCCATGGGGTTCAACCGGGCCAGTCTCGGCGTGCAGGATTTCGATCCGACCGTGCAATCGGCGGTCAATCGCGTGCAGTCGGTCGAACAGACCCTGGATGTCGTGGCGGCCTGTCGCCGGTCGGGATTCCGCTCGATCAATATCGATCTGATCTATGGACTACCCGGACAAAACCGTCTCGGATTCAGTCGCACGCTCGACATCGTGATCGAGAACCGGCCTGATCGGCTGGCTGTATACAGCTATGCGCACCTGCCGCAGATGTTCAAGGCACAGCGCCAGATCGACGAGGCCCTGCTGCCCGATGCCGAACACAAGCTCGGCCTGTTGCAGCTGGCGATCGAAAAGCTGACCGCGGCCGGCTATTGCTACATCGGCATGGATCACTTTGCGCTGCCCGAAGATGAGCTCTCGATCGCCCAGCAACGGGGCACGCTGCATCGCAATTTCATGGGCTATACGACGCATGCCGAGTCCGATCTGATTGGACTCGGGGTCAGCGCGATCAGCCATGTCGGTGACAGCTACAGTCAGAATCCACGCGATCTTCGTGGTTGGGAACAAGCCATCGATAGCGGCCACTTGCCGGTCTGGCGCGGCATGAACATGTCTACCGATGACCTGGTACGCGCCGAGGTGATACAGCAATTGATGTGCCAGGGCGTGGTTCGGATCGCCGCGCTGGAGGCGCGTCATGGCATCGGGTTCGCTAGTTACTTCCGCGCTGATCTGATTCGTCTGGGCGCCCTGATCGCTGACGGCCTGGTCGAAATTGACGAAGATACCCTGCGCGTCACAGCAGCCGGCCGCCTCCTTGTTCGCAATGTCGCGGCCTGCTTCGATCGCTATCTTCACCAACCTGCTGCGCAGACGCTAAGCTACTCGAAGGCTATCTAACCGTGTCGAGTGAGACTATGCGATGAACCGCGCTCTAAGCCGTCCACGCCTGGCAGCAATCGCAGATGATGGCGATGAGCTGAACTTCTGCAGCACCTGTGCGTTCTCGGAAGCCTGTCTGTCGCAGGGCTACGACAAGGCGGCGCTCGGCGAACTTCATGTGCTGGTCGAACATATGGGCCCCTTCCACGAAGGCGATCATCTTTTTCGCGAGGGTGACCCCTTCACTGCGATTGCAGCGGTGCGCGCCGGTACGGTAAAGACCTATGTGCTGGATGAGTCTGGCCGCGAGCAGGTGCTCGGATTCTTTCTGCCGGGCGAGGTGATCGGGCTCAATGCCATCCACCATGCGCGTTATCCCTGCAATGCGCTGGCGCTGGATACGGTTGTGCTGTGCCGGTTCTCGTTTCCCAAGATGGCGGTGCTCGCCAGCCGCATGCCGGGCCTGCAGGCGCAGTTGTTTCGCCTGCTGTCGATGGATATCGGTAAAGCAGCTCTGTTGGCTGGCGACTACTCAGCTGACGAACGCATGGCCGCCTTTCTGGTATCGCTTTCGTTGCGCTATTCGGCGCGTGGTTTTTCACCGACGCGGTTCCGTCTGACGATGGCGCGCACCGACATGGCCAATTATCTGCGGCTGGCAGCGGAGACCGTCAGTCGCGTCCTGCGCCGATTCCAGGACGATGGGCTGCTGACTGTCGAACGCCGCGAGCTTGAGATCCATGATCTGCCGCGTCTGCAGACCCTCGCGCGCAGCGTGCTGCGCGACTGACACTGGTCTCCTGATTCGCAGCCCACTCCGAGCGCGTGACCAACCTGGTTTTTTTGTAGAGCGGGGCTTGCCCCGCTGCCTTTGCTCTCGCTTTTGTCCCCGAGGGGATTGCATAGAGCGGGCCTTGCCCCCTGCCTTTGTTCTGTCTCCGAAAGCAAGCTCAAGATCAAGACCAGCGGGGCAAACCCCGCTCTTACATCGAAAGGTCGATGTCTTCGTCTTTGCATACGAGGTCGTATTTCGCCGGTCTGCGCGCTGGTTATCAATCAGCGGGGCAGACAACGTCGCTCCAGCGCTTGGGCAGCGAGCGGCCTACGCCGGTGCACGGTCAGGCTCTTGACCACGCCGAGCCCCGACGCATGTCGGAACGAATCAGCACTTCCCTTGATCTGGGTCAGCACATTGCGGCCACCCAGCAGCCAGCATGACCTGGTCTACCAAGAGGATTGAGGTCATGGATCAAACGCGGAAACTGTGGGTTTGGCTGGGGGCCTTGCTGGCCACCAGCTTTGCGGTGTTGCTGTGGATGGGCGGCGAAATCCATCGGGAGGCACCGCCGATGCCAGAGTCGGTGCGTACCGATCAAGGCGCCGTGGTCTACACACGTGCCGATATCGAAACCGGGCGCACCGTATGGCAGAGCATGGGCGGCCAGCAGCTGGGATCGATCTGGGGACATGGCGCCCTGGTCGCCCCGGATTGGAGCGCAGATTGGCTGCATCGCGAGACCGTGGCCAGACTGGATCTGCGTGCGCAACGGGCCTATGGCCTGTCCTATTCAGCGCTGGGCGAGGGCGACCAAGCCAAGCTGCAGGCTGAGTTGCAGCCAGCGATCCGTCGCAACACCTATGATTCCGCGACCGGCAATCTGCTGATTGATCAGGAGCGCGCAGAAGCCATTGCCGAAGTAGCGGCGCATTACATCAGCCTGTTCGGCGACGAGACAGACACCGATGCGCTGCGCGAAACCTATGCGATGAAAAACAATACCGTCGACACGCCGGAGCATCGCCGGCAGTTGACCGCATTCTTTTTCTGGACTGCCTGGGCCGCCTCGAGCGAACGTCCCGGCAGCGACGCGACCTATACCAACAACTGGCCCTATGAACCCCTGGCTGGCAATACGGCAACGCCGAGTTCGTTCCTGTGGACGGTGTTCAGTGTGCTCTTCATGATCGCGGGCATTGGCCTGCTCGGCTGGCATTACGCTGTCTATCACGGCCGCGATCCCGTGCCTCCGCCACCCGCGCAGGACCCCATGAGCGCGCTGACGATCACCCCATCGATGAAGGCAACCGCGAAATACTTCTGGTTGGTGATCGCGCTTTTCCTGGTGCAGATTCTGCTCGGTGCAACGACGGCGCATTTCCAGGTCGAGGGCCGCGAGTTCTACGGCGTCCAGCTTGCCGACATCCTGCCTTATGCGCTGACCCGCAGCTGGCACACGCAACTCGCCGTATTGTGGATCGCAACCGCCTGGCTCGGCACTGGTCTGTACATCGCACCGGCAATCTCCGGTTACGAGCCAAAATATCAACGTGCGGGCGTCAATTTCCTGTTCGTCTGTCTGGTGCTGATTGTGGTCGGCGCGTTCACTGGCCAGTGGTTTGCCGTAATGCAGAAGCTCGGCCTGGCCAACAATTTCTGGTTCGGTCATCAGGGCTGGGAGTACGTCGATATCGGGCGTTTCTGGCAGATATTCCTGTTTGTCGGTCTGATGCTATGGCTGGTGCTGATGGGTCGGGCGCTGTGGCCTTCGCTGCGCCGCCGCGACGAAATGAGTTCAATCGTCGGATTGCTGTTCCTGTCCACAATCGCCATCGGACTCTTCTACGGCGCCGGTCTGATGTGGGGCGAACACACTCATCTGTCGATGGTCGAGTACTGGCGCTGGTGGGTCGTGCATCTGTGGGTGGAAGGCTTCTTCGAGGTCTTTGCCGTCGCGGTGATGAGTTTCCTGTTCGTCAAACTCGGCCTGGTCCGAGCACGCAGCGCTACCGTCAACGTGCTGTTTGCCACGATCATATTCATGGCCGGTGGCGTGCTCGGTACCTTCCACCATCTTTACTTCACCGGCACGACCACCGCCGTGGTCGCCCTCGGCGCGTCGTTCTCGGCGCTTGAAGTGGTGCCGCTCGCCTTCATCGGCATGGAAGCCTATGAGAACTGGAGCCACAGCCAAGCGACGCCTTGGATGTCGCGTTACAAGTGGCCGATCATGTTCTTCCTGGCGGTCTCGTTCTGGAACCTGGTCGGCGCGGGCCTGTTCGGATTTTTGATCAATACACCGCTCGCGCTGTACTACATGCAGGGCCTGAACCTGACCGCGCTGCACGGCCATACTGCGCTGATGGGTGTCTACGGCATGCTCGGCATCGGCCTGCTGCTGTTCTGTCTGCGCGGACTGAAACCGCATGCGCTTTGGAACACTACGATGCTGCGCCGGAGCTTCTGGTCGTTCAATATTGGCCTCGCCCTGATGGCCGCGCTCACCTTGCTGCCACTGGGACTTCTGCAGTTGAACGCCGCGTTGGAGCACGGCTACTGGTACGCCCGTTCGGCCGAATTCATGGGCCGTCCGATCGTCGATGTCCTGGTCTGGATGCGGGTGCCGGGCGATACGATCTTCTCGATCGGTGCCCTGCTACTCGGCTGGTTTGTACTGCGGCTGTGGATCGCTCCACGGTCCGAAGCGATTACGGTAGCGGGTGGCGCCAGCAGCGTGATCTGATGCGGCAACGACTGCGCGCGATGCGAGCATGCATTGTGCGCAGTCGCCTGGCGCAACACAAGTGAGCGAGATGAATACCCCAGCAAGCGAAATCGACACGCTACCGTCCCTGCGTCAACTGGCCGCGGCGCCACACCGATTGCTGTTTCTCATCGGCGCCGCCAACATCCTGCTCGCCATGCTGTGGTGGACACTGTGGTTGGTGAGCGCACGACTGCAACTGGCCTGGATGCCGCAGCCGCCGATTCCAGCCGGATGGGCGCATGCGATCGTAATGCAGTACCAGGTGCTGCCGCCCTTCATGTTCGGATTCCTGCTCACCGTGTTTCCACGCTGGATGGGCTTGCCGGCACTGACACGCTGGCACTATCTGCCGGTCGGCATTGGACTGTTCGGCGGCCAGCTGCTTACCTTGATCGGGCTCTGGGGCTATCCGCATTTGCTCCAGGTCGGACTGTTCCAGACGCTTGCCGGCTGGATCGCCGGACTGGCCTTTCTGATCGGTCTGCTGTCAAAGGAACGCCAAACAACCTGGCACGCGCTCAGTTGCGCAGCGGCGCTGACACTCGGTCTGATCGGTCTCATGCTCGCCATCAGCTATCTCTATCTGCACGATGCGCGGCTGATGTTTGCCGCGATCAAGTTCGGTGGATACGGCCTGCTGCTTCCGATGTATGTGACGGTGGCGCACCGCATGTTCCCCTTCTTCGCCAGCGCCGCCCTGCCCGGACATCAGGGCTGGCGACCACTGAGCTGGCTGGCAGTGTTCTGGCCCCTGTGCCTCGCCCATCTTGGACTTGAGCTGATCCATGGCTATGCCTGGTTGTGGATCGTCGATCTGCCTCTGCTGGTGCTGACCGGCTTCTGGTTGTGGAGAAACTGGCCACGATCGCGCGGTACCGGCGTTCCCATTCTTCTGCGCGTGCTCTTTCTCGGCTATGCCTGGCTACCGCTGGCCCTGATGCTGCATATCCTGCAGAGTGCGTGGTTTGCCATGGAAGGCGCCTTTGTGCTCGGCCGCGCACCGGGACATGCGCTGTTCATCGGTTTTTTCGGCAGTCTCCTGGTGGCCATGGTAACGCGGGTAACCCAGGGGCACTCGGGACGCCTACTCGAATTTGGACGCACGGCGCAATTCGCCTTCCTTATCATCCAGGTCGCGGCAGTCGTGCGGATTGTCGCGGAGCTGCGCCAGGATGCGCTGATCTGGCAGATTGTTGGCGGCTGTCTCTGGCTACTCGCCTTCCTGCCCTGGGTCGTCCGCTCGTCGTGGATCTATCTGACACCGCGCCGCGACGGGCAGCCGGGATGACACCCATACTGCGAAACGTCCGCCAATGATTGAGTACTACGCCGAGATCAAATGGGTCCATATCATCGCCGTGCTGGCAAGCGGCCTGCTGTTCTTCCTGCGCGGTCTGCTGATGCTGGCCGGCTCGCGCTGGAGCATGGCAGCCGGCTTGCGCTACCTCAGCTACAGCATCGATACGATTCTGCTGACGGCGGCGCTGATGCTGCTTACGATTCTGCCCAGCGCGATGTTCGCCAATGGCTGGTTGTTGCTCAAAATCATCTTGCTGATTGTCTATGTTGTACTCGGCTCGCTGGCTCTCAAGCGCGCGACCACGCTGAAGAAGCAGCGGTACTGCTATTTCGCTGCGGTTATCACCTATCTGTTCATGCTCAGTGTCGCCCGCGCGCATCACCCGCTCGGCGCGCTGCTCGGTCTGTTCCGCTGAGCCCGGCAACCACCGATCACAAAGAACTGACGCTTGATTGACTCAGATCAAGGTGGGCGCCGACGCGTGGGCGCAATGTGGACTCATGAAATCACTCCACCCACGAGGCCTTATGAAAACGCAATCGCCAAGACTGCTGGTAATCGCCATGATGCTCGCCCTCGGTGCCTGTCAGCAGGACGCGCCGACCGTCGCGGCGACCATCGCGCCGATCGAAGACACAGGAGGTTCTGCAAAGGGCGACTTCGGTCCACCCGTTGGCGAACCGATCGAAGCCATCCTGACCAGCCCACCCGCGGTACCACCGCCGACCGGCCGCAAGCAGCCCGCCAAGGTCGTTGTGAATCTGGAAGTGCGTGAGATCGAGAAGGAAATCAGCGAAGGCGTCAAATATACCTTTTGGACCTTCGGTGGCACCGTACCGGGCAGTTTCATCCGCGTGCGCCAGGGCGATACGGTCGAGTTCCATCTGAACAATCATCCCGACTCCAAGATGCCGCACAATATCGACCTGCATGCCGTGACCGGCCCAGGCGGCGGCGCCGCATCGAGCTTCACCGCACCGGGACACAGCTCGCAATTCACCTTCAAGGCACTCAATGCCGGCCTCTATGTCTATCACTGCGCGACGGCGCCGGTCGGTATGCATGTGGCCAATGGCATGTATGGCCTGATCCTGGTTGAGCCGCCCCAAGGGCTGCCTGCGGTCGACAAGGAGTATTACGTGATGCAGGGCGACTTCTACACCGTCGGCAAGTATCGCGAAAAGGGCTTGCAGCCGTTCGACATGCAGAAGGCCATCGAAGAGAACGCGACTTACGTGCTGTTCAATGGCTCGGAAGGCGCCCTGCTTGGCGACAACGCGTTGCCGGCGAAGGTCGGTGAAACGATTCGACTCTATGTCGGCAACGGCGGGCCGAACCTCAGCTCAAGTTTCCATGTGATCGGCGAGATCTTCGACAAGGTCTGGTTCGAGGGTGGCACCAAGTTCCAGGAAAACGTGCAGACGACGATGGTGCCTGCGGGCGGATCAGCGATGGTCGAATTCCGTGCAGAAGTCCCCGGCACCAGTGTCATCGTCGACCATGCCCTGTTTCGTGCTTTCAACAAGGGCGCGCTCGGCATGATGAAATTCGAAGGACCCGAGAACAAGGCAATCTACTCGGGCAAGGAAATTGACAGTGTCTATCTCGGCGACAAGGCAGCAAGCGCTGCTCCGGTGGCAGCGGCTGCAGAGGCCGCGGCATCCGGCGCACTGACGCAGGAACAACAGGTCAAGTCGGGTGAGGCCCTGTTCGCCGGCACCTGCTCGACCTGCCATCAGGGCAATGGCGAGGGTCTCGCGAATGTCTTTCCGCCGCTGGCGAAATCGGACTTTCTCAACGCCGACAAGGACCGGGCAATCGCCATCGTCCTGAATGGCCTGACCGGTCCAGTGACCGTCAACGGCGCAAGCTACAACTCGGTGATGCCACCGATGAGTCAGCTCAACGACGACGAGATCGCCAATATCCTGACCTACACGTTCAATAGTTGGGGCAACGCTGGCGGCCGGATATCGGCAGCCGATGTCGCCCGGGTGCGTGCCAGCACGCCACGTCCTGACGGCGCGGCGCACTGAGGACGATGAGATGCGTCTGCTGCCGCTGGCCTTGTTGATTCTGCCCGCCCTGGGCACGGCCAGCGGCGGCTATGTCGGATTGCCCGGCGGCATCTACAAGAGTGTGCTTGCCTACGAAGATACCGGCGGCAGTGTTCAGCTCGCGGCATTCGAATTGATGAAGCAGCCGGTGACCAATGCCGAGTTTCTTGATTTCGTCCGCCGTCATCCAGAATGGCAGCGGCCGAATGTGCCCAGCGTGTTCGCCGAAGCACGCTATCTCTCACATTGGGCCGGAGTGCTGGATCTCGGCAGTTCCGCCCTGCCCGACCAGCCGGTCGTGCAGGTCAGCTGGTTTGCCGCCTCAGCCTACTGCGAGGCCGATGGTGCCCGCTTGCCGACCTGGAATGAATGGGAATACGCCGCGGCAGCCGACGAGACCCGTCGCGATGCGCGCGCGGACCCAGCCTGGCGAACACATATCCTGTCCTGGTATTCCAAGCCATCCAATCAGGCGATCGACCTCGTCGGCAAGTCACCGGCCAACGTTTACGGCGTACAGGACCTGCATGGCCTGGTCTGGGAATGGACCGAGGACTATGCCTCGATGCTGGTTTCCGCCGACAACCGCACCCAGAACGAACAGGACCGCCTGCAATTCTGCGGCGCCGGTGCGATCGCCATGGATGACCGCGAAAACTATGCCGTGCTGATGCGCGTGGCCCTGCTGTCGAGCATGGAGGGCGCGCATGTGACCTCCAACCTCGGCTTCCGCTGCGCACGGACGGCCACCGGGGAAACACCATGAGAATCGTTCTACTCCTGCTCGGCTTGCTGCTCGGCCCGACCGTGAATGCAGCCGATGTGCTGCCCGAGAATTCGGTGTACCAACTGCGCGACGTCTTCATCGATCAGGATGGTCAGGAATTTGCGCTGGCCTCACGTCGCGGCACGCCGCAACTGGTCGCGATGTTCTACACCTCCTGTCGATACGTCTGCCCTTTGATCATCGACAGCGCCAAGGCGGTCAATCATGAGTTGGGGCCGGACGAGCGCGCGGCAATGCGCATGCTGCTGATCAGTATGGACCCGGTCCGGGACACACCCGCCGTGCTCAGAGCGACCGCGGACCAGCGCAAGCTCGACAGCCATCGCTGGACGCTGGCACAAACCGGCAAGGACAGCGTGCGTCGCGTGGCTGCCCTGCTCGGCGTTCGCTATCGCGAACTCAATGACGGCGAGTTCAACCACACCAGTGCACTCGTTCTGCTGGATGCGGATGGCCGGGTACTGGCGCGCACCGAACAACTAGGAAGCAAGCCCGACCCCGCGTTCATGGATCAGGTTCACGTGGTGCTGGCGGCGCAAGGTGCCCAGGCTGGCCCGGACCTGCCAACGAAGGACTGATCAGACCGGGGCGTTGCGGCCCCGAAGGTGCGTGCTCGGGTTCGCGGTACGATGGGGTTCCGCGAAACCAGGGAACACGATGCCGACCGCGCCCACTTCAACCAGCACCGATCCGCTGCAGCCAACGCGGGTGCTGATTGTGGACGACGATGCCGCGATCCGCGAAATCGTCCGTCGCTACTTCGAACGCAACGGGTTCCTGATCTACGAGGCCGGCGATGCGATCGAAGCAAGAGCGATGCTGGAACGCGGGTCAATCGACCTGGTGCTGCTCGATCTGGGCCTGCCCGGCGAGGACGGACTTACCCTTGCCCGCTATCTGCGCGAACACTGGCATGGCGCGATCATTATTGTCAGCGGGCGCGGCGAGCCGGTGGAGCGCATCATCGGCCTGGAGGTGGGCGCGGACGACTATGTCGCCAAGCCGTTCGAACTGCGCGAATTGCTCGCCCGTGCACGCAGCGTGCTGCGCAGAATCCAGCCCGCAGTGACCGCGGTTGCTGCCGAGTCGACGCCACTGCGCAGTTTCAGTTTCGCTGGCATGCGCCTCGAACCCGACGCACGATGCCTGCTCGCCGCCGATGGCAGCGAGATCGTGCTGACGACGGGTGAATTCGAGCTGCTCGCCGCCCTCGTCGAACAACCCAATCGTGTGCTTACGCGCGAACAGCTGATGCAAAGGCTGCATGGTCGCGAGGCGGGCCCGTTCGATCGTGCCATCGATGTCCAGGTTGGTCGCCTGCGCCAGAAGATCGAACCCGATCCGAGCCAGCCGGTGCTGATCCGCTCGGTGCGCGGCGTCGGCTATCTGTTCTCCGCGCCGGTGCAGCGACGATGAGCGCCGCCACGCTCGATGAGCTGTTCAATCTGGTTCCCGATGCCATGCTCGTGGTCGATGCCGACGGTCGCATCGTGCTTGCCAATCCCCAGGCCGAGCAACTGTTTGGTTACACCGAAACAGGTCTGGCGGGATTGCGCGTCGAGGACCTCATGCCCGCGGCTATGCGCGGCCGCCACGATGCACAACGCGCCAGCTACATGGCCAATCCACGCCTGCGCCCGATGGGCAGCAGCGGGCAGTCCCTGATCGGCCAACGCCGGGATGGCGGCCAGTTTCCGGTCGAGATTGCGCTGGCACCGATACGCACCGCGGAGGGCCAACGTTTCCTCGCATCGGTACGCGACATCTCCGAGACCCAGCTTGCCCGCCAGCTGCTCGTACGAGCACGCTACGACAAGCTCGTCGCCCGCGTCGGGCAACGCGGATTGGAAGCGACTGCCGAGGACGAGGTGATCGCGAGTCTGCCCGGAGAACTGGCCGATACGCTGGGCGTCGATGCGGTCGCGATCCTTTCGCTCGATCACGCCAAACGCGCACTCGGCGTACGTGCCGCGATCGGCCTTGACGCTGCGCTGGACCTGGAGATGCCCTGGACCGAGGACGGCCGCAGTCTCAGCGAGGCGATGGCTGGCGCGCAAGCCATCATCACGGAACACTCGCCTCATTCTGCCGGCGCCGGTGCGCAGGGCAGTACGGATGTCAGGCACCGCAGCAGCATCCTGGTACCGCTGATGGATGGTGAGCGCCCGATGGGTGCACTGCTTGCCCTGTCGTCGCGGCCGGCCAGCTTTGATCATGATGCCCTGCATTGTCTGCAGTCAGTGGCCAACCTGCTGTCTTCGCTGATCCAGCGCCGTCGTACCGAGGAGCAGCTCGCGCATGCACAACGGTTGGAAGCAATCGGCCAGCTTACCGGTGGCATTGCGCACGATTTCAACAACCTGCTCACCGTGGTGTCAGGCAATCTGCAGCTGCTGGAGCTCGAACATGGCGAGGCTGCTGACAGCAGGGAGTTCATCGCCAGTGCACAGCGTGCGGTCGCCAGCGGCGCGGCATTGACTGCCAAGCTGCTTGCCTTCGCCCGCCGCCAGCGACTCACGCCCAGCGTGATCGAACCTGGCCAATTGCTGGGAGAACTCGGAACGATGCTGCGGCGCACGCTGGGCGATCTGGTCAAGCTCGATATCGACTGCGCAACGAATACCGCGGAGATCTACGCCGATGTGTCCCAGCTCGAATCGGCCCTGCTCAATCTCTCGCTCAACGCCCGCGACGCCATGCCGCGTGGCGGAAATCTGGGTATCGGCGCCCAGGAGGTCGAAGTTGCAGATGAGGCCGCGCAGTTGGAGTTGGTGCCCGGCCGCTATGTCTTGTTCACCATCAGTGACACCGGGCACGGCATGACACCGGAGGTATTGGCGCACGCGTTCGTGCCATTTTTCACTACCAAGGCGGCCGGCAAGGGCAATGGTCTGGGCCTGAGCATGGTCTATGGGTTTGCACGTCAGAGCGGTGGTCAGGTGCGCGCCGAGAGCCGGCTCGGCTATGGAACCCGGATCGAACTCTACCTGCCGGTCGCGCCCTTCGACAGGGCGCCGGCCGCACCGATCGCCGAACGTTCGCCAAGCCTTGGCGGCCACGAAAAGATTCTTGTCGTTGAGGACGAAGCCGCGGTGCGCGATATCGCGGTAGCGTTTCTGCGCAAGCTGGGCTATGAAGTTCTGGCGGTGGCCGATGCAGCCGCCGCACTGGAACAACTTGAACGCGATCGCGGAATCGACCTGCTGTTCTCGGATGTGGCGCTCGGCGCCGGCATGAGCGGGCGCGAGCTGGGCTTCACCGCTCGCGCGCTAAGACCCGGCCTACCGATTCTGCTGACTTCGGGCTACGAACACGAGGCATCGGCTGTTCGCCCGGATCAGGGCGCGACACTTGAGTTACTGCGCAAGCCCTACCGCATCGAGGATCTCGCTGCGTGCATTCGTCGAGAGCTGGATGGCATCGACGCCAAAACCCCATCAATCGGCTTTGTGCCTTAGCCAATCCTCAGCAGGACGCCGACAAGGAACGGCGCAGTGCTTCGAGATCAATCAGCCGGATCTCACGGCGATCGACCGATATCAGTTCGGCCAGCGCCAGCCGCGACAATGCACGCGTTACGGTCTCCAGCTGCAGCGACAGGAAGTTGCCGAGCTCGGCGCGGGTCATGCGCAGCATCAGCTGGCTCGCGCTGAATCCCAGCGCGCGCTGACGATCCGAGAGATCGAGCAGAAAAGCGATCACCCGCTGATCGGCTGAGAGCGTGCCAACGCTCAGCATCCAGGTCCAGTCCCGGCGTATCTCGGCAGCCAGTGTCGCTGTGATGTGTTCGGAGAACCCCGGCGACTTTCCGGAGATTTCCTCGAGTTGCGCCGTCGGCAACACCCAGACTTCGCCGGTGTCGAGCGCCACCGCTTCGGCACCATAGAGGTCAGCCCCGAGCGCGTCGAGACCCAGCAAATCACCGCGCATGCGAAATCCTGTGAGTTTCTCGCGACCATCGACACTGGTCACACTCAACTTGAAATAGCCTGCGTGTACCAGATACAGGGCATGCATCGATTGACCCGGTCGGAACAGCGACTCGCCGGCACGGACCCGTCGGCGAAACAGCCGTAGTCTTGCGCCCAGTCCCTCGATGTCGAAGCGCCCCTGTCGGTCAGCACTTTTCGTCGCCGACTGCTGCCTGGCGGATACATGAGCAAATACCGGTACTGCTGCCATTTCTGAACTCCTGGATGACTCAGCCTCGATCGGCCTCACACAGACAGACTAGACAGCGCCGGCAACGACCGAATGTCGTCACGGCAACGCTTGGTAACACTACGTAACAGCCGTGGCGGCCCGCATCGGAATTGACATTGATCAAGGCGTTGGCTGCGGAAGCGGCGATAGTCGCAACATGACCGTGTTTCATCCCACAGCTTCCCTGGCACTGACGTGACTGGCGCGACGCACTTTGCTCATCCGCTTGCGGTTGAAGCCTGGGACGCATGGTTTCGTTGGCGCACGCCCGATGGATTGCGCGATCGGACGATCGACGACACCTGGACACGCGTCGCCAATGCAGTGGCGACAGCCGAGCAGGCGGAAGCGCCGGAATGGTCGCTGCGTTTCGGCCAGGCGCTGCGGCGGTGGCAGATGCTGCCCGATGAAGGCACCCTGGCCCGGGCCGGAACCGGGGACTCGAGCACCAGCGGAGCGCGCGCCACCATCATCAATGCAGCCGCATTCGTCATCGAGGCACGCGGCGCGCCGGCGCGCCTCGATCGGGAAGGTCTGATCGACGTGGCGCGCCTTGCGGCCCGCTTCCTCTGCGACAGTATTCGACTTGATACCGACCGCGGTGGCCGAGGCGAGGGTGCGCATATCGGCATGCTTGGCGTCGCCGATGCGCTGGCCGCACTCGGACTGAGCTACGACAGCGAGGCTGCGCGGACGCAGGCCGGAAGCATCGCCGCGGCGATCCATGAGGGATGCTGGCGCGGAATCAGCGACTATCGCGCTCAGAAGGGTATCGACGCTATTCCCCTGTTCGCGGGAATACTTGAACCGAGCGTAATTCGCGCAGAGCCGAGCGAATGGCGGCACAACCAGCGGCCTTACAGCCGAGCAGGCCGGATTACGGCACTGATGCCGCATCCGCGGCTCGCCCTTCTGGCCAATCACCGCGGCGACATGGTTGACGCGGCACTCGGCACCGACGAACTGCGCCACAGCAGCGCCCTGTCAGGACTGCTGGCCTCGTCCGCTGGCGCAAAGGCACTCTATGGCGCAGGTACTCGGCTGCAGGCTCGAGAGCCGGGACGCAACGACCCTGCGGCACGCGTACTGATGCGCGCGGCGGTGCAGCCCTGGATCGATGCGCCCATAGAGACACCGTTCGTGGTGCAGCATCTGCCCAATCCAGACTTGCGTGCTCGCTGCGACGAATTGGCACGCCAGCATGGCCTGCCGACACCACGCTGGGTTGTTGAGGTCGCGGGACAAGGATCAAGCCTGTAGTGATCCTGAGCGCGCGCTGCGCATACGACGCAGCCTTCGCGCAGACGCGCTTGGCGTGTTCTGGAAGCAAGAGCGCCAATGCGCCTCAGTCGATGTTGCCGGGCAGCCGGTGCAGCTACCGGCAATCAGTGATGCGCATGCTCGCCGGCAGACGCATCGGCGCGTTGCGCCGTCGCGTCGGTGTGCGCGTGCCGATGCTGCAAGAACCAGGGCGCCACGGCGATCACGGCGCCCATCGACAGCGTCATCAGCGCGACCAGCGGACGATAACGCGACAGCAATGCAATCCGTTGAAGTCGAGCGGCAGCGAGCGCCGGCAACAGGGTGCCGGGCATCGTGCCGACGCCGAATGCGAGCATCAGCAGAGCCGCATGCAGGGGCGCGGCGGTCGCGGCGGCGACGGCCAGCATGGCATAGGACATTCCGCACGGCAGCCAGCCCCACAGCGCACCGGCGGCCAAGGCACGCAGCGGGCTATTGATTGGCCAGACGCGTCGCGTCAGCGGCTGCAACAGTCGCCAGAATGCGCTGCTGATTTTTGCCAGCGGCTGAGCGGCCAGGTGCCAGCCGAGCAGGTGAAATGCAATACCGATCCAGGCCAGACCCAGGAGCGTGCCGATCACGATACCGGTGTTCGCGCCAGCCAGTCGCGGGACAATCTGGTCACCCACGCCGGCCACGATGATGCCGGCCAGCATGTAGCTGGAAATCCGACCTAGCTGGGCCAGCAAGGCGACCGGCACCGGCTGCAGGCCAGTGCGACCGGCGACCATGGCGGACGAAATGCCTCCGCACATCACGGCACAATGCGCTCCGCCAGCAAGGCCAACAAGCAGGGCGGCGACAATGGATGCCAGAACAGCACTCATCGTCCGGACTCCTCGCCATCCGGCCGAGTGCCCGGGCGATCCTTTTCAAGAATTTCCAGTCCCGGTGTATCCAGATCATCAAACTGGCCGGCATCGATGGCCCAGAAGAACGCCCAGAGTGCGATGCCAATGAGCAGCACGGTTGCCGGAATGAGTATGAAGAGCGCATTCATGCTTCGACCGCCACGGCAACCGCCGGGGAAGTATTCGCGGGAACGGCGGGTAGGCCACGCAGCAAGCGTGCTGCGTTTAGACTGACCAGCGCCGATGACAGCGACATCCCAACGGCGGCCAGCCAGGGCGGCATGAACCCTGAAAGTGCGGCGGGCAGCATCAGGACATGGTAGGCCAGCGACCAGGCGAGATTCTGCCGGATGATGCCCTGTGCGCGGCGCGCTACTGCCAGTGTCTGCGGTACCAGGATCAACGCAGGACGCAACAGCAGGATATCGGCATTGCGCTGCGCAAGCGCGGCGCCCTCGCCCATCACCACGGCGAGGTCCGCCGCAGCCAGAACCGGCGCATCGTTCACACCATCACCCACCATGGCGACGCAGTGCCCGTTGCGCTGCTCGGCCTGCAGCAAGGCAAGCTTCTGTGCGGGGCGAAGGTCGCCGTGGGCACGCCGGATCGCCAGCCGTTCGGCCACGCCGCGCACCGCAGCAGTGGCGTCACCCGAGAGCACCAGGCTGTCGATTCCATGCAGTTTCAACTGCGCGACACTTTCAGCCGCATCGGGCCGAAGCGCATCGCGCAATTCGAATGCCGCGAGCAGTCGTTCGGCACTGGCCAACCAGACACGGCCGTCATCTATCGCGCCCAAGCCTTCGACAAAGCCGCGGCGTCCGAGTCGGTAGCGGACACCGTCAACTGCACCGGAGACGCCATCACCCACGTGCGAGCGCACCTCCTCGACCGGCGCGCCGCGGTCGTGCTGACGAAACGCCTGCGCCAGCGGATGTCGATGGCCGCGCTCAAGCGCCGCGGCAATTTCGCTGCACTCGGACATCGACTTGGTACGGTCCAATACCTCGATAGCGCCAAGCTGTGCCTTACCGCAGCTGATGGTCCCGGTCTTGTCGAACACGACACGCTGGACGCGGGCCGCGCGTTCCAAGGCATCTGCATGCACCACCAGAACGCCGCTGCGTGCGAGCACTGCCTGTGCCGCAGCCTGCGTGGCCGGGATGGCCAGGGCGAACGCACACGGACAGGCCGCCGCCAACACCGCCAGCGCCACCGGTAACGCTTTACTGGTGTCGATCTGCCACCAGACCAGGGCGGCCAGTGCGGCCAGTGCGATCATCGCGATGACAAAGCGTCCCGCCCACAGCTGCGCGCGTTGCTGCAGGGCGGGTCGCGCCTGCTGGGCTCGCCCGACCAGGGATTCCAGTTGCGCCAACCAGGTCGCCGCGCCAATCGCAGTAACCCGGATCTGCAGCGATGATCCAAGCACGAGACTGCCAGCCAGAAGTTGTTCCCCCGATCGACGCAATTGCGGACGCGGTTCGCCGGTGAGCAGGCTCTCATCGATTTCGGCGACAGCCTGCTCAAGCCGACCGTCCACTGGAACATTCTGCCCGACCGCGACCTGCAGCAGATCGCCGACGCTGACTTCAAGCAGACTCACCTCGACGGGTCCTTCCGGCGTGATCCGGGTCGCGGTTGCTGGTAGCGACTGCGCGCGGCTGATAGCTGCCTGCGCACGGATACGGCCCGAGGATTCGATGTAGCGGGCGACCAGAAGGAAAAAAACGAACATTACCGCTGCGTCGAAGTAGACGACTGGGCCGCCGCGTAACGTCTCGATCACACTGGTGCCGTAGGCCAGGCCAACGGACAGCGCAACCAGCACGTCCATGCCCGGACGGTGCAGGCGAAGCTCCAGCCAGGCGCCACGAAAAAAGGTTGCGGCTGACCAGAACACGACCGGCGTGCTCATCAGCAATGCCATCCAACGCAAAAAGTCGCGCGTTCCATGCTCGAGTGCATCGCCGCCGAAATACAAGGCCTCACTCATCATCATCGCCTGCATCGCAGCAATTCCTGCAACCGCGATACGCTTGAGCGCACTGCGCCGCTCGGCGCGCTGTTGGTCATTGCCCTGCGCGGCAACGCGGGCGAAGTAGCCATACTGTGCAAGCTTGCCCAGCACAACGGATAGCGCCACGCGGGACGGGTCCCAGCGTAGACGGGCGCGGCCGGTGGCGGTGTTCAACTGCAGATCGAGCACGCCGTCGATGCCCTGGCCAAGGCGCGGAATCAGCCAGGCGCAGGCCGCGCAACGCAGGCCATCCAGTGCGATGTCGACCTCGCGGATGCAATCCGATGCATCCGTTGTTGATGCGGGGCGCACATACAAGGCGTAGAAGGCCGGGCTGTCCCAGGCGCGATAGTCGGGCTCCGCGGCATCGGCCAGTGCCAGCGAGGGCGCGCTGCGCAAACGATAAAAGTCGCCGAGACCACCCTCGTACAACCATTGTGCGGCAGCGAGACACCCGGCGCAGCAAAAGTTCTGCTCAACGCCAGCCAGTCGCGCGACCACGGCACGCGCGTCCAAGGCGCTCGCGCAGTGGTAGCAGTTCGGGTTCACGCTATTCGTGCTCATCGGCAAACAACGGATGCAAACGCGCACGACCGATTTCCGGATCCAGTGCGCCGACCAGCCGCCAGGCACCCGAATCAGGCATCAGCACGATGGTGCGTACGCCGATCTGCGGCACTTTGGCCGAACCACTCCAGCTGCCATCGGGCTGGCGCTCGAGCATCACTTTCTGGTCGTTGCGCGCCAGCGTGGCGTGACGAAGCTGCAGACTCAAGCTCGGCGGCGCGGGGTCGGCTTGCATCCACAGAACGTAGTGACGCCGATTCCGATCGAGTATCAGCTCCGCCTGCAGATCGAGCGAACCCGCCTGCTCATCTGCCGCGAGATCGCGTGTCTGTACCTGGGCAACACGCCGCACGATGTCCGGCTCGGAATCGCTGCTGCCCGCAGCGGCAAGCTGATAGGTCGCGACGCCTGCCACTACCGTCAGCGCAGGCAGGGACAGCGCAAACCAGAGCATCAGTGATCGGTACCATGGCAACGCGACCTCGGTCTGGTGCGGCGGTCGAACGTTCATTGTGCGGGCCCGAAGAAGCTGGCCTTTTGCACGTAGCGAACGTCCGGGTTGGTCCGACTGCGCACCTCAATCTGGACGTCATGCAATCCAGCTGACGCCTGTGCTGCAGCGCGCAAGGTCAGTGGTGACTCGACCACGACACCGGCGGCCACTTCGATCTCCTCCTGGCCAGCGGCAATGGCCAGCAACAGCTCCGACTTCACCGTGACGGTATAGCGATGCGCAACGTGGTCCTTGTTCATGATCTTGAGCGTGTAGGCATTCTCGATATCCCCTTCGTGCGCCACGCGGTAGAGCGCATTGCGATCGCGCAGCACATCGACGATCAACGGGACGCGATGCGTCACCGCCCATGCGAAGCTGCCGATCAACAGACTGAGAATGGCCGCGTAGACGACGATGCGCGGTCGCAGGATGCGACTGGGCTTGCCTTGCATTCCGTTGAGGGTGGAGTAGCGGATCAGGCCTTCCGGATAGCCCATCTTGTCCATTACGGTGTTGCAGGCGTCGATACAGGCACCGCAGGCGATGCACTCGAATTGCAGCCCATCCCGGATATCGATTCCGGTCGGACAGACCTGTACACAGATCGTGCAATCGACGCAGTCACCCAGCTCGGGCCGCGCGGGCGCAAGCTCGGATCGGGCGGTCAGATTGGACGTCGCCGTGCTCGCCACCGCATTCGCCACAGCGAGCACACTCGGCACTGCCTTGGACCGAGGGCCGCGCACCTCACCCCGTTGCTCATCGTAAGCAATGATCAGGGTATCGCGATCGAACATCGCACCCTGGAAGCGCGCGTAGGGGCACATGTATTTGCACACTTGCTCGCGCAGAAACCCGGCATTGCCATACGTCGCAAGGGCATAAAACAGTATCCAGAACAGTGCCCAGCCGCCAATCTGCAGATGCACCACGTCGGCGGCAAGCGCGCGGATCGGCGTAAAGAATCCGACAAAGGTCAAACCCGTCCACAAGGCAAAGCTGATCCATAGGAATTGTTTGGACGATTTGCGCACCAGTTTCTGGCGCGACCATGGCGCCGCATCCAACTTGATCCGGCGATTACGCGGCCCCTCGGTCCAGCGCTCGATCCACAGAAACACTTCGGTCCACACGGTCTGGGGACAGGCGTAGCCACACCACAACCGACCGGCCAGTGCGGTAAAGAAAAACAAGGCGAAGGCCGCGATCATCAGCAGCATGGCCAGATAGAAAAAGTCCTGTGGCCAGAAAGTCATACCAAACACATAGAACTTGCGCGCCGGCAGATCGAACAGCACCATCTGGCGACCTTCCCAGTTGAACCAGGGAAACGCGTAGAACATGCCGAGCAGCCAGAACACGGCGGCGATGCGCAGACGCTGCAAGGGCCCATCGGTCTCGCGTGGATGTATTTTGGCTTCGCTGGCATACATCGCTCCGGCGTCGACCAGCTTCAAGTCGATACGCCGGCCCTTCACTGCGGTTCGCCGGGATTGTTGATCCGACCGGCCGGCAACAGCAGTATCCAGGTGAACAAGCTGCTTGATGCGGTGCACAGCCAGAACATGAAGAAGCCGAGTGTGTAGCCCAGTTCCCGACTGATGCCCAAACGCGGGAACGTAATGTGGGCCAGTTCAAGCGGATCAACAAAGGCGAAGAACACGCTGGTTGCCACGCCAGCAGCAAAAAACGAAGGCCACAGAATGGCCCCAAGCCGTTGTGCGAGCGCAATCGGCGTGGATCCAGCCGCTGCCCGGCCCTGCCGACTTGCCGCGTCTGGCGCCTGTTCCCGGGTCACGTCAATGACCACCCTGTTCCGCAGCCGACTGTGGCTGTTGCGACAACAACCATGCTGCGGCGAGCCGCGCACGATCAACACCGATAAGCTCGCGATGCGCCGGCATCGTTCCGTTTCGGCCGGCACGTATGCTCTGGCTGATGCTTTGGAAATCGGCGCCATACAGCCAGACATCATCGGTAAGATTGGGCGCACCCAGAGCCTGATTGCCCTTGCCCTCAGCGCCGTGACAGGCAGCGCACAAGGTGCTGAACACCGGCCTGCCCTTGGCGACCAACTGCGTGTCTGCCTTCATGCCAGCAAGATCCTGCACATAGACAGCGACCGCGGGCACCATGTCGGGCCCGATCACTGCCTCGAGTGCCGGCATCGCGCCCTTGCGCCCGTCAAGAATGCTTGCCAGCACGGTTTCTGGCTGGCCGCCCCAGAGCCAATCGCGATCGGTCAGATTGGGAAAGCCCTGCGCACCATGGGCATCGGACCCGTGGCAAGTAGCGCAGTTGTTGGCGAACACCGAACGCCCAAGTCGGAGCGCCGTCTCGTCCTGGGTCAACTGTTCAAGCGACTGGTCGGCAAAAGCCCGGAACAGTGGCTGGATCATCGCGTCGGCCGCGGCGGCCTGTTCGTCGTGCTCCAGGGCCGAGCTCCAGCCCTGGCTACCTGCATAGTTTCCCAGCGCGGGATAGAGCGTAAAATAGACGAACCCGAACGCGATGGTGAGATAGAACAGGTTCAACCACCACTTCGGCAACGGCGTATTGAATTCCTGAATGCCATCCCATTCATGCCCCGTGGTCTGACCTCCGCTCGCAGTCTTTTCTTCGACTCGCTGGCGCGCCGTCCACCAGAGCAGCCAAAGGCAGGCAACCACATTGATGATCGAAACGACTGCGATATAGATCGACCAGCCCGTACTCATGACGCCGGCTCCTGGTCGACGTCGCGCGCAGCATCTTCGAGCGGCAGTCGTGCGGCAAGTTCGAAATCTTCCTTGCGATTGCGGCTCCACGCCCAGACAACCACGCCCAGAAAGCTGATGAACAGCACCGCCGTTGCGATGCCGGCAAGTACGCCGCTCATGGATTCACTCCCTCATGACTGACCGTGCTCGCGCCGGTGGGATCAAGCTTGGGCCCGAATTTCCCCAAGCCCTGCAGATAGGCGACCATGGCATCCAGCTCGGTCTTTCCCGCGACCGCAGCCTCGGCGCCGAGCACGTCGGCTTCCGAATATGGATCGCCGAGCATACGTAGGCGCTCGATCTTTGTGCGCACCAATTCACCGTCGACCGCGGTTTCGGCAAGCCATGGAAAGCCCGGCATGTTCGACTCGGGCACGACGGCACGTGGGTTGATCAGATGCAGGCGCTGCCAGTCGTCGCTGTAGCGACCACCAACGCGCGCGAGATCGGGGCCTGTGCGCTTGCTGCCCCACTGGAATGGCCGGTCATACACCGACTCCCCGGCCAGTGAGTAGTGACCATAGCGCGCGGTCTCGAAGCGCAGCGTGCGGATCATTTGCGAGTGGCAGTTGTAGCAACCCTCGCGCACATAGACATCGCGTCCGGCCAGCTGCAGGGCCGGATACGGCGTGATGCCGGGCAGCGGCTTCACGACCTGGGCCTGATACATCAGCGGAACGATTTCGACGAGTCCGCCGATCGCGACCACGATGGCAATCAGGACAGCCATCAATCCGATATTGGTTTCAACCTTTTCATGGCTCATGACTTGGGCTCCGGATCAGGCAAGTGCGACATCGCGCAGGGGAATTTCGACCGGAGCTACATCCTTGGCCATTGCCAGCGTCTTGTAGACATTCCAGGCCATGATCAGCATGCCGGCGAGCACTACGACGCCACCGCCTACCCGAGCCAGGTAATACGGGTAAGTCGCCTTCAACGATTCGACAAAGGTGTAGGTCAGGGTGCCATCCTCACTGGTGGCACGCCACATCAGTCCCTGCATCACGCCAGCAATCCACATCGCCGTGATGTACAGAACAACACCGAGGGTGTGCAGCCAGAAATGCGCTTCGATCAGGCGTGTCGAGTACATCGACTTGAGATTCAGCACACGCGGCAACAGGCTGTAGATGCAGCCGACCGTGATCATCGCTACCCAGCCCAATGCGCCCGAATGCACGTGGCCTATGGTCCAGTCGGTGTAGTGCGACAGCGAGTTGACCGTCTTGATCGACATCATCGGCCCCTCGAACGTGCTCATGCCGTAGAACGACAACGACACGATCATGAACTTCAGGATGGGATCGGTACGCAGTTTGTCCCAGGCGCCATTCATCGTCATCATGCCGTTGATCATTCCGCCCCAGGAAGGCGCGAGCAGGATCAGCGAGAACACCATGCCGAGAGATTGCGCCCAATCCGGCAACGCGGTGTACTGCAAATGATGCGGGCCGGCCCACATGTAGATCGAGATCAGGGCCCAGAAATGCACGACCGAGAGTCGATAGGAATAGATCGGACGTTCGGCTTGTTTGGGAATGAAGTAGTACATCATTCCGAGGAAGGCCGCAGTCAGGAAAAATCCGACGGCGTTGTGGCCGTACCACCACTGCACCATCGCGTCGACGGCGCCGGTATAGACGCTGTAGGACTTGCCCAGAGTGACCGGCAAAGCCAGATTGTTGAAGATGTGCAGGATCGCGATGGTGATGATGTAAGCGCCGAAGAACCAGTTCGCCACGAAGATGTGGCGGATCCGGCGCTTGACGATGGTGCCGAAGAACACAATGCCGTAGGCGACCCAGACCAGGGTGATCAGAATGTCGATCGGCCACTCAAGCTCGGCGTATTCCTTGCCCTGGGTCAGGCCGAGCGGCAACGTAATCGCCGCCAGCACGATTACCAGGTTCCAGCCCCAGAAGGTGAATGCGGCGAGTCGATCCGAGAACAAGCGGGCGTGGCAGGTGCGTTGCACGATGTAATAGCTGGTCGCGAAGATGCCGCTGCCACCAAACGCGAAAATCACCGCATTGGTGTGCAGGGGTCGCAGTCGACCGTAGCTCAGCCAGGCGGTATCAAAGTTGAGTGCTGGCCAATACAGCTGAGCTGCGATCAGGACTCCGACCGTCATGCCAACGATGCCCCAGACCACGGTCATTACCGCGAACTGGCGGACAATTCTGTCGTTGTAGGTGTGCGACTGCGCCATGATGCCTCCAAAGCATTCGTGGCACAGTGTTCCAAGTGGGGTTCGAGGCGGTATTGACTCAGGTCAACCAAACCGCAGGAGGCCCGATGCATTGTGGGAGGCCCGATGCGGGCCCGTGCTGTGGATTGGGACCGCGGTCGCGCCCCGTGGGTGCTCCTACGCAGCGATGCAGCTCAGCCCAGTCGATCGGCGTACTTGCTGTTCTGCTGTGCGTTGATCGGAGTCCAGCCCATCAGCACTTTTTCGCGTCGTCCGAATCCGAAAATCTGGCCGGAATGGATGGCGCGCCATTCGCCCTCGTCCAGGCACTCGGCTTCGCAGGCTTCGGCTTTGCCGGTGACAAAATCCAGCACATGCAGCAGCACCACATCACCGCGATCGGGCGATACATCCGGAGAGAAGCGCAAGCTGGCTGAGCTCAGGGTCATGGCGGGTCCAGTTCGGATTGCGGACGCTGGACATCCTGCCCGCTCAGTGACTCCAGCGGCAGGCCATTCGTCGGCCGAATGACGCCGATTGCAAGATTCTGTTACAACGAACCATTGGCCCTGCCAAAAATCACCAAAGCTATTCGTATCAAACACTTGCTCACATACAAACGGAGGTTTCATACAACCGTTTGCCAAACTGCAAACACTTGTGTACAGTCCGTCCCGCACCGCGCGCCTCCTGGGAGGGCCGGCACCCGGTGCCTAGATGATGCGGGCGCGACCACGCCACAGGGAAGATACCGGCCGGCGCCAACCTGCATTCCACGAATTTCTTGGGAGGGAATCACGTGCGCAATCTCTTTGCCGGCCTGCTGCTGGCCTTTGCTTCTTGGGGCGCTGCCGCCAACACTGGCGTAGCATTCGTACACGGAACCGGAAAACAGACCAATGCCCTGGCCGACTACTGGACCAGCGCCATGGTCAACTCGGTCCGCCAGGGCCTGCCGAACCAGGCCAACTACACGGTGATCAACTGCGATTTCGAGCAGTACATGTGGACCTCGGGCGCGGCAGGCTGTTTGGCTGGCCAGCTGAGCAGCTTCATCAGCAGCAAGGGCATCACCGATCTGGTGATCATCACCCACTCCAATGGCGGCAATGTGATGCGCTGGATCATGTCGAATCCGACCTATGACAGTCGCTATCCGAACATCATCAGCAAGATCCGCTGGGTCAATGCCCTCGCCCCTTCGTCGGCGGGCACACCGCTTGCGGATGCTGTCATCAGCGGTAACGTGTTCGAGTCAGTGCTGGGCTGGCTGCTCGGCTACAAATCCGACGCAGTGCGCATGCAGCAAACCAGCTGGATGGCTACTTATAACGCCAACAATCTGTATGGCACGTCAGGGCGCCCTGCCCTGCCCAAGACTTTCTATTCGGTCGTCGGCACCGATGTCGATTCGGCGATCTGGGACGGTGACAGCTACTGCGGCGGCTATGCGCAAACCCTGGGGCTTGAGACCACTCAACTCTGGCTCAACGCCTGCTCAGATGGGTTCCTCAATTGCACCAGCCAGTCGGCCGCCGGCCGCGTCTGGTTCCAGGACAAGCAGCGCATGGCAGGCGCCGAACCGCTCAATCACAACCAGAGCCGACGCAACTGCTTCGGGCTCGACGTCATCCTGCGTAACGACATCTGAGGAGCTGACCATGAACCGATTCAACAAGTTGGCAATGGCGCTCGCGCTGTCCTTGAGCTTTGCCGCGCAGGCCGGAGCACCGAGCACCGCGCTCAACTTCCAGTCTTCCGAACTTGATCTCGTTCCGAGCACCTTGGTGCGCAGCAAGGCTGCGGCGCTACCCGGCGTGCATCAGGAGACCGCACCGGTGCGGATGTCCTGGGCACTACCGGCCGATAGCGTAATCACGGCGCAGCAACCCTTCGTGCGTGAGAGCCGCGAGTACTGGGTTACCGCGAGCGCCGGCACCCTCGACAAGGGGCTGGTGATTCGCACCACGAGTCCGGGCGCTGTGGTCCGGCTGAGCCCGATTGGCACCGCCAAGCAAGCTCTGCTTGATCCGTTCGCGGTTGAGATCCGCAGTCAGGGCCAGATCTTCGAGCGAGGCAAGGCCTTTGCCAACGCAGCCAATGTGGCTGAACTCAATGCCAGCGGCGCAGCGTTTCCGCAGGGCACGGTCGCCTTCAAGCTGACACCGGAAGTAGGGAGCGGCGCGATCACGATCGCCCTGCCCAAGGCCCAGCAGGATTACCTGGTCCATGTGTTCGAGCCCGAGAGCAGCGAGGTACTCACGCTGACCACGGATCGACTGATCGCCATGCACGGCAGCAAGATGCGTGTCATCGCGCGCCTCAATGATGGCGAGACGGTCGATGCCATCGAAGGCTCGATCACATCGCCTGGCGGACACCAGTCCGAGCTTCGCTTCAAGCGGCAACCAGACGGGAGCTATGTGGCCGATGCGATCCACGATGGTCTCAGCGGCGTCGCCGCAGGCCTGTGGGAAATCCATGCATTCGCCTCGGGTCAAGCCGGCACCGTGCAGCGCGATGCCAAGACCGCCATCGCCTCGGCCGCACCGCGAGCGCGATTGGCGGGCACTGGCTCCAGTTCGCGCAGTCGCACCGGCGCGATCAGCGTGAAGCTGCAGACCGAAGTGGCTGCACAGGGTCGCTATGAATTGCGTGGCACGCTGTACGGCATCGACGCAAAAACCGGCGCGCTGCGTCCGGCCGCCGTTGCGCATTCCGCAGCGGTGCTCTCGGCCGGCACGCAAACACTCGATCTGGTCTACGACGCCGCAACCATGAAAGCCGCCGGCGTGGGTGCACCGTTCGAGGTGCGCGAATTGACCTTGCTCGACCAGTCGGCGCAAAGCGTGATCGAACTGCGCTATGCGGGGCTGAAGCTCTAGTCGTCTCGTCCGACCCTACTGCCAGCTGGAGTAGGGTCGGGCTTTGCCAACCCATCGCCGCTGATTGCCCTGGCCCACCCTGGTCGATCAAAATGGGGAAAACGGAGCAATCAGTATGAGCAGGTCGGTTGGCGCACCCTCGTTGTCATTGGGGCCTCTGGCAATTGTCTGGGGTCTGCTCTGCGGCCTCGCTGCCGGCGGGCTGGCGACGGTGGGCGATCCCACCACCTACCGCATCGGATACATCGCGGGCGTAGCCCTGGTGGTGTTTCTGATCTCCCTGTTTTTTGGCTGGATTGCCTGGAGTGCGAATGGGCGCCGCGAGGCCGGCGGCCGGATGACCTTTGCAATTGTCGCGCTCCTGCTCGCGAGTGGTCAGGCGCTGTTCTACAAGTATCAGACGAGTACCGTGGGCGTGACGGTGGCGATGCAGCCGGCGCTGGACGCCGAGGCGACGGCCTTGACCATGGAGGCACAAAATCCAGCGCTGCGCCAAGCTCAGGTCGAGGCCATCGTCGAACGCCTGGCGGGCAATCTGGAACTTTCGACCAGGCACCTGGCCAGCGGTCCCAATAAGGATCTGGTGCTTGCGTTGCGCGGGATACGCCGGGTAATCGCAAGAAGCGAGTTGACCTATGCCGCTGCGGTCTACACTTTCATCGAAGCCGATGTCCTGGATCTTGCCGATCTCAAAGGCGTGAACGATGTGCGCCAGCGCGAGCGTCTCTGCCAGGAGTTTGCCCAGCAGAATGTGGACTATCTCGCCTATCTGGACCAGACCCCGCAGACTTTCGCAGCGTCAATCACCGACATCAGCATGAACGAGGCGACGCGTACGGGTGTGCGCGAAGGATTCAGCCGAACACTGGGTGCTGCCCGCAGCAGGGTATCGGCGGTGGTTGCGGCGCGGGTAGAGTTTGCCCGACATATCGCCCGCCTTTTCCAGCACATGGAGTCCGCGGCGGGTCGCTGGGAAATCGACGGCGATGGCAAGGTATCGTTCCAGCTCGACGCCGACCTGGCGCAGTTCAATGCAATAGCCGGCGACATCGACACCTCGCAGGCAAAGCTTGTGGAGGTTGAAAGCGCTGGGAAGGCGCCGAAAGTCCCAGAAACGGAGGCGACGACCAAGGTGCATGGCGCCGGTTGATTGCTGCCGGCGGGAGCCGAGTCTGGCCCGTCTTGCCGGCCAGCTATTGGCGAGCGACATCGGTATCTGCGCGCCGTCAATCCTCTTCCCAGCGCGCACTGCCGAACGCTGCGGCCTTGCTGGCAGATCGGAGCTTTCGATAGGGAAGCAAGGCGGTCAGTACGGCGAGCGCATCGGCAGTCTGCGCCACATCATGCACGCGCAGGATTGCCGCGCCGCGCTGCGCAGCGATCAGGGCCGCGGCCACCGAACCGGTAACGCGTTGATCGTGAGCTTCGCGCCCTGTGAGTGTGCCGATCATCTGCTTGCGCGATAGCCCAACCAGGAGCGGATGGCCGAGCTCGGCGAATTCGCCGAGCCGCGCCAGCAGGGTCAGATTGTGCTCAAGTCGCTTGCCGAAGCCGAAGCCCGGATCGAGCACAATCCGCTTCTTGTCGATACCGGCCATCTGCGCGGCGAACACGCGATCGGCAAGAAAGCGCTTGACCTCGTTGACGACTTCTTCGTAGTGCGGCGCGGCCTGCATCTGCGCGGGCTCGCCCTGCATGTGCATCAGGCAAACCGGCACGTTCAACGCTGCTGCGGCTTCCATCGCGCCCTCGGCGCGCAGGGCATTGACGTCATTGATCATGCCCGCGCCTGCGGCCACGGCGGCGCGCATTACTTCGGGCTTGCGACTGTCGATTGAGATCGGAACCTGCACGCGACTGGCCAGCGACTCGATCACCGGAATGACGCGATCCAGTTCCTGCTGCAGCGCCACCTCGGCAGCACCTGGCCGGGTCGACTCGCCGCCGACATCGATCAGGTCTGCGCCCTCATCGACCATCACCAGCGCCCGCGCGATGGCGGCTGCATGGTCGACAAACTTGCCGCCGTCAGAAAACGAGTCCGGGGTCACGTTGAGGATGCCCATGATGCGGGGACGATCCAGCAGCAGCGCCTTGCCTGCGCAGTCGAGCGAGGGCGTGGTGTCCACTCCAAACAGTTCGTCAAGATTCATCGTGGTCTCCAAACAGAATCGGCCACCGAAAGGTGGCCGATTGCGTCACGTCCTGCAAGCAGAGTCAGGCCTGGGTAGCGGGACCGCCTACCGTCGGCGCGCCGGCGCTCGGTGCACCGCCGCTGCCCTTGTCGGGCTTGTCGGTCCAACCCTTGGGCGCGCCCGGCTCGCGGCCATTCATGATCGCGTCGATCTGATCGGCATCAATGGTTTCCCACTGCAGCAGCGCGGCAGCCATCACATGCATCTTGTCCAGATTGGCACGGATCAGCTTGGTCGCCCGATCGTACGCGTTGTCGATCAGCTTGCGTACCTCGGCATCAATGCGCAGCGCCGTTGCTTCGGAGACGTGCTTGGTCTGGGTCATTGAACGACCCAGGAACACCTCTTCCTCTTCCTCGGCGTAGGCCATCGGTCCGAGTTCGGCGGAGAGGCCATACTTGGTGACCATATTGCGCGCCAGTTGGGTTGCGCGGTGGATATCGTTGGAGGCACCGGTGGTGACCATATCGGTTCCGAAGATCAGTTCCTCGGCTACACGGCCGCCATACAGACTGCACAGGCGGCTCTCGAGGAACTGCTTGCTGTGGCTGTAACGGTCGTTCTCGGGCAGATACATGGTGACGCCGAGTGCGCGCCCACGCGGAATGATCGAAACCTTGTAGACCGGATCGTGATCCGGCACCAGGCGTCCGACGATGGCATGGCCAGCCTCGTGATAGGCAGTGAGTTTCTTCTCGTCCTCGCTCATCAGCATGGACTTGCGCTCCGAGCCCATGAGGATCTTGTCCTTGGCGCGCTCGAAATGCTCCATGCGGACCGCCTTGGCGTTCTCGCGTGCGGCAAACAATGCCGCCTCATTGACCAGATTGGCCAGATCGGCGCCCGAGAAACCCGGTGTACCGCGGGCGATCTTGCCCGGATCGACTTCCTCACCGAGCGGCACCTTGCGCATGTGCACCTTGATGATCTGCTCGCGACCACGCAGGTCGGGCAAGGGGACCACGACCTGACGATCGAAGCGACCCGGGCGCAGCAGGGCCGGATCGAGCACGTCCGGGCGGTTGGTCGCGGCGATGATGATCACGCCCTCATTGCCTTCAAAACCGTCCATCTCGACCAGCAGCTGGTTCAAGGTCTGCTCGCGTTCGTCATGACCGCCACCGAGACCAGCGCCACGGTGACGCCCGACCGCATCGATTTCGTCGATGAAGATGATGCAGGGCGCGTGTTTCTTGGCCTGCTCGAACATGTCGCGCACGCGGCTGGCACCGACGCCGACGAACATCTCGACAAAGTCGGAACCGGAAATTGTGAAGAATGGCACCTTGGCTTCGCCGGCAATGGCCTTGGCGAGTAGGGTCTTGCCGGTACCGGGCGAGCCGACCATCAGCACGCCGCGCGGAATCCGCCCACCCAGGCGCTGGAATTTGCCGGGATCGCGGAGGAACTCGACCAGCTCCTGGACTTCTTCCTTGGCCTCGTCGACACCAGCGACGTCAGCGAAGGTGATCTTGACCTGGTCTTCGCCCTGCAGGCGCGCACGCGAGCGGCCGAAGCTCATCGCGCCCTTGCCGCCACCGCCCGACTGCATCTGGCGCATGAAATAGATGAATACGCCCAGGAACAGCAGGATCGGCAAGGCATTGACCAGGATGGTCACCAGGATATTGGTGCCTTCCTTGGGCTTCTGCACGACCTCGACACGGTGAGCGATCAGGTCATCGATCAGCTTGAAATCGAGGGGCGCGCTGGTGACAAAATCACCGCCACCCTTCTTCTTGCCCACGATCGTGCCGCCATCGGCCGAGATCTCGACGTTTTGCACGTTGTCGCTGCGTACTTCACGCAGGAAGTCGGAGTACGGCAGTTCGACCCCGCCACGCGAGCCTCCGCTCAGCGAATGAAAAACGCTGAGCAGGATCACCAGGATCACCGCCCATACCAGTATCTGCTTGGTCCAGTCGTTCAGCACTTCATTCTTCCTTTCAGCGGCTTGGGAGACTTCGGCCGATGGCCTTGAATCCGGTTGCCAATGCATAGACCTCGGGGCTGCGTAGCCGCGAGGCTTTGGGTTTGCGCATCGTGACCTTGGTATAGCGCGTGCGCAAGTCTTTAAGGTAATCGTCGAACCCGGAACCTTGAAACACCTTTACAAGAAACGTGCCACCCGGCTTTAGATGGGCTTCGGCAAAATCGCGAGCGAGTTCGGCCAGTTCCATCGAGCGCGGCTGATCAACCGTGCTTACCCCACTCATATTGGGGGCCATATCCGACAACACAAGATCGACCGCCTCAGCGCCGACCAGAGCCTCGAACGCTTGTAGCACGGCGTCTTCACGAAAATCCCCGCACAGGAAGGTCACCCCGGGGATGCTGGGCATTTCGAGGATATCGAGCGCATACACACTGCCGCGTGAACCCAGCTCACGGGTGAGCATTTGCGACCAGCCGCCAGGCGCTGCGCCAAGGTCGACCGCGACCATGCCCGGCTTCAGGAAGTGGCCGCGCTCGATCAGCTCCTCAAGCTTGTACGCCGCGCGCGAACGCAGGCCCTCACTCTGCGCCTTCTTGACGTAGGGGTCGTTGAAATGTTCCTTCAGCCAGTTCTGGCTGGATTTGCTACGTGCTGCCACTGGATCTTCAGCCTGGACTCGGGGACGCTCATGATACCCTGCACGACACTTCATTACGGACTAGATCATGGCCATCGACAAGGAACAGATCCGCTATCTGCGCGGACTGGCGCACACCCTCAATCCGATCGTGATGGTCGGCAAACAAGGCGTCAGCCAGACCCTGGTCGATGAGTTGCAGCAGAACCTGGCACGCCACGAGCTGGTCAAGATCCGGGTCCAGGCCGATGAGCGCGCCGATCGCGAGAACCTGATCGTCGAGCTGATGAAGTCCTCTGGCGCCGAGCTCGTCCAGCGTGTCGGCCATACCGCCACGTTGTTCAAGCGCAATATCCAGAAGCCGAAAATCCATCTACCCGGCGATCGTGCCGCGCCCGCGCGCCCGCGTTTGCCGCGCGGAGATGCACCGCCGCGTCGCTCCGATCTGGACCGTGGCAGTGCTGGCCCGCGTGCGCCACGCGGCGAAGGCGCCGGCGAGCGCAAACCCTATGCGCGTCGCGAGCCGGGCGCCGAGCGCGGCGAGCGCAAGCCCTATCCGCAACGCGGCGCGGCCGGATTCTCGGCCGGACCGCGCAATCCCTATGCACGTCGCGATGCCGCCGATGAGCGCAACGAGGAGGGCGCTGGCGAGCGCCGACCCTATGCCCGTCGCGAGGCACCAGCAGGCGCTGCCGGCCGCGCGCCGTATGTGCGTCGCGATGCCGCCGAGTCCGGCCCCGCGCGCAGCAGCGGCAAACCACGCCCGCGCCGCGAAACCAGCGTGTTCGGGGCCAGCGCCGAGCGCCTCGAACGCAAACCCCCTGCACGCCGTGAATCCGGCGATGTGGCGCCTTCTGCCGATCGTAAACCCTACGCGCGTCGTGAGACCGGAAGCTTTGCCAGCGCGGGTGAACGCAGTGGTCCGGCCAGCGAGCGCAAGGCCTATCCACGTCGCGAAGGTGGCACCTTTGCCGGCGTCGGCGAGCGCAAGCCCTATGCACGACGCGAGGCCGGAAGTTCGAGCGGCGCCGGCGAGCGTAAGCCCTATGCGCGACGCGAGGCCGGAAGTTCGAGCAGTGCCGGAGAGCGCAAGCCGTACGCACGTCGCGATGACGGCGGAGCCGGTGCGGGCGGCGCGCGCAAACCCTATGTGCGCCGCGATGCCGGTGCAGGCGATGGCGGTGGCGTGAGTCGCGAACGCGCGCGCGGACCGGCCCCGGATCGCGGCGAGCGTTCATCCAGTCCAGCCCGCAGCGGCAGTCCCTACGGTAAACGGGAAGGCGCAAGTCCGCCCGCTCGTGGCGCCGACGGTGGCTACGCACGCAAGCCCGGCGGCCCACCCAAGCCTGGGGCACCGAGGGGCGCCAGCAAGCGCAGTGGGCCACGGCCCTCGCGTCCACGTTAAACAGCGACCAAGATGCTGCTTGCCCAACACGATAGTGGCGCGGCCGGCATCCGCGCCTGTTCGGCCGATGAAGTGCTATTGATTTCCGGCCAAACGCTGCGCTCAAGCTTTTTGCTGTCGGCAAGCGGCGCGGTGCCTTGGCCCCTGCGCCAGCCAAATGAGCTGGTCGTCGATGACTTGAGTTTGGTCATCGCAGCGCAGCCGGATATCTTTTTGCTCGGTACCGGGTCGCGTCAGAAATTTCCGGCCCCGGCGGTGATGGCTGCCTGCCTGTCCCGGCGGATTGGCATCGAAGTCATGGACAACGCCGCAGCCGCGCGTACCTACAATGTCCTGAGCAGCGAGCGACGCAATGTCCTGCTGGGCATGATCCTTCCCGGCTCCGGGTCCAGCGACGCTCAGACCTGAGCGCGGTTCTGGCGCAAACCATTGCAAGCCTGCGCATCCCGTTTGCGCGTTTCGCGGCTTGATCCTGGCCTCCTCCGGTCGCATTGTGTCGGTAACAAGGAGGCGTCATGAACCATACCGATTCCATCTCCACACCCGCCCGCATCCGCGAGGCTAGCCATCTGTTGCCAGGGCAGGCTACCCAGGACGGTGCCGGCGTCAAGCTGACCCGCATGCTCGACTCGCGCCTGGCCGAGTTGGCCGATCCCTTTCTGATGTTGGACGAATTCCGCTCGGACAGCGGCGCCGACTACATCGGTGGCTTTCCATCGCATCCACATCGCGGATTTGAAACCATCACCCTGATGTTTGCCGGTCGCATGCGTCATCGCGACAACCAAGGCAATGAGGGTGACCTGGGACCGGGTGCGGTGCAATGGATGACCGCCGCACGCGGCATCGTGCACGAGGAGATGCCGCAACAGGAAGATGGCCTGATGTGGGGCTATCAGCTGTGGCTCAATCTGCCGGCCGCGATGAAAATGTCGGAGCCGGGCTATCAGGACATCGATGCCGCGGCGATCCCCGAAGTACGCCGTGCCGATGGCAGCCTGACGCGGGTGATTGCGGGTGAGTTCGATGGCGTGCGTGGTGC
The DNA here is from genome assembly GCA_043738015.1 of Lysobacterales bacterium. Lineage (GTDB taxonomy): Bacteria > Pseudomonadota > Gammaproteobacteria > Xanthomonadales > Ahniellaceae > 0-14-3-00-62-12. The sequence continues at coordinate 35,540 of JAYSZM010000134.1, forward strand.
CGTTCGGCCGCGCCCCACCGAGCCGATCCTGCTCGACGTCAAGCTGCCGGCGGGCGTCCGCTTCGAGTACACGGTGCCGACCGGGCATACGGTCATGCTGCATGGCGTCGCCGGTGCAATGAAAGTCGGCGAGCGCCAACAGCCGCTCAAGACGCGCCAACTGATGCTGCTTGGCCCCGGAGAATCACTGCAGGTCGATGCCGGCGATGAGGACGCGCAGTTCCTGATCATTGCCGGTCGTCCGCTGCGTGAGCCGATTGCGCACTACGGTCCGTTTGTAATGAATACGCAGGACGAACTTCGTCAAGCGGTGCATGATTTCCAGAACGGCCGTTTTTGATGGAACCCGCACGCGGCAGCCCTGCGCTGCCGCGACGCGATGGCAACCGAGGGGCGCTCGCGTGCTGCGGACTTGATTCGCCGTCGCGCGACTCCACATCGATACCATGAATGAGCCCCTACACCTCACCTGCCCGCACTGCGATTCGGTCAATCGCATTGAAGCCGCGCGCCTGGCCGATTCTCCCGCTTGCGGGCGTTGTCACAAAGCATTGTTCAATGCCCTGCCCCTCGTGCTGACCGACAGCAATGCCGAGCGGGTGCTGACCCGGACCGACATTCCGCTGGTCATCGACTGCTGGGCGAGCTGGTGCGGACCCTGCAAACAGTTCGCACCAATTTTCGAGCAGGCCTGTAGCGCCTTTGAGCCGCGCATCCGGTTCGCCAAGCTCGACACCGATGCCGAGCCGCAGACGGCGGCACGCTTCCAGATCCGCAGTATCCCGACCCTGATCATCTACGGCGGCGGCAAGGAAGTTGCGCGAAAATCCGGTGCGATGCCGTACGGCGCCTTCAGTCAATGGTTGCTGCAGGAACTGCAAGCGGACTGACGACCTTGCGCGGCAGCGGGCACAATGATCCGGCTGCCACCCTACATTCTGGAGTTCATTGTGCAGACCGCACCAAGACCCGTTACCACGCCCTATTTGACCTATGGCCTGATCGCGCTCTGCGTGCTGGCTTTCATTGTGCAGAAATCGGCGCCTTACGAAACCTTGTCGTTTGGCGCGCTGCAGGCAGTCAATGAGGGCTTCGCTCCCTGGCAGCTGCTGACCTATGCCTTCTTGCACGGCGATTCCAGCCACCTCTTCTTCAACATGTTCGGCGTCTATATGTTCGGCAGTGAACTCGAGCGGGTGTTCGGGCCGCGCCGTTATTTGACCCTGTACTTTGCCAGCGTTATCACCGCGGCACTCGCCCAGCTGATCTATGGCGTGGTCAGCGGATCCAACACGCCGATGATCGGCGCCTCCGGCGGACTGTTCGGCCTATTGCTCGCTTACGCCATGGTGTTTCCAAACCGCAAGCTGTTTTTGCTGTTTCTGCCGATCCCGATCCCGGCCTGGCTGTTCGTGACGCTCTACGCCGGACTCGAGCTTTTTCTCGGTGTCACCGGCCGCATGGAAGGCATTGCGCATTTCGCTCATCTGGGCGGCGTCGTCGGTGGATTTCTGGTGCTCAGCCACTGGCGCGCCAGCTATCAGCGACGCATCCGGCAAACACCTGATTGACTGCCGGCGCGCACGGCACCAAAGGCCGGCCGGGTTCGGCCGGCGCGCATGACTGCGCGCCGGACACAGCGGCCTCGCTATCATGGCGCCTCATTCCGGCCGGACCCCGACATGCTGCCTTCACGCTATTTCGCCCTCACCATTGTGCTGATCACCTTCATGATCAGCAGCGTGTTGACGCTACGTGTGGGTGGCTTCTGGTGGTCGATTGCGATCGGCTCAGGGCTGTTGTCGATTGTCGGCATTCGCGACGTCTTCCAGACCCGACAAAGCATCCGGCGCAATTACCCCTTGCTATCGCATTTCCGATACTTCTTCGAGATGATTCGGCCGGAGATCCGCCAGTACCTGCTCGAGAACGATACCGACGAAACGCCGTTTTCGCGGGTGCAACGTTCCATCGTCTATCAGCGCGCCAAGGGCGAGGTCGACAAGCGGCCGTTCGGTACCCAACTCGATCTCTATGAAGAGCATTTCGAATGGATCAATCATTCGATCGCACCCAGCCATATCGAGGATCACGACTTCCGCATCGAAGTCGGCGGACCGCAATGCACCGCGCCATATTCGGCGAGCGTTTTCAATATTTCGGCGATGAGCTTCGGTGCGCTTTCAGCCAATGCCATCGCGGCGCTGAACCAGGGCGCACAGCGCGGCGGATTTCATCACGATACCGGCGAAGGCTCGATCTCACGCTATCACCGTGAAGGCGGTGGCGATCTGGTCTGGGAAATCGGCAGCGGATACTTCGGTTGTCGCAATCCGGATGGCAGCTTCAACGAGGAGCGCTTCACCGCAAACGCGCGAAGTCCGCAGGTCAAAATGATCGAACTCAAGCTCTCGCAAGGCGCCAAGCCCGGTCACGGCGGTGTGCTGCCGGGGGCCAAGGTCACCGCTGAGATTGCCGCGGCACGCGGTGTGGAGATCGGCGAGGACTGCATTTCGCCATCGAGTCACTCGGCATTCTCGACACCGATCGAACTGCTGCAGTTCATCGCCCGACTGCGCGCGTGCTCCGGCGGCAAGCCGACCGGATTCAAGCTTGCCATCGGTCATCCCTGGGAATGGTTCGGCATCGCCAAGGCCATGCTGGAGACCGGCATCATTCCTGATTTCGTGGTGGTCGATGGCGGCGAAGGCGGCACCGGAGCCGCGCCACTTGAATTCACCGACCATGTCGGCGCGCCACTGCGCGAGGCCTTGATGCTCGTCCACAACACCCTGGTCGGCATCGGCCTGCGCCACCATATCCGGATCGGCGCCAGCGGCAAGATCGTGACTGCGTTCGACATCGCGCGCACACTCGCCATGGGTGCCGACTGGTGCAACTCAGCACGCGGCTTCATGTTTGCACTCGGTTGTATCCAGGCCCAGACCTGCCACACCGGACGCTGCCCGACCGGGGTAACCACCCAGGATCCGGCACGCCAACGCGCCCTTGTCGTGCCGGACAAGGCAACGCGCGTCGCCGCCTTCCACCGCAATACGCTGATCGCGCTGAAAGAGCTGATTGCCGCTGCCGGACTACACCATCCCAATGAACTCGGACCGGAACACATTGTCCGCCGTGTGTCATCGACCGATGTGCGATCACTGGCTGCGCTGCATGTCTGGGCCAAGCCCGACGAGCTGATCCATGGACTGCCCGAACATGCCGTCTTCAAGGTTTTTTGGCCAGTGGCACGTGCCGATACCTTTGCGGCGCCGGCGCATACGTTGTCACTGCGTGGCAGCAAGCTGCAGTGACCGGACCATCGTACCGCTGGTTGGCGCCGCATGACTGACACCCAGGAAAAACTGCGGGCCCTGGGCAAACGCCTGGGCCACGCCGCCGAAGTCATCGAAGAGCGCATCGACGATGCCGCCGACGAATCGCGCGCAATCGAGCCACTGGTCGAGGCTGCACGCAAACTGCCCTGGTGGGGACATGCCCGGCGCTTCTGGCCGCTGCTGCTGATTGCTATCGCCGCAACCATTTTTGTCGTAAGCGGCGCCTGGCAGCAGCTGCATCCAGATCTCCTCGACGAGCACTATGCCTGGATGCTGCACTGGTCGAACCTGCATCCGCTGCTGTTTCGTCTGGCCCTGGTGTTGGGGCTGGCAATGATTACCGCGATGGGGATGCCGGGCGGTGTCGTCTTTGTCATCGCCGGCGGCGTGATCATCGGGACCGTCGAGAGTGCACTTTACGCCGTGATCGCCGATGGTATCGGGTCCTCCCTGCTCTACCTCGCTGCGCGACGCGCAATGGATAGCGGCGATCTTCGGCCATCCAGCAACTTGGTCGAAAAACTACGCGCCGGGTTTGCCGAGCATCCGGTCAGCTATGCGTTGTTTCTGCGCCTGGTGCCGGTATTTCCGTTCGGTGCGGTGAGTGTGGCCCTGGCCTGGCTGGGCTGTCGCTACCGTATGTTTCTGACGACCTCGATGGCGGGCGTGCTGCCATCGTTGATTGTCTACGCCGCAATCGGTGCCAGCCTCGCGCCGACCCTGGCCGCGCATCAGGCGATCGATTCCTCCCTGCTCAGCCAGCCGCGCTTCATGCTGCCGCTGATCGCGCTTGCCCTGCTGTCATTGATCCCGGTGCTACTCGGACTCAAACGCACGCCGCGTGTACCACGCTGAGCGCAATTCATTTGTCCCCGAGGGGATTGCATAGAGCAGGGCTTGCCGCGCTGCCTTGGATCTTTTGCCAACGACAAGAACAAATCAACGGCAGCGCGGCAAGCCACGCTCTACAGGAGCAAGGGCAAGATCAAACGCAGCGCGGCAAGCCACGCGCTACGACATCCGCTCGCGGACAGGATCAAGATCGAGAACAGCGGAGCCTGCTCCGCTTTACAGTGGCAACGCCAACGATGGTGTTCTTCCGCCCCAACCTGCGGCCTGCATCGAGAAGAAACGCTTCAGCAACGGCAGGGCATCAACAACGCCGACCGCCCGCTCACCCAACCGCTGAAACCCGGACGGATCATCACCAAATACGCGTTCAATAACATCGATCATGCCTGCGGCCAGTCGTGTATCACCTTCGCGCCAGCTGGCGTATCGGCGCAAGGTTCCGTTGCCACCGATGTCGCGGTTGGCGGCCTGCGCTGTGCGCACCACATCGATCAGGGCGGCGACATCGAGCATGCCGAGATTGAGCCCCAGGCCGGCAAGTGGGTGCACCAGATGCGCGCTGTCGCCGACCAGGGCGACGCGATCGCGCGCGAAGCTATCAACCTGCGCCATATTCAACGGAAACAGAGCGCGCCGCTCGATCGCGCAAACCCGACCGAAGCGCAATCCACTCGCCAGGCTCAATGCCTCGGTCAATTCCGCATCGGACGCATCGAGCCAGCGCGTGGCCTCCGCGGTTGGCCGCGTCCACACAATGCTCGAGCGACCATCCGCCAGCGGCAACAGGGCCAAGGGCCCGCCCGCCGCAAATCGCTGATAGGCGATGCCGGGGTTTGCCTGCTCGGTCCGCACCTGAGCGACCAGGCCACTGGACTGATAGTCGCGCACAGTCCACTCGAAGCCGAGCTGACTGCGGGTCTCCGAGCGAGCGCCTTCTGCAATGACCAGGAGTCGCGCACGGAGCCACTGGCCATCCTCCAACTCCACCCTGATGCCATCCTGCGAGCGCTCGACCTCGACGATCCGCGTCGGTGCGAACACCCGCACAGCAGGCTCCAACGCGTTCCAGCAGCGCTGCTGCAGGGCGTCGAGATCGGTGATCCAGCCGAGCGCGTCCGTCGCTATAGATGCAGATTCGAAGTCCAGGCGTTCACTGCCTGCATCGACCTGCATACGGGTGTAGGCGCAAGCCAATGCTGCGGGAAGCGGCCATAAGTCGAGGCGCTGCAGGACCGCTGCCGAGGCCGGCGCGATCGCGACCACGCGGCTATTGGGCGCGCGAGCCGAACCGGCGCCGAGTTGGCGTTCGAGCATGGCGACCTTCAGCCCGGCTCGCGCCAAGCCGATGGCAGCGACCGCTCCGGTCACTCCCGATCCCGACACCACCACATCAAAACGACTCACGATGCGACACTCCGATAACCCATCGAGGCACGCGCCAGGGCATCGCGCAGCGGCGAAATGCGGTCCAGCATGGCCATGCCCAATCCGCGCATCAAGGTGGAAACCACGTCAGTCTGCGCCGTCAGACGGACCAGGCCGTGACTGAGCGCGATGCTGCGATCGCGATCATCGGCACGCAGTTGCGCATAGCGATCGAGCAGGCGGGTTGAACCGGCATCGCCACCCGCATCCGCCAGTAGCCTGGCCAGTGTGCTGGCGTCGCGCAGACCGAGGTTGAAACCCTGCGCGCCGATCGGATGGATGGTCTGCGCCGCATTGCCGATCAACACCACGCGCTGATCAACCACGCGCTCGGCGCTGACCAGACGTAGCGGCCAGGGTTGCCGCGTGCCCAGACGCTGAATCCGGCCCAGACGATGACCGAAGCGCAGTTGCAAGAGTCGCTTGTAGTCGTTGTCATCCATCGCCAGCGCGGCGTCCGCATCGACCCGTGCCTGAGTGAACACGACGCCGCAGCGCCCACCACTGAGCGGCAGGACAGCGAGCGGTCCATGATCGGTGAAGCGCTCAAATGCGCGTCCGGCCAAAGGCTGCTCGAATTCAGCGGAACAGACCACTGCAGTCTGCTGGTAATCCATATTCAACGTCGGCATTGAGCAGGCCGAACGTATCGCTGAATCGCTACCATCGGCCGCCACCAGCAGGCGCGTCTGCATGCG
>JAYSZM010000135.1:0-41071 GCA_043738015.1 Lysobacterales bacterium
CCGGTGACACGGTCGTCATCATCGCGAAAGCTGCTGACCGTCATGGTGGTCAGGCGCTGGGCCTCCTTCTCGCGATGGATCTGCACATAAATGTAGGCATCGTGGTCCTCGGCAATTTTCATCGGCTCGTCTTCCCAATCATCGCGCTGGTAAACCTGCTCTATCCAGGCACGGTAAGCCTCTGGGAACACGAGCATGCTGTTGCGCATGAGTAGAGTCTCTGTACGCCATAGCACGCGCGCGTTGCCGTAGATCAGCTTATGAGTCCCATAGTCGTCTCCCTCCACCGTCATCACGGTACAGCGCGGAGCATCGAAGCCAACAGGGCGTCGTTCGCGCTCGTGGCGATGCAAGCGCCCCAATCGCTGGAACAGCAGATCGACCGGGCAGATTTGCGTCAACATCCAATCGAAATCGAGGTCCAGGCTTTGCTCAACTACCTGCGTTGCGACAAGAATCCTCCCTGCCGCGCGCGCCGCGTTGCGTCCGTAGTTTTTTAGCACAGCGGCTTCTTTTTCCTGCCGATCGGCAAAGCGGTAGCGGGCATGGAACACATCCACGACGATCTGCGTGCGTTCGCGTAACATCCGTGCAAGACGCTGGGCGTCATCCACCAGATTGACGATGACAGCCACCATCGCGCCGACTTCTGCGGCGGAAACAATTCGAGCGAGCAGGTCGTTATCGGGAAAAGCCTCTTCAAGCCGCAAACATTCAATGCCGACTTCACGGCGCAGCGGTTGATGTGCATCGGCCACCGTTGTGGGCAAGGTTTTGCCTCCAGTTGCGTGCCACAGTGCTGGGTAAGGTGCGATATCCGGGCCGTGCGATCCCCACGCCCCTAAAAGTTTGGCGCGCAGCCCGGCGGGCAAAGTGGCTGACAGCAGCACCGCGCTGCCGCCACAGGCGTGTTGGTACTTCAGCACTTCACCCAACAGTCCGTTCATGTAGGCGTCGTACGCATGGACTTCGTCGACGATCAGGACCGACTTGTTGATACCAAAGCCGCGCACAAATTTATGGCGAACCGGCAGCACCGAGAGCAACACCTGATCGACCGTGCAGACGCCAATCTGCCCCAGAAAGACTCGCTTACGGCTACTGGCCAGCCAAGCAGCGCATTGAACAGCAGCCTCTTCCTTGCCCTGAGCGGTAACACGCTGTCCGCGATTGATGAGCTGCTGGAAACCTTCGTTGAATTTACGCTTGCCATGCGCCAGCACTACATTGGCCTTGCCGTATGCCTTTTCGGCAAATGCTTCGATTCGCTCCAACATCGCATTTGCCGTGGCCTGAGTCGGCAAAGCGAACACGATGCTGTCGCTGAGCCCTTCATCCAGCAACCGCCAAGCGTAGGCCAGCGCTGCTTCAGTCTTTCCGCTGCCAGTAGGCGCCTCGATCAGCGTCAGCCCGGACACGTCGGGGAGCGAATCGACTAAGGTTTGTACGCCACGTGGCGCTTCGTCAGCTTTGAGTAAAACGTTCAGTCCGGGATATTTTCGAACCGACGCAACCAAGCCGTAGCGTTCAAGCACATGCTCCGATTCGATGTGTCTCAGACGTTCTTGCAGATAATCCTGCAGCGCCATGGGATGGATCGACACGCGGTACTTGAACACGTCCGTATTCGAACCCAGCCAATCGGAGCTCGCGCAAAAGCCTGCGAGCAATGCCCGCGCGGGAAGCGAACAGACCGGTGGCAAGTCTTGCAGACTCAAGCCCACCGGCCTAAGAAAAAAATCTTCCAACGCAGCGACGAATGCCTTACGCGCACATCGGTCATGTTCTTGCAAAGATTCGTCGGCTTCGATGCCGTTTAAACCTTGCATGAGTGAGGGACGGTAATCTCCATGGTGTCCGGTGACGGCAGCAAGCCACGGTTCCCAGCACGCCCAGGTCGACAAATCGGCATCCGCGTGCGGCAGCCAATCCGAGTACTCCAGCCTGGCCCATGCGATGCCTGCATGACCGTGGTCAAAGCCGCTGATTTCTCTCGGAGTTATTTCGTGATCGACACCTTTTTCGATTTTTCGCCAAGCTGACGCGCATGCATCCGGGGCTTTAAGCTGAAAACGAAGATCGAACTTACCTAGATCATGCAGGGCGACGAAAAAAAGCACCCAGGCACGCAGCGATTGTGCGTGCTGAGGAACGTGAGCGAAGGCCGCAACAAATTTGCACCTCAGTGCTGGGCATCTGTCCCACCATGACGCGGCAACCGCCGCCACGTCCAGAGAATGTAATGGCAACGGGTGATAACTAACAGCGCACGCTGAATCCGGCCTCGCCTTTCCCCAATACCGAAAACACGGACTCACTTGGGCCGTGTCGAATGACTTGGACGCGTCGTGTTGCGGATCCATCCGTCCCCCTTTGCCGAAGAATGCGCTGCTGCAAGGCCGATGTCGAGCACTGGATAGCAGTGCGCAATCTCATAGAGTGAGATGAGGATGAGTTTACGATCTGGCGCTATTGCGGTTGCGCCAAAATGCTTGGAAACTATTTGACCGGCTTTTGGTGAGATTATGGGGTACGTGCGCGGTGCCAAGCGCTCCAACGAGATTAGGCCCGGTGATTCTCGGCAGCCCCACGCATCAGGCAATCTGAGCCCCACCTTTACTGTCAATCGGGCCACGCCATGCATCACGCAAGCCCTTTCCCCGTTGCAACCCGACTTTGGGCAGCGCCTGCGCTTTTACCCCGCCGCCAACATCGGCGGCAACGGGCAATGCAGGCCGGCGCAGACAACGCGGAGCAGCTCGGCTTCACCAACGGCAACTTGACCATCGGTCGAGATGGTGGTGACCAGGGCTTCGATCAGCATCTGCTTGGCATTGGAATCGAGTGCGTCCATTTCGGGCAGGGCGCGATCCATGGCTTCGACCCAATTGCTCGGTACCAGGTAGGCCGGGCTCGATTGCTGGAACAGGCTGTTGATACCGCTGGCGAAGGCGCGCTTGGCGCTTGGCTCGTCATCGTGACCGAATGCGGCGACGACCGAGAACAGCGTGCCAATCTGTTCGCGGCACTGGATCAATTTGCGTTTGCCGATGGCGGTGGACTGGCGCGGATTGAGCAGGTCGGTAACCTGGGTGCCGACCAGCTTGGCCAGACAATATTCGAACAGGCCGATTTTGCCATCGGCATGAATCAATTTTTCCAGCAGCTGGGTGAACTGCTCCAGGTTCGGGCGCGGAAAACGTCGAATGCCGGGGAACGCCATCGCGGCCAGTGGCAGCCGCAACATCGGATGCAGACCGGAAACCTTGGGCAGCAACTCCTCGGTCGCGGCCATCGCCGATGATCCAGCGTGGCTGGCAATCATGCTGAGCTGGCGTGCCGAGATCGCCGGATCCTGATCGACCAGCAGTGCAAACACCAGTTCCATTGCCTGGGTCTGATCATGCGCGGCCTCTTGCAGCGCCTGCGGGATCTGCCGATGGATGGCGTCGGCGGTGCGGAAATCGTCCTGGGCTGGATTGCCGACCTGGGTGGCGACATGTTCGGGGTTGATCGTCAGCTCGGCTTTGCGCGCGGGCAATGCCGCGCCCTTGTTTGCGGTCGAGCGCGCCGCGCCAGCGCCGGCGGCGAGGCCAGCGATGCCGCTGCGTTCCATTTCCGCATCGAGCGCAAGTACATCAACCGGCGCCGACCAACGCCGCGCGATCTCGCCGTACTGGCTGGGATTGAATTGCGGATCGAGTCGCTTGATGCGGTCCACGAGCGGCGGGTGGGTGGCGAACAGCGACGAATAGCCGACGCCATCGCCGAACAGCATATGGCTGACTTCTTCGGCCTCGGCGTTCTCGAGCTTCGATCCCTCGGCGAGACCGCCGACCTTTTTCAGCGCGCCAGCAATGCCCTGCGTCTGCCGGGTGAACTGCACCGCCGAAGCATCGGCAAGAAATTCGCGCTCTCGCGAAATGCGCGCCTTGATCATGCGCCCGAAGAACACACCGGTGTAGCCGATGATGGTGACCGCGACCGCGGCAATGAGCAGGGGCCCGGTCGCCTTGCTGTCGCGGACATGGCGCATGTTCTCGAGCAGCTTGCGGCCCACGATGCCGAGCACCAGGATGCCGAACAGAACGCCCATCAATTTGATGTTCAAGCGCATGTCGCCATTGAGCACATGGCTGAACTCATGCGCGATCACGCCTTGCAACTCGTCACGGGTGAGCTTTTCCATCGCGCCACGGGTAACCGCGACCGCGGCATCGGCGGGCGAATAGCCGGCGGCGAAGGCGTTGATTCCGGCCTCCTGCTCCAGCACATAGATCTGTGGCACCGGCACGCCGGAGGCGATGGCGATCTCTTCGACCACGTTGCGCAGGCGGCGATGATGCGGATTACGGGTGTCCGACGAGACCAGGGTGCCGCCGAGTGATTGCGCGACGGCACTGCCACCGGCCCGCAACGTCGCCATCTTGAACATCGACGCGACCGCGATCAGGCCCATCGTCGCGAGAGCGCCGCCGATCAGGGCGCCGGTATTGGCCGAAAGGATCTGCGCAAACGACAGCGCCTCGACCTCACCGCGCTCCTGGCCGGCGAACAACACCAGCACCAGGACCAAATCGATTGCCGCCACGATGGCCAGCACGGCCAGTCCGAACATCAGCAGCAGCCGCTTGGACTGCGCCCGCGCCAGCCTTTGACTCTCGAAAAAATTCATCGCGATACGCTCATCTGGACGCTGCCGATACGCCGCTTGCTGGTCGCCGCGCTTTGTCTGCGGCTGCGCCACGGGCCTCGATCATCGTGTGAAAACACGAACACTCAACCGGCCTGCAACGAGCTTCCCGGCTGACCGGGAAGCCCGCCGACTTCAGTTGAACTTGACCTGGGGGGCGACGCGCTTGGCCTCGTCCTCAATCTGCAGCAGCGCCGCTTCCTTGAAGCTGAACATGCCGGCAACGATCGTATTCGGGAACATCTCGCGGGTGACGTTGTAGTGCATCACGGCATCGTTGAACGCCTGCCGGGCAAAGGCGACCTTGTTCTCGGTCGAGGTCAGTTCCTCGGACAGCTGCATCATGTTCTGGTTCGCTTTCAGGTCCGGATAAGCCTCGGACAACGCGAACAGCCGGCCGAGCGCGCCCGTCAGCTGCCCCTCAGCGCCCGACAAGGCCGCCATCGCGCCGACATCGCCCGGATTGGCCTGCGCGTTCTTGAGGCCACTCACGGCCTGGTTGCGTGCCTTTATGACGGCTTCCAGCGTATCGCGCTCGTGTGCCATGTAGCCCTTGGCGATCTCGACAAGGTTCGGAATCAGGTCATAGCGCCGAGTCAGCTGAACATCTATCTGTGCGAACGCGTTCTCGAAGCCTCGGCGGCCACGGATCAGGTTGTTGTAGATGCCGACAGCCCAGAACCCAAGGATCACCAACACGCCAAGAAAAATCAGTCCTGCCCACATGTTTAGATTCTCCGTTCAAATACATGATTTGGCTGCGCTTCAGCCACCTTCCGCGGCAGACGTTGCTACAATTGCGCGGTAGTCCACGAGCATACCATGCAGACTTTTTTCACCCGTGTCATCGCAGGCGGCCTGACCCTTGGCCTGGGCCTGGTTTCACCGCTGATTGTTCGCGCCGCGGATTCGGCGAATTCCGCGGTGTCAGTCAGCGCGCCGGCGACCCGCGCGCCTGTCATCAATGCAGCGCAGGAAACCCTGCTCGCCAGCGAAATGGATCGCCTTGCACGCGGCGTCATGCGCACCGGCCAGGTGCCCGGCATGGCCTGGGTCATGGTGTCCAATGGCAAGGTCATCGATGCCAAGGGTTATGGATTCGCTGATGTGCGCACCGGAACCAAGGTCGGGCCTGAGACTGTCTTCCGCGTTGCTTCGTTGTCGAAAGCGTTTGCTTCGGCGCTGAGCAGTCTGCTCGTCGATCAGGGCGTGCTCGAATGGAACGACCGCGTGCAGGACATGGTGCCGGCCTTCCTGCTGAAGGATCAGGAAGGTGCCGGGCGCCTGCGTATCGACGAGTTGCTGAGTCATCGTGTCGGGCTTCCGCACAACACCTACGATCATCAACTCGAGTCGGAGGAGCCCTACCCGATGCTGGTCGAGAAACTCGGCGATATTTCGCCGCTGTGCTCGGTCGGCGATTGCTACGCCTACCAGAACGTCGCCTTCAGTCTGATCGGTGATGTGGTCTTCGCCGCCACCGGTGACTTTTTCACGCACCAGGTCGAGAAGCGCTTGTTCCATCCGCTCGGCATGCAGACCGCGACCTATGGCCGCGAAGCCCTGATGGGCAATCGCAGCTTCGCCCTGCCGCACGTCGGTCGAGCCGGGCAATGGCGCTCCCTCGTGCCGAAGGAAACCTATTACCGGGTGCCACCCGCCGCCGGCGTCAACGCCAGCGTCAACGATCTCGGCGAATGGCTGCTGGCCCAGTTGGGTCACCGCCCGGAAGTGCTGTCGTCCGAATTGATCGCGCTTATGCATGCGCCCCAGGTCGCCACGCCGGCCGAAATGTCATCCTCACCCTGGCGCCGCGGCCGTGTGCGTACGGCGGCCTATGCGCTCGGCTGGCGCGTGTTCGACTACTCAGGACACGACATGGTGTTCCATGCCGGTGCCGTGCAGGGCTACCGCGCCATGCTCGGCATGCTGCCCGGCGAAGATTTCGGTATTGCGGTGCTTTGGAATGGTGAGGGCGGCGTGCCCGCAGGTCTCTACCCGACCATGATGGATCAGCGCCTGGGCTTGCCGGCAACTGACTGGCTGCAGCTCTCAAAGTTCAAGCCACGACCTGCCAGGAAAAAGACCCCCTGATTGGCCCATGGCGTGTTGATCAGAGCGCGACGCGCGGTTGGGCAGCGAGTGACCTGTTCCATTGCGGTCGGAGGCATTTGGCACGACTGGCCCGCGGGCTCGCCCACGATACTTTCCTGATTCAGCACGGCTGATGCCGTAGGCCGGCGCCAAGGGCAAGGCCTTGGCGCGGCCGATCAGGCGTTAGCCCGGATACTTGAATTCGATCCGACGACTCAGTGTTGACGGCACCGGCACACCATCGCGCTGCGCCGGTTCGAACATCCATTGTTCTACGGCGCGTATTGCTTCCCGGTCAAACATCCGCTGCGGATCCGCGCGCAGCACTTGGACATCGCTCACCCGACCATTCACGCCGACGGTGAACTGGATCTCCACCCAGCCGGCGAGACGACGACGATAGGCCAACTGTGGATAGCCGGGCTGCACCTGACGAACCACCTTGGCATCGCGGGTTTCACCGACCGGGCGTGCGGGTTCGGCGGCGGCTGTAACGGGCGGGCTCGGGCGGGTTTCGGCAGGTTCAGCCGGCGCTGGCCGTGCGCTGTCGCGCGCAGCAGTGGACGCGGTGGAAGCCGGCGGCGGCGCGGCTACCGGCTCGGGTTCTGCCGCAGCGGTCTGCCGCGCCTGCTGCGCTTGCTCGGCGGCCAGTCGGCGTTCGTCTTCGCGCTGCATCTGATTCTGCGTGGCGGCGAGCCGCGACTTCAACTTCTGCACCGTATAGGAGTTTGGGCTGGACTCGTCGAGCAGACCGATAATGCGCTCAGCCTCTTCGACATTGCGCGCCGCGATTTCCTTTTCGGCGACGCTGACTCCGAGCGGGAACAGATCCACCAAACCCTGCGTGGCCGCGATGTTGTCCTTTTCCATGCCCAGCACCGCGAGGTAGTACTCGATCGCGTTGTCGCCCACCGGCGTTACCAGTCGATCCTGGCGAAATGCCGTCTTGGCGTTGTCGAGCAATTGCGGAACCGAAGCCGGCATCACCGTGGCGACAGCGCCGGGTGTGACTTCGGCCGAACCGCCCGCGGCCACGCTGGACGCGACCGTTTTTGGAGCGGCTGCAGCTTCTTCCTTCTTCCCGCAGCCGGTCAGCAAAACTGCGGCGAGCGCAATCCAGAGCAACGCGGGGCGCGCCACCCCCGAGTAAGGGCCGCTCCCGAGGCGGCGCGAATTCGTATAGCTCATGTAAAAGTCCCCATTCAGACTGCGAGTAGTGCCAGCCTCAACCACGCTGTGGTTTGGCTTGCGGCAGGGGATTATAGACACGAATGAGCGAGCGAAGTCTGCGATTGCGCGCTGCGTCACGGCAGGGGGCCGGATTTACAGGGCTTACGGGGGCGGTTCGCTTGCGCCGCGACATTTGTTTTCAGACGGGCCAGGCGCCAGCAACGCTGTCAACCAGTACCGGCACGTGGCAACCACCGTGGCGGAAATCGGGATAGCTGGAAAAAACAAACCACCGCACGCCGGGCAGCCATGCGGTGGTTTTGACCCTACTACTGCTAGATCAGCAGAAATCCTTGCAATTTGTTACTTGGCTTTCTTTGTTGCTGCTTTCTTTGCGGCTTTCTTCGCTGCCGGCTTTTTGGCCGCTGCTTTCTTTGCAGCTGGCTTCTTGGCGGCTACTTTCTTTGCAGCTGGCTTTTTGGCCGCGGCTTTCTTTGCCGCTGGCTTCTTGGCTACAGCCTTCTTCGCCGCCGGCTTCTTGGCCGCTGGCTTCTTGGCTGCCTTCTTGGCCGCCGGCTTCTTGGCTGCCGCTTTCGCGGTGCCTTTCTTCTTGGCTACTGCTTTCTTCGGTGCTGCTTTCTTGGTGGTTGCTGCTTTCATGTTGTGTACTCCTGTTGTGGTTGGCAGTTGCTTGCCCGGTTAAAACCGTTTTTGAAAAGCGTACGCGCGCACTGCCAAGTTGCGCGTACGTGATGCACTTCCAGACTCGTTACCGTGACCAGCGGCAACGACAGACACTCTGGAATCTTGAAAAAAATCTTGAGCGGAGAGACAGAGACTCGATCGCGTGCAATGCGATTTGTCTGGATCGATGGGTGTCTCGTTGATGTGCTTGCAGCTCATTGTTGACTTGTGATTGTCACGCTCGGCGCAAAACTAATTCGTGACGCGTTGACTGTCAACTGATTTGTTGATCTAGCCCCGCCCGCCGATGGCCCGTTGGTGTCGATCGACGGCATCGAAAACCGGTTGCACTCGGACACGATCAACGTCGCAGACATGCACGCAACGCATCGGCGAATCGCTCGATGTCTTCGCCATTGCGACACTCGGTTGCACAGACCAGCAACACATCATCCATGCCCGCGTAATCAGCACCTGCAGCAACGCCCGCGAGTAAATTGTGCGCTACCAGTTCGGCGATGACCTGCGCCGCGGGCTTGCTGATACGCAATGCCACTTCGTGGAAAAAAGCGCCGGAAAACAGCTGTTGCACGCCGTCTATACGACACAGCGCATCGCGCAACAGGCGCGTGTTCGAAGCTGACTGGATGGCAACGCGGCGCAATCCTTCGGCTCCGATCATCGCCATGTGGATCGTCGCCGCGGTCACCAGCAAGCCCTGATTGGTACAAATATTCGACGTCGCCTTGGCGCGCCGGATGTGCTGTTCGCGGGCTTGCAAGGTCAGCGTGAATCCGGGTTTGCCATCGAGGTCGGTCGTGCGTCCCACGATACGCCCCGGCAGATTGCGAACCAGTTCCTGCTTGCAGCAAAGAAATCCGAAGTAGGGTCCGCCCGAGGACATCGGAACGCCGAGCGGCTGACCGTCCCCGCAAACGATGTCGGCGCCGGCCACACCCCAAGCCGACGGTGGCTTGAACAGCGCAAGCGCAACCGGATTGACCACGGCGATGGTCAACGCGCCACGCGCATGCGCCCAGTCGGTCAGCACGTCGACGTCTTCCAGCACGCCAAAATAGTTTGGCTGCGCAATCACCAGAGCAGTGAACTCCGGAAGTTCAAGCTTGGCCAGGGCGGCCGCATCGACCTTGCCGGTGTGCGTATCGAAGTCGATTTCGATGACTTCGATCTTCTGCGCTCCGACGATGCTCTTGAGCACCTTGCGATAGGCCGGATTGACCGCCTTGGGTACGACGACACAACGGGCTCCGCCTTTTTTGCGTGAGCGCTCGGCCATCAGCACAGCTTCGGCCAGCGCACTGGCGCCGTCGTACATGGACGCGTTGGAAACGTCCATGCCGGTCAACCGGGTCATCGCGGTCTGGTATTCGTAGATCAGTTGCAGCGTGCCCTGGCTGGCCTCGGCCTGATACGGCGTATAGGCCGAATAGAACTCACCGCGGGTGACAATCGCCCAGACCGCCGCAGGGATATGGTGATCATAGGCGCCAGCACCGGCGAAGCAGGTCGGCACGCCGTCCTCAGCTGCGCGCGCGCGCATCAGCCGACTGATATCCATTTCATTCATTCCTGCCGGTACGCCGGCCAGTTCACCGATGCGTAGCGACGCCGGGATCTCGTCGAACAACTCTTCGATACTGGCGGCTCCGATAGCCTTGAGCATGGCCTGGACATCGGGCTCGGTGTGCGGGACAAAGGGCATGAGCTACCTCGTGTGCTTCTGGCCTCGACGCTGGGCGCGGAGGGCCACGAAAAACTGGCCGCACGCGGCGGCCAGCAGAGTCTGAATGGAACGCGGAAACGGGCTCAGTGTGCTTCGTTTTCCAGCATCTCGGCATAGTCATCGGGTGACAGCAGATCATCGAGCTCGGCCGGTTGACTGGGCTTGATGACGAAGATCCAGCCGTCACCCCAGGCATCACCATTGATGATCTCCGGCGTATCGCTGAGCGCCTCGTTCACTGAAACCACGGTACCGGACACCGGGCTGTAGACATCGGACGCGGCTTTGACCGATTCGACCACGGCCGCGCCATTGCCCGAATCTATGTGATCGCCGACCGAAGGAAGTTCGACATAGACGAGGTCACCCAACTGGGCCTGCGCGTGCTCGGAAATTCCGACGGTGACATTGCCATTGTCTTCGAGCCGAGCCCATTCATGGGACTTGAGGAATTTCAGATCACCAGGGATATCGTTCATGGCCATGCTCACAGTGTCGTAGTGGGAATGCGGCGCGATTGTAGCCGAGCCGGGTCAGTATGGTGTGATCAGATGCCGGGACAGGCTTGGCCATCGCGTACGAATGGAAATTTCACCGCGCGCACCGGAACTTCACGGCCCCGGATATCGACGCGAAAAGCGCCCTTGGCGGCGGCCGGCACCCGCGCAAAGGCTATCGACTTGCCGAGCGAGGGAGAGAACGAGCCCGACAGTATCTCGCCATCGCCGGCATCCGAGAGCACCTTCTGGCCATGCCGCAGTACGCCCTTCTCATCCATGACCAAGCCGACCATGCTGCGCTGCACGCCGGCACTGCGCGCCTGTTCAAGCGCGGCGCGGCCGATGAAGTCGCGGTCCGCGTCGAAGGCCAGAGTCCAGGACAAGCCGGCTTCAAGTGGCGATACCGACTCGTCCATGTCCTGTCCATAGAGATTCATGCCCGCTTCAAGGCGCAGGGTATCGCGGGCGCCAAGACCGGCAGGCTTGACTCCGGCAGCCAGCAATTGCTGCCAGAAGGCGACCGCATCGGATTCCGGCACCATGATCTCGAAACCATCCTCACCGGTGTAGCCGGTGCGTGCGATGAACATGCCGTCAATCCCGGCGCCGACAAACTTGCCGAGCTTGAGCGCCGCTGCGCCTGCTGCCGGGCTGAGCAGGCCGGCAACCCGGGCGCGCGCATTCGGTCCCTGGACCGCAATCATCGCGAAGTCTCGGCGCTCCTGGATGCTTACGCCAAAACCGCTGGCGTGGCGGGCGATCCAATCAAGATCCTTGTCGCGCGTGGAGGCATTGACGACCAAGCGGAAGAACCGCTCGTCCATGAAGTAGACGATCAGGTCATCGATCACGCCGCCCTGCTCATTGAGCATGCAGCTGTACAAGGCCTTGCCTGGAGTTTTCAGCTTGTCGATATTGTTGGCCAGCAGATAGCGCAGAAAATCGCGTACGCGCTCACCGCGCAAATCCACCACGGTCATGTGCGACACGTCGAACATGCCGGCATCGCGACGGACGAAGTGATGTTCGTCGATCTGCGATCCGTAATTGATCGGCATGTCCCAGCCGCCAAAGTCGACCATGCGTGCGCCGAGCCCGCGATGGATGGAATTGAGTACGGTCTGCTGGGTCATGGTGCGGTCCGTGGGTCTGGGCGGCGGAGCATAGCGAGGCCTCCGGAGCATCGATAGACGGCACCGTTTGAAGCTCGGTGCCGGGTATGTGCCTGATGTCCGATGCGCGCCACCGGGTCAGAGGTCTATCGACGCAGCTTGCGAATGGGCCAGGCCAAGCGCGACCAACGCGGGGGCGATCTGCGCTTCGCAGCCGATCGCGCGGGCCAACTCCTCCAGGTTCTGTGCCAGCACATCGGCATAGGCGGCGGTCAGTGTTGCGTGGCCGACCTTGCGACCCGCACGCGGCGATTTTCCATAGTCATGAAAATATCCACGCGCCTGCTGCAGCACCGGATCGCGGTCGGGCAGGCTGCCTACCCAGTTGAGCATGGCCGAAACACCGCGCGCGCTGGTGCTGCCGAGCGGCAATCCGACGACGGCACGCAAATGATTGCTGAACTGGCTGCAGTCGGCGCCCTCGATGGTCCAGTGGCCGGAGTTGTGCACGCGCGGTGCCATCTCATTGGCGAGCAGCTGGCCATTGCGTTCGAACAGCTCCAACGCGAACACGCCAACGTATTCGAGGCGATCGGCGAGCAGCTGGGCAGACTCGAAGGCCAGCGCGGCGACATCCACACTCTCCGGGGCCGGTGCCAGGCTGAGCGAGAGCACGCCATCGGTATGCCAGTTCTGGGTGAGTGGATAGGCGCGGAACTCGCCATCCTGGGCGCGCACGGCGACCACCGACAACTCACGATCAAAGGCCACGAAGGCCTCCAGGATCAGTGGCACCTTGCCGAGCGCTGCCCATGCGGGCTCGATGTCGTCGTCACCGTGCAGTCGAAACTGCCCCTTGCCGTCATAGCCGAGACGGCGTGTCTTCAGGATGCAGGGGAAGCCGATTTCTGCGCAGGCACGCTGCAGATCCGCTAGCGAATCGACTGCACGAAAGTCGGGCGTGGCCATGCCGAGTTCAAGGAACAGATTTTTTTCTTCCAGCCGATCCTGGGCGACCGCCAGCGCGTGCGGGTTGGGATAGACCGGCAAACGCTCGGCCAGCCACTGCGCCGAATCGGCGGGAACATTTTCGAAGTCGAAGGTCACCACATCGACCTCGGCGGCAAAGCGTTCCAGGGCCACGGTATCGTGATAATCGGCGACGATCAGCGGCGCGAATTGCGCGGCGCAGGCATCGGGCGCCACATCGAGCACGCGAAAGCGCAATCCCAGCGGCGCACCGGCTATTGCCAGCATGCGCGCAAGTTGGCCGCCACCAAGTATTCCCACGGTCGTCATCCCGGCCTCCCTCATGGCAGTCGCGGATCCGATTTGCTGAGCACCTGTTCCGTTTGCAATCTACGAAACTCGTCAAGCGCGACGCCCACTCGATCATCATCGAGCGCAAGAATCGCTGCTGCGAGGAGCGCGGCATTGATCGCGCCGGCGGTCCCGATCGCCAGCGTGCCGACCGGCACACCGGCAGGCATCTGCACGATCGACAACAGTGAATCGATTCCATTGAGTACGCGCGACTGTACCGGCACGCCGAGCACGGGCAAGCGCGTCTTCGCCGACAACATGCCGGGCAAATGCGCCGCGCCGCCAGCACCCGCAATGAGCACGCGCAGGCCACGGCTCCGCGCGCCTTCGGCATAGCTGAACAGCAGATCGGGGGTTCGGTGCGCGGAAACCACTTGCACCTCATGGATAACACCCAGGCGATCGAGCGTGTCGCAACAATGCCTGAGCGTCTCCCAATCGGAGCGCGAACCCATCACCACACCCACCTGGAACTTTTTCGACTCGCTCATGCGGACTCCACAGTGCGATGCGGCACTGCGCCGCCGGTCGCTGCTATCTTAGCGACTCACCCACAAACCGCAGCGCTCATGGCACTGGATTCCCGATTTCTTTCTTTACTTTGCTGCCCGGTCAGCAAACGGCCACTGTTTTCGCTGTCTCGGCCACAACTCGAATTCGTCAATGGCGCCATCGCGCGCGGCGAGGTCCAGTCCGTTGACGGCCAAGCGGTCGGCAGCGCACTGCGCGAAGGCCTGATCACCGATGACCTGCGCGTCATCTACCGGATCGATGATGGTATTCCCGTTCTGTTGCCGGATTCCGGCATCGGCACCACCCAGTTGCACAACTTCCCGAAATGAAGCCGGGCGCTGCACAGATTCGTGCGGATGTCGCGCGGGCGCTGGAGGAAGACCTCGGCGCCATCGATCTGACCGCGCAACTGCTGCCCGCCTGGGCAGAAGGTGAGGCGCGGATCATCACCCGCGAGGACGCCGTCTTCTGTGGCCGCGATTGGGCCGAGGCCACCTTTCGAGCGCTCGATGCGGATGCCAGACTGAACTGGGAAGTCGAAGACGGTGCGCTGATGCAGGCCGGCCAGCTGATCTGCACGATTTCCGCCAAGGTGCGCGCCATTGTCAGCGCCGAACGAAGCGCGCTCAATTTCCTGCAGACCCTTTCAGGGACGGCCACTGCCGCGCGCCAGTACAGCGATGCCGTCAAGGGCACCGGCACGCGCATCCTCGATACCCGCAAGACCTTGCCGGGACTGCGCGCAGCACAGAAATACGCGGTCGCCTGCGGCGGCGCGCACAATCATCGTGCCGGCTTGTTCGATGCCGTACTGATCAAGGAAAACCATATTCGCGCGGCTGGTTCGATTGCCGCAGCGATCGCTGCGGCGCGCACGATTGCGCCCGGACGAATGGTGGAAATCGAGGTTGAGTCGATGGCAGAGTTCGAGCTTGCTCTCGCGGCCCGGCCTGATCGCATCATGCTCGATGAGCTGAGCGCCGACGACATGCGCTCGGCGGTGCAGCGCAATGCCGGACAAGTAGAACTGGAAATTTCCGGTGGCGTGGAGCTGGCACGTCTGGCCGAGCTGGCCGCGATCGGCGTCGATTTCATCTCGGTGGGCGCCATCACCAAGCATGTGCGCGCCGTCGATCTGTCCCTGCGCATGGTCTGAGCTGCAGCGCACCCGCGGCGGAGCGCTGCTTGACTCGGCAAAGTCAGATCAGAACGCGATGACGCCGGTGTACCAGAGTCCGCCCACCACAGCGGCGGTGACCAGCATGCCGATCACGACCCACAGACCGACCCCACTGCTTGTTGCCTGAGGCTGCGCTGCGGCAGGTTTGCGGCCAGCGTCAGCGGCCGCGGCGATCTTCTGCATTTCAAGCGCGGGCGAGACCAGCATAAAGCGCACCGTATCCAGGCGCAGCTCCTCGCCGGGCTTGAGCATGCCGGTGTGCACACGCTTGTCATTGATAAAAGTGCCATTGGCCGAGCCGATATCCTCGACCGCGATGCCATCGGGCATGACCTGCAATTTGGCATGATGGCGCGACACTTCATCGGACGCGATGCAGATATCGCAGTCAGGTTGGCGGCCCACAGTCATCGTGCCCTGCAGCGCGAAATTCTTGCCAAACGTACTGCCAGACACCCCGCGCAGTATGAACCTGGGCAGGGCTTGACGCACCTTGGTGCGGCCATCCTCGACATCATCGACCGGCGGCGGCCGGGTGATCGACGGGATTGGCGCCGTCTTTTCGGCCGCGACGACACGCGCCCCGATCTTTCCGAACAAGATGATGTCGCCCGGCTTGATCGCGGTGTCGCCAACGACCTGACGGCCGTTGAGGGCTACCGCGTTGGCCGGATTGACCAGACGCAACGTGGCGCCGGAGCTGCCCATGTGAACTTCGCAATGCGCAGGCGCAATGCCCGCCGCCATCAGCACGACCGCGGAACCAGGCCCGCTGCCAACGTGCGTGATGCCGGGCTTGAGCTCGACGGCGGCGTGTTCACCGTTGGGGAATAGGAGTTTCATTGCGCTCGGGGCTCCGGGATGGTTCTGCGTCTCAGCGGCCAATCATAGCTGAGCCGCAGCCCCGCGGTCATGAAGGAGCGCATACGGACGTCGGCTCCGTCACATTCCGCCGCTGAACGGCCCGCCGAACCGGCAAAGTCCAGCGGACAGCGCCCGGATACCGCGGGCCGCTCCGGCGCTTTGAGGGCTCCGGCTCCGAGGCGAGGCACCACAGCGCCCTGACCGTCACGGCCGGCAGCGCGGCAAATGCTCCAGCATCAATCGAGTTCGCGCGCCACGCGCATGCCGACAGTATTGAAGCCGGTGTCAGTGTCAAAGCCGTTGCGCGCAGCCAGATCCAGCTCATCGCTCGTGCTCGCCCAGGAACTGCCGAGCGCCAGATGTTTGCGACAGCCCGGCTCGCAGTCGCTGACCCACTCGCGCACATTGCCGGCCAGATCGTGAACGCCGATCAGCGCAGGGAATCGCCGCGCTGGCGCGGTTTCGACGAAGCCATCCTTGCAGGTCAGCGCAGCACGTTCGCGGTACTGTCCGCTGAACTGGCTGTCGCCGACATTGGCCTTGCAACTGGCACCGGTATCCTGCGATTTGGCCAGGGCCGACCACTCCGACGCGGTAAGCAGGCGGTAACGCCGGCCGGTGACCTTGCTCAACCACTCGGCATAGGCGTGGGCGTCATCCCAACTGATGCAGACCACCGGGTGGTCCCCAGCCTGGGCGAATCCCGGCGCCTGCCAGGTACGCGAACGCGAACTTCGAAACAGCGATTCACGATCGCGACAACTCGGCCTTGCCGCCAATTTCCTCGATCCCTCGGCTGCCCAGAAGCGACGGAATTCAGCGAGGCTGACTTCGCCACGGGCAACACCCAGCCGCTTGCCGGCCACGTTGGCAACGATCATCGCCGGACCCGGTTGCGCCGCCGATTCGTTGTCGGCGAACGGGTAACCCGGTTTGCCGGCCGCGGCCGCACGCTTCAGGCCAGCGATCGCTTCCTTGTTGCCGGGCTCGATCTCAAGCACACGCTCGTAAGCCTTGCGCGCACTGACCTCGTCCCACTTCTCGACAGACTTGGCACCCGCACTGAGCAGGGGCGCAGTCATTGCTGCGCGCTTGCGTTCGAACTGTCCGCGCAATTCCCCTGCGGTGTCGTGGACGCCAGCGACTTCAATGGCGCGCTGGGCGTACTCGATCCATTCGGCAAGTTTGCCCCCGGCCAGACGTTCTTCGGCCAGGCGCATGAAGGCGCGACCGGTATTCACCAGTCCGGTCTTGGCCTCGCTGCTGTCCGGCCGCATCCGCAGCAACAGCGTGTAGCGGTCGGTGGCATTGCGCCCCGGCGGTTGCGAGAGTCTTTGCGCCGCGATATCGGCCCGCCCCATCGCGGTGAGGAAAGCAATCGGATCGACCACGGTGGTAGCGAGCGCGTTGCGCATCTGGGCCGCCATCTCGGGATCATCGGACAGCGGCAATCCATCTTCGCCGAGTTCCGCATCGCCATCGAGATTCATTGTGTCTGTGCCATCGACAGCAAGCACATCCGGGTCCAATCCGTCCCCGGTAACGGGCGTGGCGGGCTCAACCACGGGTGTCAGCGGCGGATTCGTCGGTGGCGCAGATTCGGCGCCGGGGCTGGCCACAGTCGTGCCTTCCTCCAACTTGTCGGCACGCTGCTGCCAGATACCCATCGACACCAGAATGGCGCCGATGATGAGGGTGCCGAGCACAATCCAGACAGCCTTTGGCAGCGGCGCCCGCGGAGCCCGGGCCGCCGAAAGCGGATTGGGCTTGGTGATATGTACCGCGCGGCCGGGGCCGGTCGGCTGTTCGGAGATCGGTGGTTCCATAACCGGCAGCACGGTTTCATGTGCGGACGCAGGCGCCGGGAGAGCAGGCCCAGAGGGTACCGCCGGCGCTACAGGCGCAGCCGGCGCGACGGGCGCGCTTGCCGCCGTTACCGGCACGACAAGTCCAGCAGGAATCGGCATATTGAGCGTTGCCGCATTCTGGCTGGCCGCTGCCCCCGCCGAGGGCCGCGACATCGGTTCCAGACGGGTGAGCTCGGCGAGAAACTCGTCGGTATCCTGATAGCGCTCGGAGGGATCCTTCGCCATCGCCTTGTCGATCAATCCCTGCCAGCGCTGTTTTTCTTCCGGCAGTCGCGGCACCGGCTCGAACACATGCGCGTAGGCGATCGCGAAGCCGTCTTCTCCGTTGTAGGGCGGATTGCCGGTCAGCGCCTCGAAGGCGAGTGCGCCGAGTGAATAAATATCGGAGCGGCCATCGACCTCACCACCGCGCGCCTGCTCAGGACTCATGTAATGACTGGTACCAACACTCACACCGGCATTGGTGATGCGCGAGGTCTTGGTCACCGCACGCGCGATACCGAAGTCGGTCAGTACCGGGTTGTCATTGATATCGAACAGCACATTGCCGGGCGCCACATCGCGGTGGACGAAGCCGCGCTGGTGCGCATAGCCAAGCGCGCGCGCGACACCGGCCAGCACGCGGACCACTTCGGACTCCGGAGCACCGAGATGGATGCGGCGCAGAAAATCGCCATTGGGCAGATGCTGCATCGAAAAATAATGCAGTTTCTCTTCGGTGATGCCGACATCGTAGACCGCGACGATATTGGGATGCGCCAGCGAGGCCAGGGTGCGCGCCTCCTGCATGAACCGGCGCGAAAAGCTCGGGTCAGAGACCATGGCGGGGTTCATCACCTTGAGCGCCACTTCGCGCTCAAGCGAAGTCTGCACGGCGAGGTACACCATCGCCATGCCGCCAACGCCGACTTCACGCTTGATCAGATAACCGGGAACCTGGATCACGGACATGGCTCAGGGGAGCAAGGCGATCGATTCTAGTGGTTTGTAGGCCGCACGGGGAGATTGCCGACAACGTATTGAGCCAAATTCGATTTCGCCGCCCGAGACCTGATTCGAAAGAGCCGCCCTACCCCAGGGACCTTGGCTTCACAGCCCGTCGCCGATCTCGCGTCACCAGCGCACTGCGGCGCGCCACAATGGCAACGCTGTCTGCGTCGCGCTTCGCCACCGTAGCGCGCGGCATGGTGCGCCGTCGTACCGAGTCAATCAGCGGACTCTGACCCCACCTGCACCTATGCGCCGCAGAACTTCCATCGAAACACTGGCGCCGGCCTCCCAGCCAGAATATGCTCGGGATTCATGTAGGCAAGTTGGAGGAAGGTATCGTGTTCAGGCAATTTATCGTGTCAACCGTCACTGGTTTTGCGCTGGTATGCGGCGTAGCTGCGCAGGCAGAACAAGCCCCCGCAAAACAGGAAGCACCCGCAGCATCCGCGGAGAGTGTCGGCCAGTCCGGCATGCTTGCCTTTGTCGATCCGGAAACGGGCGAGTTGGTATCCAGGCCGGTGACCGAAGAGCAGAAGCAGTTCGCCGAGCGACCAGGCAACGATTTGAATTTCAGCGATGAGGGTCTGGTGCAACAGGTCATGCCGGACGGTTCGGTGATGGTCGATCTGCAGGGCCGATACCAGATGTCGATGGTGGTGGACGTTCAGGCCGATGGCAGCCTGCGCGCCCGCTGTACCGATGATGCCCATGCTGCGCTCGGTGCGCATGAGCATGAACTGAACGTCGGCGCCGCGCCGGCCGCCGCCGAACGCGACGTACAATGAGGTCCGCCATGAAGACATGCACACCCAAGTTTCTTGCCGCGGTCGCGCTCGCTCTGGCGGCCGGCTCGCTGTCCGCCGCCAACATCGTGATCAATAATATCGACGGAGCCGGAGAGGGTCTGAACGATCCAACCGTGGTGGCGCCGCTGCCGAGCAACCCTGCCGTCACCCTCGGCGCCCAGCGCCTTGCGGTCCTCGAGGCCGCTGCGGCTCAATGGGGCGCGCTACTGCAGAGCAATATCGACATCCAGGTCAATGCGGCTTTCAATCCGCTGACCTGCAGTGGCACCAGCGCGGTACTTGGTTCGGCCGGTGCCAACACCGTCCACCGTGATTTCGCCAATGCGCCAGTTGCCGCAGTCTGGTATGCACCCGCGCTGGCCAGCTCGCTGGCGAACGTCGACGTTGGCGCCGCCCACGACATCAACGAACAGTTCAATGTCAGCATCGACGCTGGCTGCCTGACCGGCACCACCGGCTGGCACTATTCGACCGCTATCAGCGACACGACGCCGGCCGGCCGAATCCCGTTGATGCCGGTGGTGTTCCACGAACTTGCGCATGGACTCGGATTCCAGACGTTCACCAGCTCAAGCACCGGCGCATTTTTCAGCGGCTTCCCCTCGATCTGGGACGTATTTCTGACTGACGCGGTTACCGGCGTCGCCTGGCGCGATATGCCGAGCGACACGGCGCGTCAGGCCTCGGCGATCAGCGATCCCAACTTGATCTGGACGGGCGAAAACGTACGTTCCCTGCTGGGCGCGTATCTGCTCGGCGCGCCGCAGGTCGTCGTCAACAGCCCGGCGGCGATTGTGACCACCGAGGGCGTACAGACCGCTTCATTCGGGCCACTGGTGCCCGGTACCGGATTGACCGGCAATGTGGTCGCCGGAACCGACACCGGCGGCGCCGGCAACAATCTGGATGGTTGTGAGCCGTTGACCAATGCTGGTGCGGTGGCCGGAAATATCGCCTTGATCGTGCGTGGCAATTGCAACTTCACGGTCAAGGCGATCAATGCCCAGACCGCAGGCGCAGTCGCGCTGATGGTCGACAACAATACGACCGGCCTGCCCGGCATGGGCGGCACCGACCCCCTCGTCGTCATTCCGTCGGTCGGCATCACCCAGGCGCTCGGCAACAATATGCGCGCGCAACTGGCCCTGCCTGCAACGGTCAATGTGACCCTCAGCTACGGATCGGCTCTGGCCGGCACGCAGTTCAGCAATGGCCGTCGCTACATGCGGCAGAACGCACCAAACCCGGTGCAACCCGGTTCGTCGGTCTCGCACTTCACCGTGGATGCCTTCCCCAATCTGCTGATGGAACCGGCGATCAACAATTCGCTGTTCAGCGACGTCGACCTGACCATTCCGCTGTTCCGCGATATCGGCTGGCGCACGCTGGAATACCTGCCGTTTGCGAGTGACTTCGAATAGTTCCGGAGCGAGCTGGGCAGCAACCTGAAACGGGGCCCCGCAGGGCCCCGTTTTTTTGGACCCGGGCACGCCCTCTTGCAGATGGGCGACGGCTTACTCGAAGCCATCCCCGAATAGCGGCGTCTCGCTTACGATATTGAACGTCCCGGCCATCGAGGGATGGTTGCCGCAGTTGTAGAACAACTGATCGGGTGCGCTGGCCGGTACCACGAAGGTCACGTCGCCGTCGACGGTGGCGCCGTTGCCGGTGACACCTTGGGTGAACTGGCTTCCGCTGCCCGTGGTCGAGACAGTGTTGATGAAGAATGGATGATTGGACGGCACGCCCTGCAGATCGAACACATAGGTTTCGCCGCGGATCAGTTCGATGGTGGGATCGGGCTGACCATTCAACAGCCAGCTGTCGAAGCCGTCATTGACCACGGTAAAGGTATTGACGCCCTGCCCCGAGATGGGAGCAGATGAGAACGCAACACCTGGCGCAAGCACCAGGCCCAGGCAACCCACTCGCAATGCGTGATTCAGGAACGATGGTTTCGCCATGACAATATCCTCTGATTGAAAACCAAGGGGCATAAACAGGATTGGGCACGCTACTTCAACTGCCCGCCCACGACAACCATGGTGCATCGCAGAATGACCACGGCAGACGGCCAACTTCGAGTAGTGAAGCAGGGAGTTTGCTGATTCGGCAAATGCGCGGACTTGCATACACCTCGATGCGCTGCTGATATGCCGCAATGAACCCAATTGTCTATGCGATCCCGGTGTTTTTTATTCTGATGGCGCTGGAGTGGCTGGTTGCGCGGGCGCGCGGGCACGCTGCCTACCAGGCGGCGGATGCGATCACCAGCGTCGGTCTTGGCACCTTGTCGCAGTTGGTGGGCGTATTCACCAGGGTCTTGAGTCTCGGCATCTATACGTTGATCCACCAGCATGCGCGCCTGTTCGACCTGCCGATGGATTCCATTGCGGTCTGGATCGGCGCCTTGCTCGCCTACGATTTTTTCTACTACTGGCATCATCGCCTCGGCCACGAAGTGAACGTGCTCTGGGCCGCACATGTAGTGCACCACCAGAGCGAGCATTTCAATCTGAGTACGGCACTGCGCCAGACCAGCAGCGGATTCGTGTTCGGCTGGCTGTTCTATATTCCGATGGCAGTCGCGGGTGTTCCTCCACTGATATTCGCCGTCGTGGCCTTGATCGACTTGCTGTATCAGTACTGGATTCACACTGAGCAGGTCGGCAAATTGGGCTGGTTCGACCGGGTGTTCGCATCGCCGTCCAATCATCGTGTACATCACGGCGTCAACGATCTCTACGTCGACCGCAACTATGGCGGCATCCTGATCCTGTGGGACCGTCTGTTCGGCACCTTCCAGGAAGAACGCGCTGAGGAGCCGGTTCGCTACGGCACGCGCGCCCCCTTGCGCAGCTGGAATCCACTCTGGGCCAATCTCGACACCTATATCGAGTTGGCCAAGGACAGCTGGCATGCGCGGCGCTGGCGCGACAAAGCGCGGGTCTGGATTGCGCGACCAGGCTGGCGGCCGGCCGATGTGGCGGAGCGATTTCCCAAGCCGGCGTTTCGCATCGAGGACTGGCAAAGATTTGATCCGCCGGTCTCGGCTTCAATCAAGATCTACTGCGGCCTGCAGTTTGTGCTCGTGGTCGCACTCGGCACCGCCTTTCTCGCGTCGGTCGATCTGCAACGACTCGGCACAGCTGTCGGACAAGCCCTCGCCTTGCTGCTGTCGCTTTGGTCGATCGGACAAATGCTTGAAGCGGGTCGCCATGCTCGCCTGATCGAGGCGATGCGTCTTGTCCTGATCCCGGCAGGCGTTGTGATGGCGGGCCACTGGGGCGCCAACGTTTCCGCTGCTCAGCTGATGATCGTGTTCGGCTACGCGCTGCTGTCTCTGCTCGCGCTACTCTCCCTTGGTATCCGCGCGAACGATCCGCACTCACCTACTGCCCTGGCCTGATCCCTATGCAATTGTCCACTGCACTATCCGATGGCGTGCTCGCTATCGCGACGATTACTGCTGCTGTCTTATTGATCCGCGCCGGTCGGCGCTGGTGCGGCATCTGGATGCTGGCGATCGCCGCGGCGGCGCTGGTCGGCGCGATCCGATTTGCTGGCGTCAGCCAGCTCGAAGCTTTGCATGGCGCGCTGAGTCTCTGGGCAGCCCTGGTCGCGTTCCCGAGTTTCTGCTGGGCGCTGCTGCGTCGTCTGCGTGGTCGTCATGATGTGCGCGCTGGCGAATCACTCGCGATCGCAGCCGGATTGAATCTGTTTCTGCTCGTGGCGACACGCTCCGATGTGCCAACGGCCGTGGGTGCGGTTGCACTCGGCATCGCGGTGATTGCCGCGACCGCGCTGTTCAAGCATCGGCGGTCCCTGTTTCTGCTGCTGGCCTGGGCGATCGCGGGCTACGCCATCGCCGGACTCTGGATCGGTACCCTTGGACAGCTCGGCCCGATGCTGCGCATCGATGCCTATCATTACGTACTGGCTGCGGCGAATCTGCTGTTCGGCTATGCGCTCTGGCTGGAATCGCGACCGGTTGATCAGCGCGCCACCAGATAAGACCATGATCTCCCACGCGTTCCTGGAGGGCGTCGCTCCCGCGACGCCTGATGATTGCCGACAGGCCAGATGTTGTCGAATCGAGTCTCGTGTTTGATAGAGAAAATCCAGAGCGGCCGCGCGGGAGCACGGCCCTCCCATCTCTTGCCCATGGTCGAATCGAGTCTCGTGTTCGATAGAGAAAATCCAGAGCGGCCGCGCAGGAGCACGGCCCTCCCATCTCTTGCCGATGGAGGCTTCTCCGTGAGATGCCCTCCGAACACCGCGATGGACTCAGGACGGCATCTCACCGAGGTGCCTTACAGAAAACGCGGAGATGACCTGCAGCAGAGCAGGGGCTGATCTACAATGCGCGATTGCGTTGCCGCTGCAACTTGATCGGCGCGCTGTGGTCGGAGCAACCCCCAATCCGGAGTGTGCATGAAAACCTGGCTAGTCACCGGCGGTGCCGGCTTCATCGGTGGAAATTTTGTGCTGGCGTATGCGGGCAATTCGGCGCGCATCGTCAATCTCGATGCACTGACCTATGCCGGCAATCCCGACACGCTCTACAGCTTGACTGGAAATCCCGACCACCAGTTCGTGCGTGGCGACATCGCTGATCGCGCCTTGGTCGCGCGCCTGCTCGCCGAGTATCAGCCGCAGGCGATCATCAACTTTGCTGCCGAGAGCCATGTCGATCGCTCGATCGATGGTCCGGCTGCCTTCGTACACACCAATGTGGTCGGCACGCTCGGCCTGCTCGAAGCCACCCTCGCCTACTGGCGTGATCTCGAGGCAGACGCCAGGTCTGCGTTCCGCTTCCTGCATGTCTCGACCGATGAGGTTTACGGGTCGCTCGGCGACAGTGGCAAATTCAGCGAGACGACGCCGTACGCGCCGAACTCGCCCTACTCGGCCAGCAAGGCAGCCAGCGATCATCTGGTCCGCGCCTTCCACCACACCTATGGCCTGCCGACGCTGACGACCAATTGCTCGAACAATTACGGCCCCTATCAATTTCCGGAGAAATTGATCCCGCTGATGATCCAGAAGGCCCTGGTCGGCGCCGCCCTGCCGGTCTATGGCGATGGCCGCAATGTGCGCGACTGGCTCTTTGTTGGCGATCACTGCGCCGCGATCCACTCGGTGCTCGAGCGCGGTCGCGTCGGCGAGGTTTACAACGTGGGCGGCGATGCCGAGCGCGAGAACATCCATGTCGTGCGCTCGATCCTCGCGCTGCTCGATCAACGCCAGCCACTCGCGGGCGGCGGTTCGCGCGAATCACTGATCAGCTATGTGAAAGATCGGCCCGGGCATGATCGCCGCTACGCCATCGACGCCAGCAAGATCCAGGGCGAACTCGGCTGGAAGCCGGCCGAATCCTTCGAATCGGGCCTTGCGCGGACGGTCGACTGGTATCTCGCCAACCAGCTCTGGTGCGATCGCATCCGCGATGGCGCCTATCGTGGCGAACGTCTCGGGAATGCTGCGCATCCGGCCTGAAGTCCAGCAAGCAATCCGGATTCGGGGCGTGTCCGAGGCCAGACTGGTAGACTGCGCGTTGCAGATCGACCCAGAGACTCCATGAAAGGCATCCTACTCGCTGGCGGTGCCGGCACCCGCTTGCACCCGCTGACCCTCTCGATCAGCAAGCAACTGCTGCCGGTCTACGACAAGCCGATGATCTACTACCCGCTCAGCGTGTTGATGCTGGCCGGCATCCGCGAGGTGTTGATCATCAACACGCCGCATGAGCAGGCCCTGTTCCAGCGCCTGCTCGGTGACGGCGCGCAATGGGGCATGTCGATCCATTACGCCAGCCAGCCCAGCCCTGATGGGCTAGCCCAGGCCTACCTGATCGGCCGCGACTTCGTCGACAGCAAGCCCTCCTGCCTGGTGCTCGGCGACAATATTTTCTATGGCCACGGACTGACCGAAGTGCTACGCCGCGCCGCCGGACAGGAACACGGCGCGACCGTGTTCGGCTACTGGGTGCGCGATCCGGAGCGCTATGGCGTCGCCGAGTTCGACGCCGGCGGTAATGCGATCGGACTGGAAGAAAAACCGCAGACACCGAAATCCAATTATGCGGTCACCGGCCTGTATTTCTACGACGGACGCGCCGCCGATTTCGCGCGCGAACTAAGGCCCTCGCCGCGCGGCGAGCTGGAGATTACCGATCTCAACCGTTGCTACCTGGCCGAGCGCAGCCTGCGTGTCGAGAAACTGGGTCGCGGCTATGCCTGGCTGGATACCGGCACCCACGAGTCCTTGCTGCAGGCCGGAAATTTCATCGAAACCATCGAGGCGCGCCAGGGCCTGCGTGTCTGCTGTCCGGAAGAGATTGCCTTCCAGAATGGCTGGATCGATGCCGAACAACTGAGCCGCATCGCCGAGCCGCTGCGCAAGAGTGGTTATGGCGAATACCTGCTGCGCATCGCCCGCGGTGAAGGCATGCACTGAACCGGCGAACTGCCGAGCTGCGCGATTTCGCTTCGGCGCGCGGCATAGTCGAACTGAACAGCCACTGGAACCCTGCATGCGTGTCATCGATACCTCATTGCCCGAAGTGAAGCTGATCGAGCCCAAGGTGTTCGGCGATCCACGCGGTTTTTTCTTCGAGGGCTGGAATGCCGATCGCTATGCCGAGGCCGGCCTCGATTTTCGCGTGGCACAGTCCAACCTGTCGCGTTCCGCCCGCGGCGTGCTGCGCGGTCTGCATTACCAATGGCCGCGACCGCAGGGAAAACTGGTCAGCGTGCTCGAGGGCGAGGTCTATGATGTGGCCGTCGATATCCGTCGTGGCTCACCGAATTTCGGACGCTGGACCGCGGCGGTCCTGTCGGCCGAAAACCATCGTCAGCTCTGGGTACCCGAGGGCTTTGCCCATGGTTTTGTCGTGACCAGCGAGACCGCGCTGTTCCACTATCTGTGCAGCGAGACCTATCAGGCGGCGGGCGATGCCAACCTGCGCTGGGACGATCCTGCTCTGGCGATCGACTGGCCGATCCTCGACCCCTCACTTTCCGCCAAGGACGCGGTTGCGCCCCTGCTGGCCGAAATCGCCGAGGCGCGGCTGCCGGTGTATACGCCATGAAACTGTTGCTGCTCGGCGCCGATGGCCAGGTCGGTTTTGCGCTCCAGCAAAGCCTGGCGGCTTCGGGTGAGCTGATCCTTGCAACGCGCCGTGGCCAGCTGCCCGGCGGCATCGACTGCGCGCGTGCCGACCTTGCCGATGCGGCGCAACTGCGCGCTCTGATCGAGCACGAGCGACCGGATTGGATCATCAATGCCGCTGCCTACACTGCGGTGGATCGTGCCGAGGATGAGCCGGCGCTCGCCGATCGCATCAATGGCGCCGCCTTGGGCGATATCGGTTTGGCGGCGTTGCGCACTGGTGCGCGCGTGCTGCATTACTCGACCGATTATGTATTCCCGGGCACACCGCATGCGCCCTGGCGCGAAGACGATACCACCGCACCGGTGAATCATTATGGCCAGAGCAAGCTGCAGGGAGAGACGGCGTTGCGCGAAAGCGGCGCCCGCCATCTGATCCTGCGCACTGCCTGGGTCTACGGCGCACGCGGCAATAATTTCCTGCGCACCATGTTGCGGGTGGCGAACGAGCGTGAACAGCTCAATGTCGTTGCCGATCAATTCGGCACACCGACCACCGCGCAGCTGATCGCCGCGGTCAGCGCGCGGCTGATTGCCGAAATCGCCACCGCCCCCGCTAACGATCCGCGCTGGGGCAGCTATCACCTGACCGCTGGTGGGCATACCCATTGGCACGAATTTGCATCAGCGATTTTCGAGCAGGCGCTTGCCGGCGGCCTGATCCAGCGCATACCCGTGGTCAATGCGATCGCCAGCGCCGACTACCCCACCCGGGCACGCCGGCCCAACTGGTCGGTGCTCGATACCGGCAAGCTGCAATCCTGTTTCGACCTGCACCTGCCCGAATGGCGGGTGGGCCTCACCACAACTATCAGCATGATCGCCGATGAGCGCTCACGCTGGCCCAATTCGATCTGAGTGCATCATGGCCCTGCTGATTCCCGTCATTCTCTCCGGTGGTGCTGGCACGCGTTTGTGGCCGGTTTCGCGACGCCTCTATCCGAAGCCGTTCATGAGCTTGCCCGATGGCGAGACCCTGATCGAGAAGACCGCACGTCGTGCACTCGCGGTCGCCGCCCCGGATGCGCCCATCTACACGGTGACCAGCCGCGACTATCGCTTCATCACCGCCGATGCTTATGCACGACTTGCCGATTTCGATCCCCAGCGTCAGCGTTTTCTGCTTGAACCCGTGTCGCGCAATACCGCACCAGCGATTCTGGCAGCGGCGCTTGACATCCAGCGCGAGCATGGCGATGAGGCGCTGATGCTGGTGCTCGCCTCCGATCATCTGATCCATGACACCGCCGCATTCCAGGAATCCGTCCAGCGTGCCGCCGCCCTGGCCGCGCGTGGCATGCTGTGCACTTTCGGTATCGTGCCCAGCAGCGCCGAGACAGGCTACGGTTATATCGAGCGCGGTGCTGCACTCGGAGACGAGGGCTACGAGGTCGCCGCCTTCGTCGAGAAACCCGATCTTGCCACCGCCGAGCAATACCTGGCCTGCGGCGATTACTACTGGAATTCGGGCATGTTCTGTTTCCGCGTCGGCAGCCTGCTCGCCGCGGCGGCGGAAGTTTGCAACGATGTGCTTGCGGCCACCCGGCTCTGCCTGGAGCACAGCGGCCGGGGTCACAGCATCGTGCTGACCCAGGATAGCTTCGCCGAGGTTCCGTCGATATCGATCGACTACGCCTTGATGGAACGCGCCGGCAATCGCGCCGTGGTACCCGCAAGTTTCGATTGGAGCGACATCGGATCGTGGACTGCACTCAGCGATCTGGTTGAACCCGACAGCGCCGGCAACCGGGTACTCGGCAGCGCCGTGCTGGTCGGCAGCCAACGCACCTATGTGCAGGCCGGCAAGCGCATGGTCGCGGCGGTCGGCGTGCAGGATCTGATGATCATCGACAGCGGCGATGCCATCCTGATTGCGCATCGTGATCAGGCCCAGCAGGTCAAACTGGTGGTGGATGCCCTGCGCCGGGATGGCCATGACTCGACCGAGCTTCACACGACCGTGCATCGCCCCTGGGGCAGCTACACCGTGCTCGAGGACGCGCCCGACTGCAAGGTCAAGCGACTGGTGGTGAAACCGGGCGAGGTGCTGTCCCTGCAATTGCATCATCGCCGCAGTGAACACTGGACCGTCGTCCGCGGCACCGCCAAGGTGCGTGTCGGCGATGACGAGAAACTCCTGCATCGCAATGAATCCGTCTACATTCCAATGGACACCAAACACCGGCTGGAAAATCCCACCGATGAGGACATCGCCCTGATCGAGGTGCAGTGTGGTGATTATTTCGGCGAAGACGATATCGTCCGCTACGAGGATCGCTACGGCCGCAGCTGATCGGCATTGGCCGCAGGCGCGGCCCGCTCGCATGCCACCCACCGGAGATTTCCCGCGCATGAACGCAAGATGGCTCCATCTTTCAATTGGTCTTCTCGTCCTGCTGTCGGCACCGCTGTCGGCATTCCAACTCAGTGAGCTGACGACGCCGGCCAGCGGCCGCGTCGCCCAGCCTTCGATCAGCAGCGATGGCGGGAACGGCTTTGTGCTGACCTGGCAACAGAAGTCCGCAGAAGGCGCGAGCCTGCACTACGCACATCTGGATCAGGATGGACGTAGCCAATCCAGCGGCCAGATTGCAGCCAGCAACGCGGACCAGCCCTGGTTCGTCAATTGGGCCGATTTCCCTGGCCTGGTCGTGCTCGACAACGGCGACTGGGTCACCTACTGGTTGCAGAAACGCAGCACCGCGACCTACGCCTACGATATCCATCTGAGTAGGTCGACCGACCAGGGCGCCCGCTGGAGCACGTCCCTGCTGCCGCATCGTGATGGCACGGCGAGCGAGCATGGCTTCGTCTCACTGGTGCCTGCCGGCGATGATCGCGTGCTGGCGATCTGGCTTGATGGTCGCCACACCGCGACCGCGACCGCGGACAGCGCCAGCACCGAGCACGCGCATGGCGGCGGCGGCGCGATGAGTCTGCGCAGTGCGCTGATCGATCGCGCCGGCCAGATCAGCGACGAACACGAAATCGACGCGCGCACCTGCGATTGCTGCAGCACCGATGCGGCACGGCTCGGCGATTCCACCCTACTGATCTATCGTGACCGCAGTGTCGATGAGATCCGCGACATCAGTTTCCGGGTGCACAGGGGCGCACGCTGGAGCGCGGCGGCCGGCAGTGTGCACGAGGATCAATGGAAGATCGCCGGCTGTCCTGTAAACGGGCCGGCACTCGCCGTCAACGCCGGGCGCGCGCTCGCGGTCTGGACCACCATGCGCGGTGAGTCGCTGTCGGTACGCGCGGCGATCGGCAATACCAAGGGCTTCGGCAAAATGAGCGAGCTGGAATCCGGGGCCCAAACTCTCGGACGCGTCGATGCCGCAGCCTGGGGCAAGCAGGGATTTCTGATCAGCTGGGTCGGCAGCAGCGCCGACGGGAGCGACGGCAACGTCATTCACTTGGCGGAGCTCGACGCCAAACTGGCGATCGCTCAACGCAGCGTACTGACCCGACTCACAGCAGGCGGCAATCCGGGCATGCCGCGCCTGGCGCGCTCGGGAGATCGCGCCATCGCGGTGTGGACCGAGGCCGGCAAGGACAGCTCTTCGATCCGGATGGTGCTGATCGAACGCGACCCGCCGGCCGACGCGCCTTAGCCGAGTGCAGGGTCGCAAGCCGCTGCGTCAAAGCGGCTTGCGGCACAGAACAAAGACCGGCTCGCTACTTCACGCCGTGCATCGCCCGCTTCAGTGCCGGCGCCGCGAGGAAGGCGAGGATCGATGTTGCGATGCCGATCCACATCATCAGCCAGAACAGATGCTCATACTTGGCTGCGGCCTCGACCATGTCGATTGCCTCGCCATCGACGACATCTAGCGCCGCCAGCTTGCCGAACTGCGCAGCCAGTGTTTCGGAAAAAGCAGTGGCGAGAAACCAGGTGCCCATCATCAGGCTGACCACGCGCGGCACCGATAGCTGTGTCACGGCGCTGAGACCCACGGGTGATAAGCACATCTCGCCCACTTCCAGCACAAAATAGGCAGCGACCAACCACCAGACACTGGCCATTTGCCCGTCTGTGCCCACCTGTTGCGCGGCCAGTGCCAGCGGCACGAACGCGAGCCCGGCGAACAGCAGGCCGAGCGCACTCTTGACCGGTTTGGAGGGGTTGGCCCGGTAGCGATCCAGCCATCCCCAAATCCATGAAAACGCGGGCGCGAGCAGCACGATGAACAGCGCACCGAGATAGGTCAGCGAGCTGGCGTTCTGTGGCAGCACCATCAGGTCACGCACCAGCAGCACCAGCATCACCAGGAAGGCGCCGGCAAAGACCGCGCGCGGCAGCAGGGAACGCGGATTACGTTCGGAAAGCTCGGCAGCAACCATGAACGAGAGTGGCGCCAACACCAGCGAAAAGATCGACCAGGGCGAATGCGCGAAAAATGTCCAGATGTTGTCGAGCCAATTGCCGGTCCAGATCGGCGCGCTGCTCACCTGCACGAAGCTTGGGAACAGATCCTTGGTGAGCATACGATCGGTAAACGTCACCCAACTGCCGTAGGTCTGCTCGTAAAGCGTGAAAAACACCAGGCACATCGAGATCAGGGCCATCAGCGCAATCATCTGCTCGCGCTCGATCTTGCTGCATTGCTTGAGGATGAACCACATGAACCAGATCAACACGGCGACCATCACCAGCAGCATCAGCAGCATCGACAGCGGTATTCCAGCGACCAGGGCGAAGCGACCATTGGCGACGGCCCACATCAAACCGGCCAGGGGCAGCAGACCCAATACTGCGCCGAGATAGATCGATGACTCGCGGCTCAATCCAATTGCCGTCGTCCGGCGCAGCGCCGCGGGATCGGCGGGCTCGGCCAGTCCGTGCAAGTACTTCTGACCCCACAGGAACATCAACAGTCCGAGCAGCATGCCGATACCGGCGGCGCCGAATCCGTATTGCCAGCCAAGTTCCTTGCCGAGATAACCGCAGACCAGGGATGCAAACAGCGCGCCGAGATTGATACCGGCGTAGAACAGCGAGAACCCGGAATCGCGGCGTGGATCGTCGAGCGGATACAACTTGCCGACGATGGTCGAAATATTCGGCTTGAGGAATCCGACGCCCATGATGATCAGCGCGAGCGACAGGTAGAACACCTGGAGTGCCGCCGTATCGCGCACCATGACGCCATCGACGAGCCGTGCCTCGGCGCCTTCCACTGCCATGCCCAGGTGACCCAGGACCAGCAGGATGGCACCGAAAATGACCGCCTTGCGCATACCCAGGTAGCGATCCGCGAGCAGGCCGCCAATTACCGGTATGCAATAGACCAGGCCGCCGTAGGCGCCGATCACATCGTAGCCAACATGATCACCAAACTTGTGGTGCTCGAGCAGGAACAGCAGCAGCAGCGCCTTCATTCCATAAAACGAAAAGCGCTCCCACATCTCGGTAAAAAAGCAGACAAAGACACCCTTTGGATGACCGAGAAACTGGTCGGAAGCTTGCGTCAAGGCCTGGCTCATCGGCGATTCCATCCGGAGAATGCGCAAGTATAGCCTTCATGCGCCGGCACGCTCCGTTGCTCAAGAGCGTCTGGTGTAGCCCGAAAGCGCGTAGCCCGGAAGCAGCCGCGCAGCGGCGCATTCCGGGGATTGCGAAAAAACTCGCCGCAGGCACGCGCCCTGCTTCCTCGATCTTCGAATGGATCAGCTCCGCCATGGCGAGAGCTCGCCCTCGATCCGATCCCAACATCCCTACAACCGCACCACCAATTTGCCCTCGGTGTGACCGGATTCGAGTGCGGCGAAGGCCTCGGGAAAGCGATCAAAGCCCTCAAACACCTCGGTGCGCAGACGCAGCTGTCCGGATTCGACGCGGGCGAGCAGTTCGGCCAGTTGTGCACCATCGGGACGCATGAACCAGAAACGAAACGCGATTCCTCTTGCCCGCGCCAGCGCGCGTTCGCGGCGACTGATCATGGCAAACAGCCACTTGATCCAGATCGGTTTGGAAAACTCGTCAGCGATCTCGGGCGTTGGCAGACCCCCGATGGTGACGACACGGCCGCCAGCACGCGTATGCGCGATCGACCGCATCAAGATATCGCCGCCCTGGGTATCGAGCACGGCATCGACGGGTGCGATGCAATTCTCGAAACGTTGCGTGCGGTAGTCGATCAATTCGGTCGCACCGAGACTGCGCAGAAAATCGAAACGGCTGGCCGAGCCCGTGGTCGCCACTACGGCACCGATCTGACTGGCCAGTTGTATCGCGAGATGACCG
This sequence comes from Lysobacterales bacterium, assembly GCA_043738015.1. Classification (GTDB taxonomy): domain Bacteria; phylum Pseudomonadota; class Gammaproteobacteria; order Xanthomonadales; family Ahniellaceae; genus 0-14-3-00-62-12. The sequence continues at coordinate 32,965 of JAYSZM010000135.1, forward strand.
ACGCCGCCGGCGCCAGCGTGGATCAGCACGCGCTGACCGGCCTGCAATTTCAACACCTCGGTCAGACACTGCCACGCGGTGAGACCAGCCAAGGGCAGCGCAGCTGCATCCACATCGTCAATCGACTCGGCCACGGCGGCCAGCATGTTCGCCGGCACCACGGCGTATTCAGCAAAGGCGCCCGCGGTGAGTTTTGCAACGCGCGCGGCAACACGCTGACCGATTTTGAAGCCCTGTGCGCGCGGGCCCAAGGCGACGATCTCACCACAGAGTTCATTGCCAAGAATCTGTGGCATCCGATACGGCAGCAGGATGCGCACCTTGCCATCCCGGGTCTTGAAGTCGACCGGATTGAGACCGGCAACGCGTACCCGGATCAGCGCTTCATCATCAGCAGGCACAGGTTGCGGCTGCTCGCCGACGCGCAATCGGTCCGGTCCACCATAAGCTTCGATATAGCAGGCACGCATGCTTGCTCATTCCTTGGTGACGGCCACTACGGTGTACGCCATGGCTTCAGGCCGATCGATTTGAAAAGTGCCGCGCTATCGAACATGCGGTCGCCGCGGATCACGATATCGACCTTGCGCAAATCGCCCATCAACAGGGTGGGATCACCATCGACCAGGATCAGATCCGCGACATAGCCGGGCGCGACTCGACCGTACTGATCGGCGCGTCCCATCACTTCGGCGGCGCCCAGGGTAGCGATCCGCAGCGCATCGCGCGGTGCGATTCCGGCGGCAACATAGAGTTCGAGTTCGCGTACCAGTGAGAATCCCGCGGTGCCGTCGGTGCCGGCGACCAGGGTGACGCCCGAACGATGCAGCATGCCGGTCAGATCGATCAGTTTTTGATAGGCAACGCGATAACGCATCGACTGGCCCTTGGGCACATCGAGCCCGCCCGTGCCGGACGCGATGCCGCGCTGCCAGGTCGCTGGAAGCCGATGCAGGATCGCAGCGTAATCGAGCGAGGGATCATTGGTGCGACCGAGGAACATTCCTTCGAACGTGGACAGGGTCGGATCGACTACGGTTTTCTTCTGCCTGAGCAGATCGAGAAATTCGCGCACTTCGGCCGAACCCAGATCGACATCGGGGAGATGCTCGGCGACTCCGGTAAAGCGCGCCGGGGTACGGGTGTCCTGAACCTTGTCGTAGAGGAAATTCAGCGCGATGAAGTTGATGTGCTGGATTTCATCGGCGCCCGCCTCAACAAACTGACGCGCTGTCATGAACGCCGGCACATGCCCGGAAAGGCGCAGACCACGCTCATGGGCAAAGCGCACCGCTGCCGGAACCAGTTCGGGCTTGATCGAACTGTAAATCTTGACCTGCACAAAGCCGGCGTCGGCGTAGTCATTGATGCCCTTGCGCATTTCCGCTTCGGTATCGGCAAAAACCTTGGTCGGCCCGGCGTAAGGACCGCGCCCATCGATGAAGCCGGCACGAATGACCCGCGGTCCGATATCGCGGCCACTTTCGATCGAATCGATAAGACTCGACAACTGCTCGGCATCGTTGGCGAGATCGCGAACCGTGGTCACGCCCGCAGCTATGTCGATCAGCGGATCGGTGCCCGCCGAAATATGCGCGTGCATATCCCAGAGACCGGGCATCAACAGGCGGCCGCGGCCGTCGAGCCGCTGCACATTCGCGGAGACATCGAGCACGCCCTGCTCCTGCACCGAGACGATGCGCCCCTTCTCGACCAGCACACTGCGGCCGGCAACGACCTCGCCGGCAGCCGGATCAAACACGCGAACATTGTCGATCAGCAGGGGCTGGTCGAGCATCGTGGTCAGCGCACCTGCGCGCTGCAGCGCGCTGGCCTTCTGGATCTCCTGCTGACGCTTGCCGATCTGGTCGAGCTCGGATTCATAGCCTGCGCGGATCAGGTTCTGCCAACCGGTGAACTGGGCAAACAGCTGAAGATCGGCGTCCAGCCAGAGATAGACAGGAAGCAGATCGAGCCCGCTGATCGCATACAAGCCAATGCTGTGTGGCGTCGCACCGCTGGCGATTTTCATGTCCTCGACATGGCGAATTTCTGCCTCGCCGAGCGGCAGCAGGGCGAGTTTGCGGGTGGGTGACTTCAGCAGCGCGCGCGCCAGCATCGCCAGCTCCTCGGGCGGGCCATTCATGCTGGAATAGAAGCCGGGCACTTCGAGTTCACGCTGTTCGTCTTCGGCACGATTCTTCCAGCGCGCTTGTCTGCCCTTGCGACTGAATTCCTCATCCACCGCAACCTTGAAGTAATCCACGCCGCGTGTGGTTGCCTGCAGCGGCAGCTCGTTTTCATCGACGCGATAGACGCTGTCAGTCGCCGGGCCGCGGCCGCGATCGTGGAATTCGAAGTGCACCTTGATGCTGCCGTCCGCCTGCACGCTGCGCACCAGCTCGCCACTGGCCTTGCCGAGCATCATGACGACGCTGCGTTGCTCTGAAGCCGCTGCTGGCATTGATCCAGCAAGAAGAACCAGTATCCACAAGCCGTGCTTGAGCATGACCGCTCCAGAGTTCATCGAGGGGCCCCAAGCCTATCGCAATCGAATCGTATTGCACGATTCCGCTGGCTGAAAGAACGCGACGCGCGATTGTCGCGCGTCACGTCCGTTACTTCGGTCAATGAACGCAGCGCAGATTGTGCTTGTGCCGGCGAATATTGCGATGTGCGCGATTCAGGCTGCGCTGCAGGCGTAGGCGTTCGCCACGGCTGAGCACGCCATCGGATTTGAAGCGGGCCTCGCGACGTGATATCCGCACCTGCTGTGCGCGCAGACGGCCGGCCTCGCGCGGCGTCAGCACGCCGCTGGCGACACCATGCTCGATGCGGGCGTGCTGGCGGTCCTGGCGGACGTCAACGCGGGACGTTCCGGCCATGGCCAGAGGGCTGAGCAGCAAAAGCGCAATCACCAGCATCGTACGGTTCATCGCCAACTCCTGTTGTGGTCGCCATGTCGGAACATCCGACACTCGGCTCCTGACAACGAGTGGGCGCTCCCAACGTTGACGTCGGGGCTTAACCGCCGACAAACACGAGGACTGACTCAGGCCAGAACGCTGCCGGTCATCTGCAGATACCAGCGCTCGATCAGATGCCGCGAGATCGACAATCGCGGCGAGAGCTTGATCTCCTGGCTGCGCCATTGCTCGACGAGTTGCTCCGGTGTGAACCAGCGCGCCTCGCAGATTTCAGCGCCAAGCACGACATCAAACGACTCTGCCTCTGCCATGAAGCCGAGCATCAAGGAGGCGGGAAAAGGCCAGGGCTGCGACCCGATGTACGCGCAGGCGCCGATGCGCACGCCGACCTCTTCATACACCTCACGCCGCACGCAGTCCTCGAGGGTCTCACCGGGCTCAAGAAAGCCGGCCAGCGTGGAGTAGCGGTGCTCCGGCCAGCTGGCCTGACGGCCGAGCAGACAGCGGCTGCCATCGTGGACCAGGGCGATCATCGCCGGATCGGTGCGCGGGAAATGCTCGATGGCGCAGGCGGCATTGCTGCACAGTGCACGGTGCCCACCTGAGCACAGAATGGTCGCCGCGCCGCAGCCTCCGCAGTAGCGCGCCCTTGACTGCCAATGTGCAAGTGAACGGGCGAAAGCCGCGACGCCGGCCTGCTGGGCTGGCAATTCGGCTGCAGCGACGCGCAGGTCCACGTCTTCGGCATTGAATTCGCGGGTGAAATCGCCGAGCACAGCGGCATCCAGGGTCAGCGCGAACAGGGCTGACCCACGCTCGCGGCCGAGAAAGCTGAACTGTGAAAGCGCGAAACGCTCGCGCAGCAGGGCAAGCGGGATATCGAGCAGATGGCGTCCGGGTTGCGCCAGCAGGATGCGGCCTTCGCTGCTGAGCACGAGCACGCGGGCGTCACGCTCGCCGAATCGCCCTTCGATCCAGGTCGCGTCCTGGCGCGCCTCACCGGCACGATCGAGCACCAGCGCAGAGAACGCGAAGTCCATGGGACTCAGGCCGTAAACGAAGAACCGCAGCCACAGGTGGTTTTGGCGTTTGGATTGCGGATCACAAACTGGGCGCCCTGCAGATCCTCCTTGTAGTCGATCTCCGCGCCACCGAGATACTGCAGCGAGGTCGAATCAACCAGCAGGGTGACACCATCACGCTCGATCGCGAAGTCGTCGTCCGCCACTTCGTCCTCAAACGCGAATCCGTACTGGAAGCCTGAACAGCCGCCGCCCTGGATATACACGCGCAGTTTCAGATCGGGATTCTGCTCTTCCTCGATCAATTGACGCACCTTGCCCGCCGCGGCACTGGTGAAGTTCAGCGCCTGACTGGGTGTGGCGGATGGCGTGCTGACCTGATTCATCGGAATTCCTGCTGGATTAACTGTAGATGGTACTCAGCAAGCGCAATTCAAGCACGTTTTGCCTCGAGCTTGGATTTGTCCTTGGGCTCAAGCTTGACCTCAAGCCGCGCCTCCAGCCTGGCTTCGGTCTTGTCGTCCGCTGTCGCAGCGGGCTTGGACAGCTGCTTGTGCGGGTCTTCTTGGCGCACGATCTGACCGCTGACTTCAGCGCCGGCAGCCATCTCCAGAATCTTGTAATAGATATTTCCGGTGACGCGCGCCTGCGGCGCCAGTTCGACGCGTTCACTGGCAATGATGTCGCCCTTCAGCGTACCGTTGATCACCACGTGCGGAGCACGCACCTCACCCTCGATGATTCCTTTTTCGGACAGCATCAGGACCGACTGCTGATCACCCTCGGAGACCAGGGTGCCATGCACGCTGCCATCGACGCGCAGGCCGCCACTGAATTGAATATTGCCCTCGATCCGAGTGCGCGCGCCGATCAGGGTATCGATGTCCATGGTCGGTCGGCTCGCCTTGTCTTTACTGCCAAACATCGTCGTTCTCTCCATGGCTGATTGCCTGCGACCAGGCGAAGTTCTGTTCGACATTGTCACCCTGCTCGGACTTCAGCACCAGCCGTAGACGGTTGGGAGAGAAGCCCTGGGGCAGGATGAAGCTGCTTTCGAACTGCTGAAAATACTTGAAGCTGAATTGCGGCACCGCGCCAGGCTGACGCCCGGACAGGCTATCCCAGGACAGCACGACCATGCGATCACCCTGCATGCCCTCGACGCTGATGGCCACGGTGCCCTTGGTCACTTCGCCCTTGCGCAGATTCTGGGTCAGGGTGGCGCGCAGATTGTAGCCGCGCGCTCCCGGTATGGCGCGTATCGCCGGATCCTGAACGCTCAGGCCCTTGCGTCCAGACTTGCCATCCATCAGGCGCTGGAAGAAGGCGATATCGCTGCGCAACTCGGCCAGATCATCTTCCTGGCTGCGCAAGGTTCCCTGCAGCGACTCATTGGCGGTGCGCGAAACCTGATCGGATTTTTCGTAGATGCTGCGGGCCCGTTCGCTGCGCTCGAGGTCCTGCCGCAGTCGCTCCACATCACTGCGCGCCTGGCGCACCTCGGTCTGAATGGACAGCAACTCGGGCGCGGCTCTGTAGGAGGCCAGCATCCAGGCTGCCACCAGGGTCAACAACCAGGCCGTTACCAGCACGACGCGCCAACGCCTGGACCCGACCGGATCGTGCGGTCGCAGAACCAGGTTGGGCATTGCGCCATTACGAAAATTGAACAACTTCATCGCGACATCTATGCGGCACCGGGCCAACCGTTATAGGTGCGTGCCGCGCGAGGGTCAAGCCGGACGCTATCGGTCGCGCGGCGCAGTCGCGCGCCAACGCGGCTCCGACAGGCGAGGACACTCAGAGAAATTTGAACTCGAACGCTACCGCCTGTTTGCCGGGATCGAACACTTCGAGATCGATCGTCGCGGTGGCGCCCGCCGGTAAACCGCGCGCCAGCAGCCGGGCATCGTTGAGATAATCCTGTGGCGCGAGCCGGCGCATCGCAATTCGCTGCTCGTCAAGATTCGAAAGGGTGATTTCCAGTGTCGGATAGGGCTGAACAAAGCCGGCACGATTGAGCATGGTCGCCGAGATCATCAAGGCGCCCGGTTCGCTTGGGTGTGGCCGGACATCGCGTGCCACCAGGGCGATCTGCGCTACATCGCGACGCGCCGGCAATCGACAGCCGAGTCGCTCGCAGGCCGCGTCGAGGTATGGCCGGACTCGCCCGCTATCGAGCCAGAAATCCCGACTGGCGTAGACAAACTGGGCGAGCAGCAAGGCGACCAGCAGCAGATTGGCATAGCGCCAGAGGCGCACATTACCGGGCGCAGGGGGACGCCGTTCGCGGCGCGCGCCGAAAGATGGTTCGGCGAGAATCGCTGGCGTTTCCTCCTCGATCAATTCCGCGCCCAGCGCCTGACTGCTGGCGAACAGATCCCGTTGACCGGCGCGCGGCTTGCTCGCCAATGTGACCAGGGTCGGCGTAATGCCAGGACGGTGCCGGGTCAGCATCGTGTCGGGTGGCTCGGGCAGCGACTCCGACAACGAGGCCAGCACATCGAATTCGGTGCGGCAAGCGGCGCAAATCGCCCGTCCCCTACCCTCGATCAGGGTCTCGAGGGATAGGGGATAGAGACTCAAGCAGCCCGGGCACTGGGTATACATGGGGTAATTATGCACGGGCTGAGGCGGCGTGTTCGCTCCATAAAGCGCGCGGCTGCCGGTAGCGACAAGCGCCGGGAGGCATCATCAGAGCCGCACCGGCGCCAGCACCGGGCACTGCGCCGCGCGCACCTTTGCCTCGGCGACACCCTGACTGTCTGCGGTTTCCTCTGAAACGGCGAGCAGGGTCATCCAGTTGCGCACGCAGAGGTTGCCCAGCTTCGGACCGATGGCCTCGGACTGACGCGCATGTGCCTGGGCGTCTTGCCAGCGCTGTTCTTCGAGCGCGAGTTCGGCCCGCCATTGCCAGAGTTCGGGATCGTCAGGCACCAGGCTCAGCGCCTCGGCCAGATGCTGATCGGCGACGGCGAAGCGCTTTTCAGCCTCGGCATCGCGTGCCAGGACCCGCAGATCCTCAAGCCCGGGATCGGTCAGCGGCAGCACCTCGACGTAGCTCGGCACATTTGCGGCGCGTTCGCGGATCTCGCTGACCCAGTCGCGTGCTGGTTCGGGCGCAGGCGGCTCGGGCTGAGGTTCCGGCACCGATTGGCACCCGGCGAGCAGGGCGGTCAACAGAAGCAGGGGGAATCTAGTAGACATCGTCATCGTCGTTATCGTCGCGTGCGCTGCGTGAATTGAACCAGCTGTCAAAGGAAGAAAAGCCACAGCCCTGATAGGCGACCGGCTCGTGACCACGGATGAAGGGCAGGCTGCGTGCGCCCTCGCATTCCTTGTCGGTGAGCGCAAGACTGACCGGATCGACCCACTGCAGGGTCGGGTTGCGGCTGAAATCGATGGTCAGCGGCTCGGTCGGCAGTTTCTGGAACAGGCCGGCCCAGAGCCGCATCGCGCCGGTCGCGCCATAAAAAGTCGTGCGCGAATTGTCATCGCGCCCGAGCCAGACCACGGCCAGATGGCTGCCGGTATAGCCGGCAAACCAGGAATCACGCTTGTCATCGCTGGTTCCGGTCTTGCCCGCAGCGCGCAGGGCAGCGAGACCCATGCCATTGAGTTCGGCGGCGGTTCCGCTACGCACGGTTTCCTGCATGGCATAGCCAACCAGGCGCGCTGCTTCCACCAGTTCGCCTGCAGTATCGGCCGGCGCATAGCGCGATAGCGACTTGCCCTTGCGATCGAGCACGGCGGTGACCGCCGACAGCGGCACCATATGGCCATCGGCTGCGAGGTACTCGTAGGCCTGGGCCATCTGCAACGGGGAAAGCTCGGTCGCGCCGAGCAACAGGGAGGGATGCGGCGATATATCGGCACCGGGAATCAGGGTTTCCAGCACACGCTCGACTTTCTGTACCTGCACATCCAGACCCAGACGGACGCTGGCGATGTTGTAGGAGCGCGCCAGCGCGTCAATCAGACTGACCACACCATGTTCGAGATTGTCCGAGTTGCGCGGTTGCCAGGGCTTGCCGCCACGCTGGCGCACCGTGATCGCGCTGTCATCGAGCGGGGTCAGCAAGGAGTAGCGCTCGGGCTGGGCCAGGGCGACCAGATAGACGAAGGGTTTGACCAGGGAGCCGATCGGGCGCGCCGAAC
>JAYSZM010000136.1:0-6822 GCA_043738015.1 Lysobacterales bacterium
CAACGGCAACATCAACGGCAACATCAACGGCAACATCAACGGCAACATCAACGGCAACATCAACGGCAACATCAACATCAACATCAACCTCAACGTCAATACGCAAGAGCAACCCCGCTTGCGTCCTTCAGGCGGGGCTGCATCTCGGACCGCCGTGAGCTTCAACCCTGCGCCGAATCCTCGTCCTCGTCGGTATCGTGCTCAATCGCATGGCGGCCATACCAGCGACCATTGAGCAGAACCAGCTCGTGCTCGCTGGAAACCGGTGCATTGAACACGGTGAAGGTCGTGCGGACGCGGGCATTGCTGCCCTCGATCGAAAGCACTTCGACGCGAATCGAATCGGCGATCGCATTCACGTCGAGGCCATAGACCTGCAGTGCCTGCTTGCCAGCCGCCAGTACGGCGTCGGCCTTGGCCAGTGCCTGCTCGAACGACAGCCGCCTGAGCTCATCGATGGACTGGATGCCGGTGCCGCGCACTGCCTCGGCCACCACGTTGAGCGCGCTCCGCGCCGACTCGGAGTTGAGGAAATCGGTCGTGGTCAGCCATTGCTGCAGACCCGGCAAAGCCTGCTGCAGTGAGGCGCGCTGATCGGCGCTGAGGTCGCTGTCTTCAGACAGGACGGCCATCTGGGCCGCACCGAGTCCCATCATCAGGGCCGCCGGCAGCTTGGGTCGCGCCTCGACCAGCTTGGGCTCGATCTCGGTCATCAGGCGATCGACCGCATCGGGGGCGGTGAACTTGGCGAACTCGGCGGCGAACTTGGCGCGGTCTTCCTCGCTGATCGGCCGACTGCGCTGTACCTCGTATTCCGCGCGTATTTTCTCGTAAGCCTCGGGCGGAACCGTGGCCTGGATCAGGCCGGCCAGATCATTGCCACGCAGCAGGCGGGCGACTTCCAGCACCTGGACGGCCGGATCGGGGGCCGCCACGGCGGCCCGGCGCGCGGATTCCACAGGGGTCTGGGCCAGTACAGGGGTGGCGGCGCCCAGCAAACCGGCGATCAACAGCGGTAACGCGATGCCTCTCATGGTGTCTCTCCTTCGGTAGGGGCTTTAGTGTGCTGGTGCCGTAGCACACTAGATAGTGACGGAAGTCACCGGGTGCCAAAGGTCATGGTCGGGAAGGTACTGAGGCGATACGGCCGGCCGTCCCCGAACGCACGGCTCCAGGGCAATCTGCGCGTTGCGCTGCCGAACCTGCCGTGGTGGCGTTGAAACCGCGCGCGATCCGCTGGCTATAGGCGCATCGTGCGTCGTTTTGAGCGGGCTTGCAGCATCCGCTGCACCACGGCCGATGCCAGTAGCGCACCCATCAGCCAGGCAATCAGGACCGGATACGCCATCGTGGTCAGTTCACCACGGTAGCCGAGCACGGCCACCACACCGACAAGGAATCCGATCAGGGCGGGCAGCAGGCGTGCGGCGGAAACACGGAGTGCGACGCCGTGAATGATCAGGGCGACGAGGCTGGCACCGAGTCCGAACACGACCAGAGCTGTCCACAGCGCGAGTGGAAAACCGCTCGGCATTGCGAAGGCGTTCGTGTAGGCCAGCGCCGCAACGGAGGCGACGGCACTGGCCGCGCCCGAAGCCACACCGATCACCAGGCTCTTGAGATTTGCTGACACGGGAACGCTCCTTGGCATCATGCGGCCTGGCCCGCCCGGCTGGCCACGCACCGGGAAGCCTAGAAGCTCGATCCGGGTCCGGCAAGAAAGGCGATCTCCTGGGCGCTGGAATCGCGGCCGAGCACGCCATTGCGATGCGGATAGCGACCGAAACGATCGATGATCGCCTTGTGGCGCATTTCAAACGCGTACGAGTTCTCGCTCGTGTGCTGCTTGAACAGTCGTTCGGCTTCGATATGGATAAGCGCCGATTCGCTGTGCATATAGGGCATGTAGATGAACGAGCGCCGCTCGATGGCGAGCTCGAGATCAGCGCCGCCAGCCACCGCTTCCTGCGCCAATGCCAGCGCCATCGAATCAGCGGCGAAGGCGCCAGGCTGAGCACGATAAAGATTGCGCGAGAACTGGTCGAGCACAATGATCTCGGCCAGACGACCCTCGGCCCGTGCACGCCATTCAAATAGTTCCCCGCGCGTCGCCTGCAGATGCACAGTGGCGTAGCGTTGCGTGATCAGTCGATCGAACTCGGTGTCGACCTTCCACCACTGGGCGCTGGAAATCTCCTCGAACCAGAAACGCAGTACGTCTTGATACACGGGCTCTCCTTATCGGGTCGTCGGCAACGGAGCGTCGCGCCGACTGCAAGCACAGGGTACGGCGATCACCTGCGTCCGGACCAGCAGCAGAACTGCACGTCAAGCTTGCAGCCGTTGACTTCGGACACTGCCGCGGCATCGCCACAGCTGATCTCCGGCGCTTTGCGGGGCGAGCGCAATGCTAGGCTGGACACCCCACGAACTGCGCCCCACCCAGCCGAGCCCGCGTGAAGAAAACCGTCCTCCTCTATGGCCTGCTCGGCGGTGTGTTGATCGCCCTGCTCAGGCTGATTGAATACCGGTTCCTGGTGCTCAGCCATTCCATGGAAATCTACGGCGGCATCGTCGCTCTGATCTTTTCGGGACTGGGCATCTGGCTTGGACTGAAGCTGACCCGAACGCGCCAGACCATCGTGGTGCGTGAGGTGCCGGTGCGCGTCGAGGTGCCGGCCACGCCGGGTTTCATCCGTGATGAAGCCCGGCTGCGGCAACTTGGCATCACACCGCGCGAACTCGAGATCCTCGAAGCGCTGGCCGCAGGGCTCAGCAATCGTGAGATCGGCGAACGCCTGCACGTCAGTGAGAACACGGTAAAGACGCATGCGGCGCGATTGTTCGACAAGCTGTCGGCACAGCGCCGCACCCAGGCGGTGCAGCGCGCCAAAGAGGCCGGCCTCATCCCCTGATCTGCCTGGTGCAATGTCGACGGCATCGGCAAGGCACATCGGATCAAGCCGTCCGCGTTGTGCTAACGACGCAAAAACCAGTAGGGCGCCGCCACCGCATCATTGCGCTTGAGGCTGCCGAGACCGAAATTGTCCTCGACTGAGCGCAGCAGGTTGTAGTGGTTGTAGGGCTCGCTGCGTGCCGTACCTGCGGCCAGCATGTCGCCGATCAGCAGGCTGTAGATCTCGTAGGAATCGTGATACGGATAGGCCTCGTCAAAGGTGATCACGATCAGGGTTTCTGGCGGAAACCGCGTCAGCGGATCATCACCCAGAAAGTTGTGCAGAAATGCCGCCACATTGTCGATATTGGTGTGCCGATCCTGATCGTTCGGGTCCTTGTTGGCCTCGGCAGGATCCAGGGTGTGCCCGTCATTGATCAGGTTTGGCGTGTACCAGCTGTAGGTCGGCAGCGTGCCCGCGGCCAGATCAAGATGGAACTGCTGCGCATCGACGATGTTCGCGCTGCGCGCCGCGTTCTGGATAATGTTCGGAAACGACAGGAAGGGCACGTGTTTGCGCGCAAAGAAGCCCGGGTTCGGATCCGGATCGGCTGGAATAGTCGGGAAGTTCGCCGCTGCCTCTTGCAGGTATTGCGGCGGCAGGCTTTCGGCATAGGATTTCCAGCTCAGGCCCGCCGCCTCGAGCAAATCGACGATGCTGGTCACCGGGTTGTTATTGTTGGTGGAGTAGATCCACTGCACGTAACCCGGCGTGTCGTTGTAGAGGCCGAACGTGTCGCCAGCCACAGCATTGATGTAGTTCGGTTGCGAGGAATGAGTGACCCCATAGCTGTTGCTGAGAAACACGCCCTTGCGGCGCAGCGCATCCATGTACGGATTGGCCATCACATTGGCCCGCGTGGAATTTTCCAGCATGACGATGACAACACGCTCGAATGCGATGCCCATGGCCTTCCCCTGTCTGCGTGGACCAGCGCGGTCACACTTGTGTATTTCGAGCCTACGCGGCGCGCCCGGCGACGACTACCTGCGATATCTTGCAGGTAGCGACGGCCGCAGGCGTCGCGCTCCGAGTCGAGCCACTGCAGGAGTCCCGACATGAAGGCCATCAAGTCACCCGTCGCCAACGCTGCCGGCGCGCCCGCATCGGGCCGGTATCCGCTGATCCTGTTGCTGATCTTCGTGGCGTGGTGGAGCTTGCTCGCCATTGCGCCGCATTACCGCGAGGACTGGCTGCTGGAGAACCTGCTCGTCTTCGTCGCCATACCCCTGCTGGTCTGGAGCCACCGGCGCCTGCCGTTCTCCAACTTCGCCTACAGCGCACTGTTCGTCTTTTTCTGCCTGCATTCTGTCGGCGCCTACTACACCTATTCCGAAGTGCCCTACGCGGAGTGGTACAACCGGCTGACCGGAAGCGATCTGCAGGCGCTGCTCGGAACGGATCGCAATCACTTCGATCGGCTGATCCACTTTCTCTACGGATTCCTGCTGATGCCGAGCGTCGTACAACTGCTCGATGCCCGCGGCCAGCTCACTGGCATCTGGAAGCAGTTGGTGCCCGTGATGTTCATCATGTCCAATTCCGAACTCTACGAAATGATCGAATGGCAGGCCGCCGAATTTTTCGGCGGCGAACTCGGTCAGGCCTATCTTGGCGCCCAAGGCGACATCTGGGACGCACAAAAGGATTCCGCCCTGGCCATGCTCGGCGCCATCATCAGCCTGGTGCTGTACCGCCGCATCCAGGCGCACGGGCGCGGCTGAGCAGAACGACACATGCAGGGCACACAGTGCGACTTTGGCTGGTGACCGCTTCCGACCTATTGTGTTGAAAAACTCACGTGCTGCGACAGACGCCTGAAAAGTGACCCACGAGAAGGCGATTTCGCAGCTCAAAACGTAAAAAAATCCCGATTGAGCGCGCTGTTTCGGCATCACTTTTTGATGCGTTGGAGTTTTTCAACACAATAGACCCAAAGCAGACATTTCATCCGCCGGCCGGAGTCTCAGCTGTCTTTCGGTAACGCGATGCAATCAACATGCCGAGCAGCACGCCCGCGACATGTCCGGGTTTCGGATAGTGGACATGGATCAGATCGAGCGCGAGCGCCACGGATATCGTGAACGCGAGCGACAGCAGCAGAAATTTCGAGCGATCGACGCCCGTGAGCGCCAACCAAAGCCCAGCGCCGGCAATCGCCATGATCGCCTGGGATGCACCAGTGCCGAGGTTCCACGGCGGCGTGACGAACAGCGTGCTGATCAGCGTTGCAATCGAGCCGCCGATCAGCCAAAGCGCAAGCAAGCGGATGAAGCCCACGTGTCGCTCGACAGCCGTGCCGACCAACAGCAAGCAGAACACGTCCGACACCATGTGTAGTTGCTTGACATGGACGAGCTGTGCGGTGATCAGGCGCCAAAGTTCGAGCTCACGGATGTACCTGAAGCGCAGACCGTAGCTCTCGAGTTCGACGATCCTGACTCGCCCTAGCCACGTTCCGCTGACTTCGATAGCGGCATAAACGCTCACGGCGGCGGTTGCCGCACAAAGCAGCAGCGTGCACCAAGGAATGCGGCGCGACATCGCCGGCGCGGCGATGGATTGCGAGTGGGTCATGAAAACTCCCTTTGCAGGCATCGCTTCGCTGCCGGGGCGAATCGAGCAGGGTGGAGGATGCATCCGCAAGGTCATGTTTCGGCCGGCCCCGCGTCATCGATCGTCCCTTACGGGGATGGCTTCTTGCGGGCGGGGTTCGGCTTTTTTCGAAGCGGGCGCTGCTCAGCCGTCCCGTATCGACCCGCGGCTGCTTAATGCGGCATTAGGCGAGAGTGGGTTCGCCCTCACGGGGTGAGCGTCCGCTTCTGGCCTATTGTGTTGAAAAATCTTGGCCGCATCAAAAAGTGATGCCGAAACAGTGCGCTCAACTGGGGTTTTTTACGTTTTGAGCCGCGAAATCGCCTTCTCGTGGTTCACTTTTCAGGCGTCTGTCGCAGCACATGAGTTTTTCAACACAATAGGCCGAAAGCGGTCACTCGGTTGGTGGCACCAATCGAGTGAGCCCTTCTGGCCATTAGCGTTCGGTCGTATTGGTGACCCCGGTTTCCAGAAATCGAGACGACAATGGCGCGATTGGGCTTGTTACCCGAGGAACTATCGAAGATCTGGAGTCTCGCGGCATGGCACTACCCGAGAGTGGTGGGGCAGCGGCACCTCAATGCCCCCCCGCCTCCTCAAACCCACTCTCAAACAAAGGCCGGAACTCGACCGCGCCAATATCCACGATCCCACCCACGACGCGCGGACGACCCAGCACGTCGAGGTTGGCCAGACCACCCGGCGGATTCATCCGCCCAGCGTTGACCAGCGGCGAATCGCCCGCCAGTGCGAAGGAAATGCAGAGGAACCCACACGACTCGTACACCGGAACGACTGACAGATTGCCGGTGCTGGCCGCATCGGGCGTGACCCCGGCACTGCTGCCGATGTCGTTGTTCAAGCGCAGATGGATGGTATTGGACCTGAAGTCGACCGCACCGTTCGCGGTATTGTTCCAGACGATATTGTTGCTGACGTTGTAGTGCGTGGCCCCGGTCAGGCTCAGCCCACCCACCTCCGAAGCCGTGTCGGCGCTGTTGCCGCTCACCGTATTGTTGGTGACATAGCTCTCCGGACTGTTGGAGAACAACTCCACAGCACCACCGGCCGCGGCGGAATTGCCGAAGAACAGATTGTTGCTCACGGTCACCACGCCACCCGTGCTGGCAAACAGCCCGCCGCCGAAATCATCCGCGCGATTGCCGTAGAAACTGTTCCTCTCCACCGTGATATCGCCCAGGTTGCTGCTGATCGACAGCCCGCCACCGCGATTGTTGGTCGACAGCCCTGTGGCGAAATCGAAGCCCTG
>JAYSZM010000137.1:0-14345 GCA_043738015.1 Lysobacterales bacterium
GCCCCGCTGCTCTTGATCCTGATTTGCGGCACCGGGGCAAAGAACGAAGGGCAGAGGCAACAGCAGCGCGGCAAGCCACGCTCTACAAGAGCAAGAGCAAGAGCAGCGCGGCAAGCCACGCTCTACAGGAGCACGAGCAAATCCAACAGCAGCGGCGCAAGCCCGCTTTACGACGAAAGGGCGTCCCCTCGGGGACGGGATCACGAGCCAGCGAAAGGCCTACTCGATGATCCGCTGCGGATGCGTATAGAGGTTCATCCGATCATCACGGGCAAACGCAACCAGGCTGAGTCCGCAGTGCTGAGCCAGTTCGATGGCGGCGCTGGTCGGTGCCGAAACCGTGACCAGCAAGTCGATCCCGGCGCTGGCGGTCTTGTGCACCAGTTCCCATGATGCGCGTGAGCTCATCACCACAAAACCCTTCGTGATCCCGGCACGGTGACGGGCACCGATCAGCTTGTCCAAGGCGTTGTGGCGGCCGACGTCCTCACGTACCAGCAGTCCCTGCGCCGAAGCCAATCCGGCTGCATGTACGCCACCGCTGGCCCGGTTGAGCGGCTGCGTCTGATCAAGTGCATGGAGGGCTGCTTGAATATCGTCACGGTTAAATCGACTTGTTGTATCCAGTTGCGTCACCGGCATGCGCGTCGCCGCTTCCAGTGATTCGATGCCGCACAGCCCGCAGGCACTGCTGCCGCGACGCTGACGGGCGTTGCTCTGCATTGCATCGAAGCGCGCCTGACTGATCAGCATCTCGACCACATGGCCGCGATCACGCTGCACGATCTCGATGCAGCGCCAGTCATCGCCGGATGCAACAAGCCCTTCGCTGAGCGAGTAACCGAGCGCGAAATCTTCGAGATCGCAGGGTGTCGCCATCATCACGCTGTGCGCCACACCGTTGTAGACCAGGGCAATCGGCGATTCGACGATCACGCTGTCGATCGCCTGGGCGCGGTCAGCTCCCGTCACGCGGCAGATTTCGAACGCCTGTAGACCACCGCCGCTTGAATCCTGCGGTGGGGTTTCAGGAAGCCTGGACATCGCCATCGCTCGCGACCAGTCGCACCGGAATGGATTTCGAAGCCGGTGTGCCGGCTCGCTCGGCGACATGATCGAGCGGTACCAGGGGATTGGTCTCCGGGTAATAGCTCGCCACGCAGCCTGGTGGAATCGCGTACTCGACCAGGGTGAACCCACGCACGCGGCGTTCGCCGTCGTGCCAGACCGACACCAGATCGACCAGGGCGCCGGCGTGCAGTCCAAACTTCTGCAAGTCCTGCGCCGAGATGAAGCAGACCCGACGCAGGCCGCGCACGCCGCGATAGCGATCGTCCAGACCATAGATCGTAGTGTTGTACTGATCATGCGAACGCACGGTCATCAATTGCAGTAGGCCGGGATCGCTGGCCTGCGCCGACTCATCGCCGCGCAGCGGATGGGCGAGCAGCAGCGCCCTGGCCTGTGTATTCGGAAACTGCCGCTGTCGTGCCGGATGCGCAAGATGAAATCCGCCCGGATGACGCACGCGGGCGTTGAAATCCTCGAAGCCCGGGATCACCCGGGCAATGCGCGCGCGGATGCGATCGTAGTCTTCGATCAGCTGCAGCCAGGGGGTACGACTCCGCGGCAAGGCCGCCGTTGCCATGCGCGCGACGATGGCGGGCTCCGACAGCAGTTGATCCGAGGCCGGCGCCTTCATGCCCGAAGACAGATGCACCATGCTCATCGAATCCTCCACACTTACCGCCTGCGCAACGCCGCCCTGCAGGTCGACCTCGGTACGGCCGAGGCAGGGCAGGATCAGCGCATTCTGTCCGTGCACCAGATGCGAACGATTGAGTTTGGTCGAGACCTGAACCGTCAGCGCGCATTGCCGCAGCGCCGCCTGGGTGACTTCAGTGTCCGGCGTTGCAGCGGCAAAGTTGCCGCCCATTGCGATAAATACGCGCAGGTCGCCGCGGCGCATCGCCGCGATCGTGGCGACCACGTCATGACCGGACTCACGTGGCGGCACGAAATCGAATTCGGCGCCGAGCCGGTCCAGAAAATCCGCGCTGGGCTTCTCGTAGATGCCCATGGTGCGGTCGCCCTGCACATTGGAATGCCCACGCACCGGACAGGGCCCGGCGCCCGGCTTGCCGACATTGCCGCGCAGCAGGAGCAGATTCATCAGCATCTGGATCGTGGCAACACCACGACGATGCTGGGTGATGCCCATGCCCCAGCAAAAGATCGTGGCACTGCTGTCGCGATAGATCGCGGCGGTCTCTTCGATCTCGGCGCGGCTGAGGCCGCTCTCGGACTCGATGTCAGACCAGTCGGCCGCGCGCACGCTGGCAGCGAGCGCCGCAAATCCGAGCGTATGCGCTTCGATGAACGCATGATCGAGCGCATCGGCCTCGATCAGCGACTTGATCATGCCGGTCAGCAGAGCCAGATCGCCGCCAATACGCGGCTGCAAATAACGCGATGCGATCTCGGTGCTGGAACCGGTCAGCATGTCGCGTGGACTCTGCGGATGCGCGAAGCGCTCCAGTCCGCGCTCGCGCAGCGGATTGATTGCGACGATGCGGCAACCGCGCTTGGCTGCGGCACGCAATTCGCCAAGCATGCGCGGATGATTGGTGCCGGGGTTCTGACCGAACACGAAGATCGCCTCGGCGTGCTCGAAATCCTCCAGCGTCACCGAGCCCTTGCCGCTGCCGATCTGCTCGATCAAGGCAACGCCGGAGGCCTCGTGACAGAGGTTCGAACAATCCGGCAAGTTGTTGGTGCCGAATTCCCGAACGAACAACTGGTACAGAAACGCCGCCTCGTTCGAGGTCCGACCCGATGTGTAGAACGCCGCCTCATCGGGCGAGGCCAGTGCCCGCAGATGCTGGGCGATCAAAGCGAATGCTGCGTCCCAGTCGATCGGCACGTAGTGATCGCTGTCGGCGTCGTAGCGCATCGGCTCGGTCAACCGGCCCTGGGCCTCCAACCAGATGTCTTCGCGCGCAGCGAGTTCGGTCACCGTATGCGTCGCGAAAAATTCGCGGGTCACCCGATGCGCTGTGATCTCGGCGGCTACCGCCTTGACGCCGTTCTCGCAGAACTCGAAAGTCGAATTCGGATTTCGGTCTGGCCAGGCGCAGCCCGGACAGTCGAAGCCATCAACCTTGTTCGTACGCAGCATCGTCCCTGCGCCAATGGTCAGCACGCCCTCATCGCGCAGCGCCTGCCAGGATCGTTTCAGCGAATCCCAGCCGCCGGCGGGCTTGTCGTAGGTTTGGATGCGCGGATTTTTGTCGGCTGGATCTGACACCGGGCACGTGCTCCTTGATGGCGCGATTGTAGAGCGGGGCCGATCCGGGGTGGCGGCTGTGTGCGATGGCACCGTACTAGCACATTGCCAGTCGCAGCGAGCCGCGCAGTCGGGTTGCGATACAACTGATCCTAAGGCCGCCGCCCATAGGTGAGATAGCGCCAGAGCCACTCGGCCGGCCCATATCGAAAATGCGCCAGCCAGGCGCTGCTGATCAGGACCTGCAGGCTGAATGCGAGCACGGTCAGTAGCAGGCAGAAGCTCGCCCCGGCGATGGGCAACAAACCGAGGCCGAATCCGTAGAGGACGAAAAGGAAGACCAGGGTCTGGCAGAGATAATTGCTCAGCGCCATGCGACCGACCGCGGCGAGGCCGCGCGTCAGCCGCGACCAGGTGCCCCGTTGCATGAGGCGAATCAGAATCAGGGCATAGGCGCAGGCGAGCATCAACTTGGCAAGTTCGTCCATCAGGGTGGTGAACAGGAAAAGCCGCGTCGAGTACGCGAAGCCCAAGCCCCAGATAGCCTCCTCAGCGAGGGCGAGTGTCAGGCCGCCCCACAACAGGATCGGGCGTTCGATGTCGAACAGGGCGGAATGTTCAGCCGGACGGCCAAGGAAGACCATGCGCGCGATCCAGTAGCCGAGCAGGAAGCGCCCGAACACGTAGAGGAAGTAGGTGAGGCCATAGGGAGTCAGCAGGTATTCGCTGAAACTGCTGCGCCAGAGCTCGTGTGCATAGGCGGGAAAATCCCTGCCGAGAAACAGCACCGAACGGCGCCTGATGCCTTCGTCCCAAAGCGCCTCCAGAGGAGCCGGTTGTTCTGCCCCGGGTGCGGAGCCGTCCAGCCACCAGTAGAAGATCGGCCAGACCAGGAGGGAAAGCGCCAGTCCTGCGCGCAACAGCCAAGGCGTCGGCAGCCGGTATGCCAGCAGCAGCACCAGGCCCATCGTCGCATAGACATGCAGGATATCGAAAGCGAAGAACAGCCACAGGTGCGCGCAGCCAACTACCAGCAAGATCAGCAGGCGGCGCACATACACGCTCGCGAAAGCGACACCGCGTTCCTGCGCGCGCTGCATCTGCACGGCGAAGCCAAAGCCGAACAGCATCGAGAACAGCGCCTGCGCCTTGCCGGTCCAAAGCACATTGATCGCCATGCCGATCCAGCCATCGATCGCGGCGCTGGGCATCTGCTCGACCTGCTGTTCGGTCAAGGCGAGCTGATCCTGGCTGAAGAGGTTGACCAGCAGTACGCCAAACAGCGCGAGGCCGCGGATTGCGTCGACGTGCTGCAGGCGTTGCTCGGGATCGGTGGCGCGGAGCACGTGGTTCATGTCGTAGGTTCGCTGCGCATGGCGCCAGCTCAAGTGGAGCGGAGCAAGCTCGGCGCTACAAACCGCCCGCCGCTTCCGACACTGCGCGGAATAAAGCGCGGCCCTTGTTCATGGTCTCTTTCCATTCGAGTTCAGGCACCGAATCGGCGACGACGCCGCCAGCGGCCTGCACATGGAGTTGACCGTCCTTGATCACGGCGGTGCGGATCGCGATGGCGAGATCGGCCTGATCGTCCCAGCCCCAGTAGCCGACCGCGCCGCCATAGACGCCGCGCTTGACCGGTTCGAGTTCGGCGATCACTTCCATCGCACGCACCTTGGGGGCACCGGTCAGGGTGCCGGCCGGAAAAGTGGCACGCAGCACATTCATGAAATTGATCCCGGGCTTGATCCGGCCGACCACTTCGCTGACGATATGCATCACATGCGAGTAGCGTTCGATGATCATCTGGTCGGTGACCTGCACGGAGCCGGTCTCGCTGATCCGGCCGACGTCGTTGCGGCCGAGATCGATCAGCATCAGATGTTCGGCGCGTTCCTTGGGATCGGCGAGCAGTTCGGCTTCCATCGCGAGGTCTTCGGCATCCGTGCGGCCGCGCCGCCGGGTGCCGGCAATCGGACGAACGACGACCTGGCCGCCCTGGGCGCGCACAAGGATTTCCGGCGAGGAGCCGACAATCTGCGCATCGCCGAGATCGATGAAATACATGTACGGCGAGGGATTGAGTCCGCGCAGGGCGCGATAGACATCGAGCGGGCGTGCCCGATACGGCACCGACAGACGCTGGCTGATCTGCACCTGGAAGACATCGCCGGCGAGTACATAGTCCTTGCCACGCGCGACTGCAGCGAGGTACTCGTCCTTGGGGAAACTGGATACGAAATGCGACTCGTCGATGGCGGTGCCATCGACCAGCTCCGGATAGGCGGCGCCCGACTGGCGCAGCCGTCGTGCCAGCGAATCCAGGCGACGCACGGCGCGTGGATAGGCCCGCGGATCGGCCGGATCAGCATTGACGATCAGATAGAGCTTGCCGCGCAGATTGTCGAACACGGCGAGTTCCTCGGCCAGCATCAGGCAGATATCGGGCATGCCGAGGCGATCATCATTGTTGACCGCCGCGAGCTTGGGCTCGATATAGCGCGCGCATTCGTAGCCGAAGTAGCCGACCCAGCCGCCATGGAATTTCGGTAGTCCGTCGATCGCCGGCACCGAGTAACGCGCCTTGATCTGCTCCAGTTCGGCCAGAGGATCGGCGACCTCGCGCTCGCTGACGACGACGCCTTCCTCTTCCTCCACCACGCGATTGCCGAACACCTTGAGCACATGCCGCGCCGGCAGTCCGATGATCGAATGCCGGCCCCAGCGTGAACCGCCCTCGACCGACTCGAACAGATACGAGTACGGACCATCGGCCAGTTTGAGAAAGACCGACAGCGGGGTGTCGAGATCCGACAGCACCTCGCGCACGACCGGTATGCGGTTGTGTCCGGCCGTGACGTAGGCATCGAATTGGGCTTGGCTGAGCATGCGCTACTCCGTGTGTGGGCGCGATCAAGGCGATTCTATGATCACCACAATCCGTTGCAGGGTTTCATCAGCGCGGCATCCCGCGCAGTTTCAATCGGAACTCGACGCCGGCATCGCTGGCCAGATTGACCGCACTGGCGCTGCCATTATGCGAGGCTGCGATCAGTCGCACGATGTACAGGCCCAGTCCGAGATGCGGCACTTCGCCGGCAGCGCGCAGTGAACCGGTATCGCGCACGCTGACCAGGGAATCGAACAGGCGCTCCTGCATCTTGGCCGGCAGCGGTGGCCCTGAATTGGCGACCGCGATCTCGGCGCTGTCGCCGTCGCGCGAGAGCTTGATCCGGATCCAGCCTTCGTCGCGAGCAAAGCCCTTGGCGTTGTCGAACAGTTTGTCGAGCGCCTGCGCGATCAGTTCGGGCGCGCCATGAAAGCGGATCGGCTGATCGGGCAGCATCACATGCAGGGTGCGGTTGCCAGCCAGCTGCCGATACGACTCGGCGCAGCCGCGTACCACTTCGGTCAGATCGAAATCCTCGCCTTCTGCAGAAGTGATCGCCTTCTCCATGCGGCTGGCCTCCGACATGCTGCGCAGGATGCCCCAGAGCCGATCGGCACCATCGCGGGCACGCTCGGCGTAGACCCGCGCCGATTCAGGCAGGCTTTCGTGGTCGAGGTTGTCGAGCGAGGAACGCACGATGGCCAGTGGCGTATTGAGCTCGTGCGACAACTTGGTCGCCAGGGTCTTCAGATAATCGTTATAGCCGCCGATCTCATCGAGCAGGCGGGCGAAACTGCGCGACAGATCGCCGATCTCATCGGTCGCAGCGAGATGCGGCAGTTTCGGATCGAGCCGGCCATCGGGCTTGAGTACGCGTTCGGTGGCGTAATGCAGACGGCGGATGCGCCAGCTCAGTACGCCGGCAAATCCGAACAGCACCAGACCGGCCACGAGCACCGCGAGCAGACTGACCGCGATCAATTCGGCGACGGCGCGGTTGGCCAGCACCAGCAGGGCCTCGCTGGGTCGTTCGTAGACCAGGGCGGCGCGGGTATCGCCACTCCAGCGCATCGGTACCGAGGCTGAGACGATGACCGCGCGCTCGTTCGCCGACGGCCGCCAGACGCTCGCCGGCAATCCGGACAGCGCCGTCCAGACTTCATCGGCATCGAGTTTTTCCAGATCCCAGGCGTAGTCTTCAGCGCGGCTCAGCGGTGGCGCCAGCAGCAGGCGATACAGCAGGGCATACCAGCGATTGCGCGTCGAACCGGGGGCGTTGCGTTCGGGGATGTTGAGCCCACCCGCCTTGGCCAGCACGCGGCCCTCGGAATCGATCAGACGCAGGCGGGTGCCCTTGCCGACCAGGGCGCGCATGGCCTTGACCATCGCGCCTTCAGGCCACCACAGCGTGGTCGGAAAGCCGACGCCGGGCACCGGCTCGAACAGCAGCCAGGAACTGCGCTTGCCATCGAGGTCGCTGTCGAGCATTTCGACGATCAGGCCATCGCCATCGCGACCGCCACCGAGGGCAAACTCGATGCGATAGCCCTGCTGGGTCTCCTGCCATTCGCCGCGCAGACTGAGCGCGGCCTCGGGTGGATCGGCCAGCACCTGCAGGGCACCGGGTGCCGCGTTGCCAAGCCGGAAGCGACGCGCCCGTGCGCCCTCACCAATGCGCAGACTGATCTCATCGCCACTGCTTTCGGCGGCGATATCGACGCGACGCCGACTGCCATCGACCACTTCGATCACGCCGAACAGGGTCTCGCCGCGCGCGGCGAGGCGCAGATTAAGTCTGCCGTCGCTACGCACGAATGGCCGCACCTGTTCGACCTCCCAGTCATCGGCACTGCCATCGAGCAGCAGGACCCGCGGAGCTTCGCGCAGCGAGATCAGACGACCGGCGGCGGGCACCAGCGGTGCGGTCGCGATCAGGGCCTGGGCGAGCGCCTGAGCTGAGGACAGCTGTGCCTGCTCCTGGCCCTGGCGCAGCAGCAATTCCATCTGCTTGACGAACTGGAAGCCGGCCCAGGGAAGGACCAGCGCAACCAGGGCGACCAGCAGCAATTTGACGCGAAGTGACATCAGGCCATCATACGGGGGCGGGCGGTCGAAGCGCAGCAGCGGCTGCCAACGAATTGCGACGGACTGAAAGTCCGCCGCAGTGGGCCAATCCCCTCGCCCGCTTGCGGGAGAGGGGCACTGAGGGAAACCTGCGACGACGCCCGGTGTTCACGATCAGCGGCGCAACGAAGCCCAAGTTGAGCGAAGCCCGCAATCATCCGGCACCTCGAAGCCGTTTTCCGCCAGCGGAAGCCGGGTTCATCTCCGGCCAACGAACCGGCAAACCACGGAGCCGATGACTACGGCTTCCAGCGATAGCCGGCCCCATGCACCGTATCGATCTCGTCGAAGGCAGGATCGATCGCGATGAACTTCTTGCGGATGCGCTTGATGTGCGAGGTGATGGTGGCGTCGTCGACCACGACCTGGGCGTCGCGCATCAACTGGTCGCGCGATTTCACATGGCCGGGGTGGCGCACCATCGTATGCACCATCCAGAACTCGGTGACGGTCAGCGGCACTTCGATTTCGTTCCAGGTCACCAGCATGCGCTCGGGCAGCAAGGCGAGCTGGCCCTGACGCAGCACGGCCTCAGCACCTTGCGGACGGCGCAGCGCATCGATGCGACGGAACAGGGTGTTGATGCGCGCGGTCAGATGCGGCAATGAAACATCTTTGGTCAGATAGTCATCGGCACCCAGACGCAGGCCCGAGATGATGTCGAAGTCGGAGTCGCGCGCGGTCAGGAAGATGATCGGCAGCGTCGCCGATTTCTGGCGCAACTCGCGACAGAGTTCAAAGCCGCCCTCGGGCTCGTCGCCGAGGCCGATGTCGATCAGTACCAGATCCGGCAGCCGCACATCAAAGCCACGGCTGGCCTCGGGACGCGACGAGTACGACTGCACTTCGAAACCAAGCCGGCGCAGCGCGTCGGTGTAATTGGCGCGGATGGCGGGTTCGTCTTCGACGATGGCGATGGCACGGCCCATGGGTAGCTCCTCTGTTCGTTCTCGGCCCCAGCTTAGTTTCGTGTTCGCATGAGCCACAACCGGCGACCGCGACACGCCACGAAAAAGGCCGGATTGGTTGCAGTCAGCCTGTGTGCGTTCAGCCCCTGAGCGGGCGCGGGCGCCAGCCGGGCCGCCCGAATGCTGCGTCGGCAACGAAACTGGCGGACACGGCAGCGAAATCGCGCGACCCCGGCGTTAGACTGCGCGCCGACAACAAGGACGCCGAATGACGTCGACTCCGGTCGCCAACAGTGCTGAAGCCAGACCCAATGATGCCGTCTTCGAGGCGGTATACAACGAGCTGCGACGCATGGCGCACCGCCAGCGCGGTCCCCGCGAGGGCGAAACCTTGGGCACCACGGCCCTCGTTCACGAGGTCTACATCCAGATGCTGCGCAGCCATGGCGAAGGCTTCGCATTGCCGGCGAGCTTTTTTGCGTATGCAGCACGCGCGATGCGCCACATCCTGATCGATCATGCCCGCGAGCGCATGCGCTTGAAGGCGGGCGGCGATCTGCAGCGGGTCGATCTCGACCAACCTGGTGTCGATATCGCCGCGGCCAGCGCCGAGCAGGCGATCGAGCTCGATGATGCGCTGCGGCGTCTGCAGGCGGAGAATCCACGTGCCGCCCAAGTGGTCGAGCTGCACTACTTCGGCGGGCTGACCATCGAGCGGATCGCCGAACTGCTCGAATTGTCCTCGCGCAGCATCAATCGTGATTGGCGCTTTGCCCGTGCCTGGCTGCATCAAGCCCTCAAGCCCTGATGTCGCAATGCTGCGCCGAAACGCGCCCTTGAGTCAGGACACCATGACCAGGGTCAGGATCGACAATGAGCGATAGCACCTTGCAGTACTGGTTCGAGGCGGCGCTGGCGCAGCCTGAGGCCGAGCGTGCGACGTGGCTGTCGGCGCACTGCGCGAATCCCGATCTGCGCGCCCAGGTGCTCGCCCTGCTGCATGCCGACGCCCGCCTGGACGGCGATGTGCTGGATACACCAGCGCTCGAGCTGGTGCAGCGCATTGCCGTCGAATCCGAGGAAGTTGACTCCGAGCGACTGATCGGCAGTCGGGTTGGACCGTTCCGGCTGCTGCGGATGATCGGGCAGGGCGGCATGGCCGTAGTGTTTCTGGCCGAGCGCGAGGGCGCCGATTTTTCCCAACAGGTCGCCGTCAAACTGCTGCAGCGCGGCTTGTTCTCGGCGCTTGAGCAGCGCCTGTTCCGGCGTGAACGCCAGGCTCTGGCCCTGCTCTCGCATCCCAATATCGCCCAGCTGATCGACGGCGGTGTCAGCGCCGACGGGGTTGCTTACCTGGCGATGGAGTACATCGACGGCGTGCCGCTGACCGAGCACTGCCGGAACCTGGGCTTGGGCCTGCAGGCCAGGCTGCGCTTGTTCGCGACCGTCTGCCGCGCGGTCGATGCGGCGCATCGCGCCCTGGTAGTGCATCGCGACATCAAGCCGGGCAATATCCTGGTGACCCACGATGGCACCGTGAAGCTGCTCGACTTCGGGATCGCCAAATTGCTGCAGTCCGAGCGCGAATTTTCCACCCAGACGCAACTGGCACCGCTGACCCCCGAGTACGCCGCGCCGGAGCAATTCGATGGACGACCGATCACCACGGCGACCGACGTCTACGCTCTGGGCGTGCTGCTGCAGGAGCTACTGACCGGCGAACGGCCATCGCGCGATTCGGACACCTGGCCCTCGCAGGCGGTCGGCAGCGCCGAGGCCGCCACCCTGCCGATCCCCCTGGTGCAACTGCGCAGGCAATTGCGCGGCGATCTCGACAACATCATCGTCAAGGCACGCGACGCCGAACCAGAACGCCGCTACAGCAATGCGGGCGCCCTCGCCGACGATATCGATCGGCATTTGCACGGCCAACCGGTGCAGGCGCATCCACCCTCGGGCTGGTACCGCACGCGCAAGTTCGTGCAACGCCATCGTGGCAGCGTGGCGGTCTCCGCGCTGTTGCTGATCGGCATCCTGGTGAGCCTGATCATCGCGGTCTGGCAAACCGATCTCGCGCGCAAGGAGGCAGCACGTGCGAATGCGGTGCGCGATTTCCTGGTCGGCGCGCTCGATGCCGGCCGTGCCCGCCTGCCACGCGACCAGCGCCCTACCTTGGCCGATCTGGTCGCGGCGGCAGCAAGCCGTATCGATGGCGACCAGAGTCTGGATCCGCAGACGCGCGCCGAATTGCTGACCACGCTGGCCGAAGTCAGCTGGAGCACGGCAGACAGCGCCGCCGCAATTCCGCTCTACGAGCGCGCGATCGCCGAGCGCATAGCCCTCAATGGCATAGACGACGATCGCGCCGGATCGATCCGCTCGCGCTTCGTCCAGATGCTGGTCGACGGAGGTCAGTACGAGCGGGCAAAGGCGCAACTCGATGCGACGCCCGCTGCCGTGTTCGAGCGCCACAACGAGGCTGCGGTTGAACTCGGACTGACCCGTCTGATTGTGGATTTCAGCAGTGGCGAAATTGAACAGGCATTGGCCGATATTCCGCGCGTGCTGGCATTGGCGGAGCAGGTATTCCCGGCCGATAGCAAGCATCTGCTGGAAGTGCAGATGTCGGTCGGTGGCATCTTCGCCGCGTCGCGATCCTATACCGAGGCCGTGCGCGTGCTTGCGCCCGCGCTTGAGACCTGGCATGCGCGCAAGTTGGATGAGACCGAGCTGGTCGCCACCTCGACGGCCAATCTGGCGTTGGCGCTCACTGGTACCGGTGACAAGGAGGGTGGCATCGTGCGTGGCCGCGAAGCACTGGCCTTGCGTCAGCGCATCTATCCGGAAGGGCACCCCGACATCGCCAACTCGATGTCCAATCTGGCGGTGGCGCTGGCCGGTGTGGGTGAGCTCTCCGAGTCACGCGCGTTGCAGACGCAGGCATTGGCGATTCGTCGCCATCACTACGGCGACGACAGCCCGAAATTGTTGTCGTCGATTGCCGGGCTGTCCCAGGTCGAGCGCACCGAGCACAACCTGGACGCTGCCCTCGCGCATATGCTCGAAGCAAAACGCATCTGCCTGATCGGCATCAACATCCAGCATCCAAACTGCATTCGCATGCTGCATGGCGTCGCCTATGCGCTTTACCTGGTCGACCGTTTCGATGAGGCCGAACTGCAGGCACAGCAGGCGCTGGAATTGTTCCGGCGCACCGGCGGCGACGACCATCCCGACACCGCGGGGGCGTGGTCGCTGCTCGCCACCATCGCGGCCGGCGCCGGCAAGTTCGCGGTCGGCCTGGAGCGCTCCGACACTGCGCTTCGCCTGATGGAAGCGAACCCCAATACCGGCGCCGAAGCCCTGCAACTCGCGCGCTATCAGCGTGCCGAAAACCTGATCGGCATCGGTCGTCATCAGGAAGCCGCACAGCTGCTGACGGGCGTAATCAGCGAATGGAGCCGGATCAATTCAGCGACACATTTTCGTCTCGTTGCGTTTCTTGCCATGCGCGCCCGCGCCGAACTCGGCTTGCAGGATCGCGTCGCTGCCCGGGCAACGGCCAAGCAGGCGCTCGCGCTCGGCATCGAGGCAAAATTGATCAAGCCCGAGACACTGGAATTTCTTGTCGAGACGGCCGCCGATTAACTGCGCGTCCGGCGTGCCCCACCAGCGGTTTCGCGCTAGCCTCGGCGCCTATCCCACCGACCTCCTGGTGAACCCGTGATGCACCTTCGAACTCTGGGCTGCGTGGCGCTCCTGCTGGCTCTGCTGTCGGCATCCTCCGGCGCTGCCGAAGATCTGGCGGACAGCGCAGGCGGCAACGCGGAATCGATCTACGCCACTCCGCAAAGGCTGATCGAAGTTGAACCGGGACGTCGCCTCAATCTGGTCTGTCTCGGCGAAGGCAAGACAACGGTGTTGTTCGAAGCCGGTATGGGCGAGCCGACGAGCACCTGGTCGCTGGTGCAGCCGCGTGTCGCAAAGCATTGGCGCACCTGCAGCTATGATCGCGAAGGCGTTGGTTTCAGCGACAGCGGAACCGGCGATGGCTCCAGCGCGAGGATTGTTGACGACCTCGTGCGCCTGCTCGAAAGGGCCGAGATTGGTCCGCCCTATCTACTGGTGGCGCAATCCTATGGTGGCATGAGCGCGCGGCTGTTCTATTACCGGTATCCGGAGCGGGTAGCCGGCATGGTGCTGGTCGAGCCCGCCAGCGAAGAACAGGGCGAATGGTTTCGCATGGTCTCGCCGCGCATGTTGGATCTGCGCGGTTGGCAGGCGCTCGGCGACGAGGGCCGCGCCTTGCGTCAGCGCTGCATGACGTCCGCTGAAGCTGGGATCGCACCCGGCAGCGAGGACTACACCGCCTGCGTGGTTGATCCGCCTGCGGGCACGCCGAAGCAACTGGTGCCGGCCTATCTGGAAATGCAGACCCGGCTGGCTTTCCAGCGCGCACAAGGCGCTGAGGAAGTGGCATTTGCCGGAGCCAGTGTCGAGCAGTTGCGGCGGGCCCGACGCAGTCTCGGCGACCTGCCCTTGATCATACTGACGCGCGCGCCGGACGCTGCGCCGTTGCGGCCGTGGGAAACGCTACATCTGCGAGCGGCACGCGATCGGGTGTGGACCAACCTGCACCGCTGGTTGGCCGACGGCTCCAGCCGCGGCGAGCAGCGGATCATTGCGGACGCCAGCCATGCCCTGCACCTGTCCCATCCGGATGCCGTGGTCCAGGCAATCGAGGATATCCAGAGGATGATCTCGAACGCGGAATGAGGTGAAGCGATTCGCTGGCACCAGGGCAAGCCGGTCCGGACGCAGCTCAGGGGCTGTCGCGGATTTCCTGTGGCTCGGCAGCTATCCCACACCGATCAATCCGGCAACGCTGGAATTTCCTGCGGCAACCGCCGGATCATTGCCCTGCAGCAAATCCTGCGCACTTTCAGTGCTCAGTAAATCGTCAGTCCGCCCGGCGTCGCGCCGCGCGTACCATGCCGACCACGGTCCATGCCATGGCAAGGCCCTTGAGCGCGCGCGGGCCAAACAACCGCGCGGTCACCATCGAACCCAGCGCAGCGGCCAGTTGTGGCCGTTGCGTCAGAAATCGCATGGTGTTGCTGCGCGGATACTCACCCAAGCC
>JAYSZM010000138.1:0-39952 GCA_043738015.1 Lysobacterales bacterium
TAGTCATCGGCAACCGCGATGGCGTCATCGAGACCACCCGAGAGTTCCACTTCGCTGTGATAAAACTGGCATAGATGCGTCGCATCGGCGTCTTCGCCCCGAAACGATGGCATGAGGTAGAAACAACCCTCCTTGTGGAACCGACACCCATACTCCAGCATGAACTGCATCGAGTCGGCCAGATAGGTGCGCTGCCCGAAAAGATCTATTTCCACCGGAAGTGAATCGCTGCCCAAACCCATCGGACTGGACACAGCGTTTGTCGTTATCGGCAGGTGGATAGTGAGCGCGTTGCGCTGCTCCCAGAACTTGTAGGTGGCCGATGTCACCGTGTGCTGAAGCTTGATCAGCAAGGCGTACCATGGGTCGGCTATGATCTCGATGAATCGGCTCGGTACCGCCCACCGGTCTGTATCGGTGCGAGCTCGATGGGCGCTGGTCGCGACGCTGGAGTTCATAAGTTCTGGCCTCGGTGGTTGTGAAGTAAGTTGTGGTAGTCGTGGAAGCGCGCCGGCCGCTGCCTGATCGATCTGGCCTGGCGAGTGGCAGGGTGGCCAGACCAGACGACCCTTGAAGTCGTGCAGAAATCCGGGTCACATGAAGGTCGACCAGATCATGCAAGCTCTGACTCGATGTGCGGCACTGCCTTGCTCGCGAGCAAACTGCGATACAGGGATGCATGGTCGACAAGCTCATGGTCGAGGCGAATCGGCAAGTCTCGACGATGCTGGTGGGTGTACGGAATGTGCTCAAACCTCGGCACGATCTCAGCGACAAAATCCGCACCGGCCTGATTCGCATCTGCCCCGGTGTCCCACCAGACACTCAGCCCGTCGGGGCGCAACGCGCGCTCGACAGTTCTGGAAAGGTCACGGATGATCAGCATCAGCTCCTCGCGTTCTTCCCGGGTCAAAACCAGAAAGCATTGTGCACGCCGCTTGGACAGAACAATCAGTGCGCCTCGGGTGCGACTCCTGGGGTGGCACATGACGGTGAAGTGACTGGTCTCGGACACCAACGTATCGGGATAGCGCGCGCGCTCTTCGTGGCAATCGAACATCCGCTCCGAGGCGAATGCAACATGCCGGTGCACGGTCAGGTCCTGAGGCAGATCCGACAAGTGTGCCGAGAGCCTACGGGACATCGCGTGTCGATCCGCAAGCCTGACGATAGGGAGTTCCCTGGCCGGAGCAAACGAATATGGCCTGTTGGAGTAACGTGGCTGAACTTGAAAGTGCATATGGGCCTCAGACTGACCCACGAGCGTGCCCGCCGAGCAAAAGGTGTGGAATCCGTTCGCCCCGAGCGCGTTCAGCACTGCAGCGGAAGCCCTGAAAATCAGGTGCCCGATATCGACAGCCTGGCGAGCCGAAAGCTGGGATATCTGCTCAACATGCTCCTTCGGCCAAATGAGAATCGCCCCGCTTCCCGGACTGCGCTCACAATCCGACATCTCGGCTATCGCGTGCGCACTCTCGGCCAGGCGCACATGCCTCAGGCGGTCGGCTGCGGACTCACAAAATGGGCAGGGGAATCTATTTGGTGTGTTGTAAGGCATCGTTGTTGCTTCTTCTCTTGGCAATTCAATGCGTGCCAAGGTCGGCTTGCAACGTGCCTTCCCACAGCCGAATCGACTACATGCACCGACGGACCACTTGCAACGGATCTTGCCGCCAGGTGTCGGAATATCATCCCACCCCGTGCCGGATTGCAATCCTTTTGCGCGCACCCAAAATAAGGAAGCCGCCTGCCGCGTTACTACTGCGGCCGGTTTACCATTTTTTATCGGCGCTGACAACGGGCCAATGTTTGCAGCGACTAGTGCCAACAGCCCGCATCCGCTTATCGCGCGATGAGGGGCAACCCGTTGTCCGGTGTATAATATCAGGCTGAATCGAATTCGAGAATGGAGGCGTTGAGCCGTGGTGTTCATTGGAGTGGATGGCGAAATGACCGGCACGGAACCGGAAAGACACTCTCTGATACAGATCGGTGTCGCCGTGTCCGAGCTGGATGTCTTTACATCACGTATTGGCTGGGAACAGTTCGAGTTCGAACATGAGTCGCTTGAAGCGATCGGCATTCGACCGGATGAAATCGGTACCGAACCGGATGCAGCAGCGGTCGATCAGGCTCTGGTGGCGTGGCTGGTTTTGCGTGGTATTGAACCCGGTACCGTGGTGCCCATAGGCTGGGGCGTCTCGGATTTCGACAGGCCCTTTATCCGCAAGACGCTGCCGGGATTCCATCGATTCCTGCATCACCATTCGATCGAACTCAACGCAGTCGTGTATTCGTTGGCGGGAACGCGCACGTACCACGGCGAATACGTTGACTTCGCCTGCTGGAAAGCGATGGCGAAGCAGATGGCAATCCTTGCTCTGCTCAATGAGCGCGGCGTTCCACCCAAGCCGCACGATGCCGCGGATGATGCCCTGCTCGCACTCCTGGCTTGGAAATGGTTGCGCGCGATCATTGCCGATCCGGGCCGTGATACCGCAATACCAGGTGAATGCGCCTGGGCGCCAACGGGACAGACAAGTGTCCAACAGACCTGATCCAGCGAAGCTTTTCGAGTGCTCGGACTCCGCCGGCGTGGATGCGCCGACCGGTTCAGCAGGCGGAGAGATACCAGAAAGGAGGCGACGCCGCTCGGGGATGGACCGAACGGGCTTCGGGCTGATACCGCCTCAGCATGAAACGGCAATAGCTTGCTCATAGGATTTCTGGCTGGCGAGGGATCACCGCTCTGGCATCCAGCCGTCCAACCAAGAGGCAAGTGAAAAATCCGCGGCGCGCATGCTACCCCAATAAGTGAATCACTTGATACCGGAGTTCCGATGCAGAGCGCTTGTCGCGGCCCATGCCATCGCTGGATTTTCGGCACTGCCTGATCCGTTGCAAAAGATGATGAAATACGAGTGATCGCCGTTTTTTTTTCTGCTTGCATACTGCAGGTTTCTTTACACAACAGGAAGACACAGAATGAAGCTTTCTTGGACCAGGTCGAACGTGGACCAGCGAGTATTTCTTGAGGCCAACGATTCCGAAGGACACAAACTTAAGGTGTGCGCACTGGTTCCGAACCCGGGCCACACTCATTACCTGATGCCGGTCAGAGTATTTGATTCCTGCGGTTCAACCGATTCGGCACGCGATTCATTGTTTGCTCGTGGAATCGAGGCGCAAACCGATGGTCTTCAGGAAAAGATCCGGGCCATCGATCGGCTGTGCTTGTCGGATGTGGAGTTTGGAAATCGTATTGTTGCAGCGCGGATGGTGATCAGCTCCCCAAGTCGTGATGCGGAAGAAACCGTATGGGACTTTGCTCGCCAGGCCATGCGCGAGCTGACCGATCAGCTGGAGCTGCCGGTGGCTTCGCAGATCGACTACGACCAGAAGCGCCTCCATGCCTCGCTCGGGTCCATTCTTGAGAGCATCGATTTTGCAGTTCGGCACGATCCTTCGGCAATTGCGACGACTTCTGCGTTTTACAAGATGCTTGAACGCGCGGGCGTACCGGTCGAATCGCTGAGGGTGTCGGTGACTGGCGTCGGCGACTTGGGTAGTCGCCTGGTAAAGCGATTTCTCGAACTTGGCGCAGGTACCGTTTTCGTGAGCGATCAGGACGCCGTTCGGCTGGGCAAGATTGCCGCGTTGCCCAAGGTTGAAGTCGTTGCGAGTCAGGAACTCGGGAGCGTCGAGTGTCACGCCTATGTCCTGTCTGCTGACAAGAGCTATGGCGACAGTGTCGCTGCCATGTGGGCGGCTTCCAGATCTGCAGTCGTGGTGGGTGGGCCCGAGGCGGGCATGGATCGATTTGTCGCGGCCCGGGAGATGCTGGAGTCCGCGGGAAAGGAGTACGTTCCCAGCGTGCTATGCGGGAGCATGGGGTTGGTGAGCAACCTCGAAGAGAGCCTGGGGATGATCCCTGACTTGGCAAGTATGACGGCCCGTTATGAGGAAATGCTCAACCGACTCGTCAGTCTCATGGACACGACCGGACAGTCGTTGAGCCGTACCTGTGAAGCGCTGCTTTCCGGTACAGCGCCTTTGCGGACCGCATAACCAGGATGGTCTACCTGATGATCTGGGCCGCTCCGCAGGAGTCCGCAGGCCGCAAACGAGTCTGCCCGGTTCTCAGCGGTCGCCATGAAGGCAGCGGCGATGTGGTGCCACGATTGCAGCAGAGCGGTTCGCTTTGGAAGCAGCGCGTGAACCGTGATTCCGGACCGGCGACGGCATCACCGGCGAGCACGGCGTGGATAGCGCTCTCGCTGGCCAAGCCGGCGCGGCTCTTGCCGCTCGTGCCCCGGAAGAACTTCGGCTGATCGCGAGGGACACGGTGGGCCGGGGGATGAATGTCGTTATCGAATCCCGGCGCGCTGGCTTCGCTCTGACCGGACAGCCATGGACCTCTCGATGTGCAGGCCTTCGGTGGTCTGCGGCAGGAGCGGACCGCGATCGGGGAAGCACCGCGCGCCACCGCGACGGGGCTCAGTCCCGGTCACCGGGACAACAGGATGGCGCGCAAGGCGTGCAGCTCATGGACCCGGTACACGGTGCCCCCGAATTGAATTCCGCGGTTCGGCGGCCGCCCCGCAGGGGACCGACCCGGTAAACCTGGCGGCAAGCGGCGCTGCCGGATTGACCACGTCGAGCTCGCCATGACATCGTGCCGGCACCGCGCGCGGGTTGCGGTGCCGGCGTTCGTGTTTTCCGTACACGCCAACATCCATTCGATCTGGACCTGCCCAAATGACCGACATTTTTGCGCTGGTGGGCGCCATCGCGCTGATCGTTCTGGTGCTGACCCTGCGCAATTTGCTGGCCATTCCGTATCGGCGCGAAACTGCGCGCTTTGTTGCCGCGGCGCCGCCGAAGGGCACCGAGTCACTGTTCGACGAAGCCCAGCAACAACTGCGTGCGCTCGGCTTCGACGAAGGCCGCTGGATCATCACCACCTGTGTCGATGGCAGTCCAAGTTTCCTTCCTCTGCGCGTCGTACACGCGCATGCCGAGGGCACGATGGTCGCAGTCGGTTCGCCGATCAGCTCGACGCATCCGCATCGCCTGCATGTCTACTTCGCCGATCGGCTTGAGGATGGCCGCACCGCGATCAGCCAGGCCTTCGATCCCTACTTTGAAGTGACCCAGACCGATGAGGTGATTGCGCGCACCTCGGGCGAGACCAGTCTGTCGGCCCAGTATCTTGCGCATCGAACGTGGTTGGCGGGACTCGGCGTCGGCTCGATCGCAGTCGACGAAGTCCTGATGCTCGACCTGATCGGCGGAATGATGGAACGCCAGCGCCAGGCGCTGATCAAGTCAGGTGCTCTGCGCGCGCTCAGCCCCGATCGCGCCGTGCCGAGCCTGCGTTTTGCCCTGCGCATTTTCAACGCGGTGCGCAACATGCCCAAGACACCAGCCGATCCGCGACCGGTACCGGCCGAGCGACTGGCTTTGCTCGCACGCAACCAGGAACTGATCCAGCAACGCGCGCCCTCGCGTCCGGTGCAGTGGAGCCTGTTCGGTGTCAGCGTCGCATTGTTCATGGCGCTTGGCGCTCTGTTCTGGGAGATGCAGTTCGCATTCTTTATCCTCGTGGTGGTGCTGATCCACGAGCTCGGCCATTTCCTCGCGATGCGCGCCTTCGGTTATCGCAATGTGCATCTGATGGCCCTGCCCCTGGTCGGCGGCGTGGCCATCGGCGTCGACGCCAATCCGGCAGCCAGCCGGCGCGCCTGGATGAGCCTGATGGGACCCCTGCCCGGCATCCTGATCGGCTGGGCATTGGCTGCCGTCTGGATGTTTGCTGGCCTACCTCAGCCCTATCAGGAATGGCTGGGCATCCTGGCCCTGCTCTTCCTCGCCATCAATTACCTCAACGTACTGCCGGTGCCACCACTGGATGGTGCTCATGTGGTGTCGAGTCTGCTGCCGCCGCGTTGGGCCCGAGTCGAGGCCGCGTTCCTTGCGGTAGCGGCGAGCATCGGCGCCTTGCTCGCCTGGTATTTCGGCTTTGTTGTGATCACGGTAGTGGCGGCGCTGCAGTTGTTCCAGGTCCCCGTGCTCTGGCGTCAGCATGGCGTCGAGCGCGATCTTGCCAGCGAGCTTGCGCCAGGCAAGGGACATCGCAGCCAGCGTCTGCTTCGCGTATTGCGCGAACTCGAACGACGACAGGGGCCGACCAGCGCGGCTGGTGAACGGATCAAGATCGCACTGAGTATTCTGCTGCGTCTGGATACCCGACCGATGAGTGCCCTGGCCTGGTTGTCGACCAGTGCGGTTTATTTCAGCCTGCTGCTGGTGCCGGTTGCGGGGCTGCTGGTGTTCGGTCTCGGCATGGCCATCACCGGCATCACGCCCGAAGCCAACACCGCGCACTATCAGCAGCTCTGGGAAGAACGCGTGCAATTACAGCGGGACGCCAGTGCGCTCGGTCTGCATCAGCTGATTGGGGAGCTGGACAATCCCCTCGAGCCCGCGGCCCCCGCTGCCAGCCCCGAAGCGATCAGCGCTGCCGAGTCGCGCCTGGGTCGCGCCTTGCCCGAGGAATTGCGCGCGCTGTATCTGCAGCAAAATGGCATTTCCGCGCTTGGTCTGCATCCGATCGAAGACCTGCAATCGGCACAGGCGGTCATCGAGCGCGATCTGGCACCGTACGCGGCCAGCCTGTCCTTCGAAGCGGGCGACGACGACGATGCCCCCTGGGTTGAGATCGCTACCGCCGATGCCGGCAGATGGTGGTATCTCGGTGGCGTCGATGAACAGGAGCCGCTGTTCTATTTACCGGAAGTCGATCCCAGACTCGGTTCCGTACGGGTGGTGCGCTACTTCATCGAAGCACCGGAGACCCATGATTCTCTGCGCGCTTGGCTGGAATCCAGTTGGGTTGCGATGGAGCAGTCGCAGCGGGAACAACAGCGCAATGCGCGGGACAATGCGGCGATGCAGTTGCGCCTTGCCGATGCTCCGGTCGGTGCACTGCTTGCGAATTGGCAGCCGCCGGACCTGCTGACCCGATTGCTTTCGCGGCAGTCCAGCTGGCCGGCGGGGGCGGATGCAGACGCGCGGAGCATGGCCGAACAGAGACTGGGGCTGGACTTGCCCGCGGACTACTGGGCCCTGCTCGAATTGCATGATGGATTTCCACCCTTGCAACTGCTTCCACTATCCGAGCTTGCAGCGTTGGACAACGCGCAGGATTTTCTGTCCGCGCGCGGCGTGCAGGACCCGCTTGAACTGCGTGCGGCCGGCGATGACGATGGCGATCCGGCTGCGGAGACAACGATTCGCATCAATACCCATCAACTCGGACAGTGCCTGGTGGCGGCAGCGTTCAAATATCCCAACGGTGCAACCGGAGCGCAGACCGATGTGCTCGTGCCGAGCATGCTCTGGTGTCCGCGTCACCGCTATGGCCCCCTATGGATCGATCTCGACAGCGCACAGCATCATCCCTCGTTCGATCACTGGTTGCGCGCACGGGCAGCACAGATGGCTGCCATGCGCATGCGCGAATCCTGAGCGGCAGGACGACTGCGCGCGCTGTTGAACCATTCGGCATCACGATCGAAGACGCGGCGTATCAGCCCGGGTTCGCATCGCCGCGATGCAGGGTTCGCGCGACTGCATCCTGCCAACCGGCATAGAGCTGTTCGCGTTCCTCGACGGGCATCTCCGCATCAAACCGGCGATCGCATTGCCAGTGCGCGGCGATCTGGTCGAACGATTCGAACAAGCCGGCGCCGAGCCCCGCCATATAGGCAGCACCGAGCGCCGTGGTCTCGATGATGCGCGGCCGGTCGACCGGCAGCCCGAGCAAATCGGCCAATGACTGCGCGAACCAGTTGTTCGCCACCATGCCACCGTCGATGCGCAGTGCCTGCGCGCCGACGCAGCCATCGCGGCGCATCGCCTCGATCAGATCGCGGGTCTGGTAGCCCACCGCATGCAAGGTCGCTGCCACGATCTCGGCAATGCCGGTATCGCGACTGAGGCCAATCAAGGCAGCACGCGCATGCGGATCCCAATGTGGTGCACCCAGGCCAGTAAAGGCGGGTACCAGATAGACGCCGGTATTGCGGCGCGCCTGCACGGCGAGTTGCTCGCTCTGTGCCGCCGTCTCAATCACCTGCAGACCATCGCGCAACCATTGCACGGCGGCGCCGGCAACAAAGATGCTGCCCTCGAGGGCATAGGTCACGACACCATCCATGCGGTAGGCAACCGTACTCAACAGACGATTCTGCGAGCGCACGATTGCGTTGCCGGTATTCATCACCAGAAAACATCCGGTGCCATAGGTGCTCTTGATCATGCCGGGCGCAAAGCACGCCTGACCGACCAGGGCGGCCTGCTGATCGCCGAGCACGCCGCGGATCGGAATGGCCACGCCGAACAGGCTGGCATCGCAGTCACCAAAGTGCGCATTCGAGTCCAATACTTCCGGCAGGAGCGCGGCTGGAACCTGGAATAGACCCAGCAGATCCCCGTCCCAGTGCTGACCTTCGATATCGAACAACAGGGTGCGCGAGGCATTGCTGGCATCGCTGATATGACGCCTGCCGCCGGTCAGCTTCCAGAGCAGCCAGCTGTCTATCGTGCCGAAACAGAGTTTACCGGCGACCGCGCGTTTCCGCGCGCCCTCGACATGGTCAAGTATCCAGGCAATCTTGGTCGCCGAGAAATAGGGATCGAGCAGCAGACCGGTGCGTGCGCGCAGCATCGGCTCATGGCCCTCGGCGCGCAGACGGTCGCAGGTATCGGCGGTGCGCCGGTCCTGCCAGACGATGGCGCGATGGATGGGCCGTCCGCTGTCGCGCTCCCACAGCACCACAGTCTCGCGCTGGTTGGTGATGCCGATCGCCGCGATTTGCTCGGGCCGCAGAGTTGACTGGGCAATGACGGCGCGACACGTCGCAAGCACGGCGTGCCAGATTTCCTCGGCGTCCTGCTCGACCCATCCCGATTGCGGAAAGTACTGGGCGAATTCCTGCTGGGCACTTGCGATGGCCTGACCCTTGGCGTCAAACAGAATCGCCCGCACGCTGGTGGTGCCGGCATCGATGGCGAGCAAGGCTCGGGCGCTCATGGCAGCTCCTCGTGGGCACGACGCAAGCTTTGAGGGTAGCGCGGATGGCGCCAAGCCAGATTCCAGCGCTACCTTGCCGATGTGTTCGCCTGCCTGCGACTCAACCCGATGCCTTGGCGGTCGTCGCCTCGCCCTCGGCCCGGATCGCGCCGGGCTTGCGGCGACTCAGTACGCCCGCACTGAACAGCGAGACGATCAGGGCAACCGGCAGCGGCTCCATAAAGGTAATCGCGGCGTTGTAGGCCGGATTGCTGTACAACTTGGCGAACGCTTCCATCTCCGCTTTCTGCCGCGCCATGGATTCCTCGCTGGCGCCTTTGGCGCGTGCGTTGTCAAGGATGTGGGCTGTGTACTTGTCGAGGAAATCAGGCGTGATGTTGAAATACACAAACTGCCAGGTCGCCACGTAGCACAGCGACGAGATCACCGAAATCAGCAATGCGACCGCCAACGCGCGGCCAAAACGCAGCGTGCCGCCGGCAACATTATCGCGGTAGGAGCGTACGCCAAAAAACACCAGCAGAAAGGCGAGCACCATCGACGTATAGCCGATGACTGCGCCGTATTCGAAGCCGATCCGATCCATGAACGGAATGGTCAGCAGCATGATCAGGGACATGATGGCGCCGGAAATCAGGCCATAGACAAGTACGGTTTTCTTCATGGCGAAAGGTCTCCCTCGAAAGTCGTGCGGATGCACGCGGCCATTGTTGTTGCGCTGACGTGGCCACGGCGTCACCCGAACGAATGATATTGACGGGTTTTGCCCCGGATCATGCTTTCGGATGAGGCGCAATCGACCTTGTCGGCGAGGTGCACCGGGCTCCAGCTGCCCTGCGCAGACCGCGGCCAAGACCCTGCAGGCGCATTGCAGAGCGCCCGAACCTGTGATTTGCTGACCCCAGCGGTCTTGGCAATTCCGAGTATTGCAACGTCAACGTATCCCTGAGTCATGCGAATCGAAATCGACGACCTATCCCGCAGCGCGATCCATGAACTGCTGAACGAACATCTGCAGAACATGCGCGCCATTTCGCCGCCGGACAGCGTGCACGCGCTGGATATCGAGCGCCTTCGCCATCCACAGATCACCTTCTGGTCTGCATGGGAAGACCAATTGCTGGTCGGCTGCGGCGCGCTCAAGGAGCTGAGTCCGACCCATGGCGAGATCAAGTCCATGCGCACGCCGAATGCGCGCCGACGCAGCGGGGCAGGACGCGCGATCCTCAACCACATCATCGAACAGGCACAACAGCGCGGGTATCAGCGCCTCAGTCTGGAAACCGGCTCGATGGATGCTTTCCTGCCGGCACAGCGGCTCTATGCCAGCTTCGGATTCGACTACTGCGGGCCGTTCGCCGACTACGTCGAAGATCCGCACAGCGTTTTCATGACGAAAGCCTTGTAAAGATCCGAGCGCGGCACGCAAGCCCGGCATCCAGCATTGGCGAGCCTGACAGTTTCCCTCAGCAAGTTCCGCTAAGCCTGTTCAAGCCGCCTGCTGCGGTCGAAACGGGAAGGCTATGTCGCTGCGAAATTCGGGAAGTACC
This sequence comes from Lysobacterales bacterium, assembly GCA_043738015.1. Classification (GTDB taxonomy): domain Bacteria; phylum Pseudomonadota; class Gammaproteobacteria; order Xanthomonadales; family Ahniellaceae; genus 0-14-3-00-62-12. The sequence goes on from JAYSZM010000138.1 coordinate 10,648, forward strand.
TGTCTGATCCTGCTGGCGCTGCTGGGCGCGAGCTGCCCCGCCTTGTTGCGCGCGCAGGACATGTCGGCGATCGCGATCCTGCATTCGGCTTCTGGCTGCAATCTCTCCTCGGCCGAGACAATCCGCGCCCGCTTCGTCAATCATGGGCCCAGCCTGCCGGGTGGCTCGATCCTCGATCTGTCCTACACCATCAATGGAGGCGTGCCGGTGACCGAGACCATCTTCCGGGGCAATCCGCTGCCGCCCAACGCCAAATTCAACTACAGCTTCGTTACGCCCGCGAATCTGTCGGCGCAGGGGAGCTACACGATCATTGCCTCGATCGCCTTGCCGGCTGACGGCAATCCCGGCAATAACGCATCGGATCCGTACACGCTGAGCAACTGGACCGCATCGATTGCGGGCAGCTTGACCGGGCCTGTCGGACCCGTAGTTGCAGGTGTTCTGAGTCTGGATGGCCAGACCGGGGCGGTAGTCGAATGGCAGCAATCGATGGATGGCGCACGCTGGCGCGCACTGGAGAACAGCAGCGCCACGCAGACATTTTCCGGGCTGTCCGGCCCGACCGAGTTTCGCGTGCTGGTGCAAAACGGACCCTGCGCGCCGGTCCTCTCGCCCGCGCTGCGTGTCGTCACCAATGAAATCTACGCCAACGGATTTGAACCATGAAACCGCAAGCTGAAGGAAGTGTCACAGCCGACCACTTTGTCCACGCCGATCGGACCGGCGTTGCCGCAACGGCGCGCTTTGCCCGCCGGAAGTACCGCAGTCTCCTGTTCCGCCTGCTGGTCGTGCTGAGCGCAAACTGCGCCATGGCAAATTTGCTGCAGGCGCAGGATCTGGAATTGATTGCGGTGCTGGCGCCGGTCTCGGGCTGCGCACTCGGCAACAGTGAGCCGGTCAGCATGCGCGTGATCAATCACGGACCCACGCTGCCGGCCGGAACGAGTTTCCAGGTGCTGTACTGGATCGACGGTGGTGGCGCGGTCAATGGCATGGTCACACTGGACTATGCACTGTCGACCAACAGCACCCTGAACTACAGCTTCGTGACCACGGCCGACCTGTCGGTGCCCGGCGACTACATCTTCAATGTCTCGCTCAACCTCGCCGGCGATATCAATCCGGGCAACAACACCGTCACCGGTTACCGCGTGCGCAATAGTGCGCCGTCGGTCGCCGGCATCGTCAGCGCGCCCGGCATCGGCAGTGCCGGCACCCTAAGCGTCAGCGGTCAAACCGGCGACATCGTGCAATGGGAGGAATCGCCCGATGCCGAGCGCTGGTTCAAGCTCGCCAACGGCAGTGTCACCCAGGCCTATTCGGGCCTCGCCGAACCCACCCGCTTTCGGGTGCGCGTTGCCAATGGCGACTGTCTGGCCGTGGTATCAGATCCAGTCAACGTCCTGCCCTGACGTCCATTCCCGCCTGCCGGTGGTGCGCGCAGACCGGCACAAGATCAAGGGCAGTCACCGACGCCGCGTCGTCATGCGGTGCGAGATTCTTGATTGTGATCCCGGACGGTCCGTAGCGGGTCACTGCACGTCGGCGGCGGGCTGGTGGTCATAGCTGAACACACGCGCCATGCGCCAGGTATCACCCTCGCGGCGCCACAGAATCGAAAACTTCGCCACACCTGTCAGCTCGGCCTTGCCGCCATCGTGACTGGCGTAGAACTGGTGATCGCCGGTCTCCAATACCGCATAGACGATGCCTTTGTCTGACATTGGAAAGTAGATCACACTATCGACGACCGGCTGGCGCGTCGCCTTGTAATCGAGCCCGCAGATGCCCTTGCCGATCGAATCGACAAAGGCCTGCTTACCCTCGGTGATGCCACCCTGATCGTGATAGAACTCGATGTCCTCGCTGACCGCCGCCGCCATGGCCTCGGTGTCGCATTGATTGAAGCCTGATTCGAAGATCAGTCGCGACTGAGTGGCGATTGTCTCGGCCAGTTTGGTATCTAGCGTGGACGCTGCCTGCGTGCTGCTTGCGATCAGCAGCAATGCCAACAGGGAAGAGCGGCGTCCAGCCGGGACAACTACTTTGTTGAAATGGAAAGGCATGCGCACAACTCCGTTCTGCAAGGGGATCTTCCCTCTGATGCGGAAAAGCAGCACAGCGTTGGCATCGCGCAGAGAAACTATCTGCTGCGTTCTCAACGTGATCCGCTCAGGTGTGTGATCAGGTGTTGTGGCAACTAGGCTGCGATGACTGGGCTGGGCCAACCGCGATCCCTACAGCAGCTCGAAGCGAATCTGTCATGTAGTAACCCGGATGATCCAAGGGAGCCGAGCCCATGATGATGGCGCGATACCTGGTCCGGGCGCTGACCGCGCTGATCGACTGCGGAGTGCGCCATGCCGCGACGCGTGTCGATCTGAACCGGGAATGGTCTTTCCGAACCGAAGCCGGTGCCGACGCCGGCATCGACTGGAGCGCAACCGTGTCCGCCGGCACCCGCGTCGTAAACCTGCCGTACGGCTGGAATCGCGCTGGCGCCGCCGATGACTATCTCGGCACCCGCTGGTATGTCCGCCGCGTCGATCCGCCAAGCCTGCCAGCGAAGCACATCGCCCAGCTCAACTTCGGAGCGATCTTCTACAAGGCGCGGCTCTGCTTGAATGGCGTCGAGATTGGCGCCCATGAGGGCAGTTGCGCCACCTATTCATTCGACGTGATGCGGCGCAGTCTCGACGCGCGCTGATACGCCGCTTCAGAAGTCGTCGGTGGCGCAATGCGCGCAGCAGGGAATTGGCCGGCACGCGATCGCTCGATGGCCAAGACACAGATTTTTTCGGAACTGCCGGAGCCCGTCAGTCTGGGATTGCCACCGGCGCCTTCAAAAAAGTATAGTCGAGAGACCTATCACGTTTATCTCCGGTTCAAAATTTGAGCCAGAACGTGTTTGCCGGCGTTTCTTTGGAGGGGGCATGAACAAGACAGCTGTAGCAGGAATACTCCTGACGGTCGCCGTACTGACCTCGGGACAGGTGGAAGCAAGCCAGGAGCGCCTGCGCCGAACCACGGCCGAGTACGAGCTCTCGCTGAAGGGTGCTGGTCCGCAGGGGACGCCTGCCGGCGTGATCCGCGCATCGGCCAATTACTCTGCCACCACGGTGGGTGGCCCGACCTATACGCGCGCCCTGGCGAGTTGCGCAGGTCTGTCCGGTGTGGGCGTCGGCGTGAGCTACCACGTCCAGGAATTCCATATCGGAACCGACGGCGCCCACGACGTCAACAGCGTGCAGGATGGCGGCTGGGACGGCTTCATCTTCGTCTATCAGAACGCCTTCGATCCGATGGCGCCGTTGACCAACTGCCTCGCGGCCAATGACGACGGAGGCGGGGGCATTGGCACCTCGGACATTTTGGGCGTCAATCTGAATGCGGCGACGACGTATTTTTTGGTTACCACGGGCTTTGACCCCGCCGAGAGCGGCACCTTCACCAATACGATCTCCGGCCCCGGCACGGTCATCATCGGACCGGCTGGCCCGCAGGCCGACCTCGCCATCGTCAAGACCGCACCCGGCGGCGTGATTACCGGCGCCAACTACACCTACGATCTGGCCGCCAGCAACGCAGGTCCGGTCGACGCGACGGCCGTCGTGGTGACTGATGTATTGCCGGCCGGGGTCAATTTCGTGTCGAGTACTTGCGGTGCCATGAATGCCGGAGGGACGGTGACATGGAACATCGGGGCGCTGCCCAATGGCGGCAACCAGACGTGCAGCTTGACGGTGTCGTTGGCGAGCCCCACCTGCGTCTCGGTGAGCAACACGGCAACGATTGAGGGTGCCGAAGGCGATCCGAATCCAGTCAACAGCTCGTCGACCAGCTCCAACGGCGGCGGACCAGGCGGAAATGTGATCGCCGATCCCAGCTTTGAAGACGGCACGCCGAATGCATTCTGGGCGGAAGCCTCGACCAACTTCGGAACGCCGCTGTGCGACGTCGCGGGTTGCGGCACGGGTACCGGCACGGGACCGAGAACTGGATTGTTCTGGGCCTGGTTCGGCGGCGTGGCAGCAGCCGAGACCGGCTCGGTGGAACAATCCGTGGTGATCCCGACCGGCTCCACCGCGATCACGTTCTACCGTGAGTATCCGATCTGCTCGAATGCCACCGACTTCGTACGCCTGCTGATTGACGGCGTCGAAGTCTGGCGCGAGGACGGTACCGCTGCACGCTGCAACATGCTCGGCTACGAGCAGGTCTCGGTCCCACTGACGGCTGGCCAAGCCAACGGCGCCAGCCACTTGGTCCGGTTTGATTCGACCATCTCAGGCGCGCCGTCGGGATCCAATTTCTTCATCGACGATATCGAGTTGCAGGGTCCGGCCACCCTTCCGACCTGCGGAACCGCTCCGGGTGCGCTCACTCTGAGCCCGCTCTCGATCGACTTCGGCGCTGTCCAGATTGGCAGTACCAGTGCTCAGATGGCGCTCACGCTCAGCAATACGGGTTCGGGTGCGCTGCAGGTCACTTCCATTGGTGCTGCAGCAGCTCCGTTCTCCGAAGTGGGCGGTACCTGCGGTCCTGCGCCGTTCTCACTGGCGGCCAGCACCAACTGCACCGTGCTGTATACCTTCAGCCCAGCCTCGGCCGGAACATTCACGCAGCCGATTGCGGTTACCTCGGATGCTGGAGATGGTTCGGCAGATCTCACCGGTACTGGCCTGGATTCGACTCCGGTCCCCGCGCTCGGCATGCGCAGCACGCTGCTACTGCTGATGCTGTTTAGTCTGGGCTCGATGGTGGCGATTCGCCGGTTGACCTGATCCAGCACGGTTGCTGATCCAACGACAACCCCGGGGCCTCGGCTCCGGGGTTGTTGCTTTTAGGACGGTCGATCATCGCGTGCAGTGCTCAGACAGAATCGGCTGAAGACGAGTTCGATCGGCCAGGATCGCGGCGCAGGCCCGATTGAGCTGATTGAGGCGACGCAGGAGGCTGACGGCCGCCGCAGTGCAATCCTCAGCCCTTTTGCTGCGACACTTCCTGTGCGGACCACTATTTCGGTCCAGTCCAACCATGGAGACTTCTGCGATGGACGTTACGCGCGAGACACTGGAATCGAGCTTCAGCACCCTGTCCGATGAACAATTGCTGGCGCGCTACGCTGCGGGCACGCTGACCGAGTTGGCGCAATCGGTGATCCGGGATGTACTCGCCGGTCGCGGCATTGAAGCCCCGACCTTGGCGCCAGCAGAGCCGCCCTTGACGACGCCAGATCTGGATAGCACCGATCTGGTACTCGCCGCCAAATTCCTGACCGCGACCGAGGCGTTCGTGGTCAAGGGACTGATCGAATCTGAAGGCGTGCCAGCGATTGTCGCCGACGCCAACATCGTACAGAACAACGAACTGCTGGCGATCGCGGTCGGCGGCGTACGCGTCCTGGTTCCGGAAGAGGGCCTGGCGCGCGCCAAGGAAATCATCGCGGCGTTCCAGCGCGGCGAGTACAGTCTGGACACTGCGAAGATTCATGACCAGTAGCAAAGGGCGCAATAGCAATGCGCCGAACTCGTCGCTCGCTGCGCCATCTTCGTGGCGAAGGCAGCTGCGCGAAATGAGCGCGGCCGGTCACGGATGCCGTCAGTCATTCAATGCACCGTCGTTGCAGCGCTCACGCCAGACCGATGCCCCGACGTATCAATTGCCGCTGGCGCGTGCTCCGGGAATTCCCGCGTTGCGACCGTGCGGCCCACGGTCCTGCCAAAAGGCGGTCTGCTTTGGAGTTGCCTGCACGGCATGATTCGGGTTGAGCCGGCCGCAAGTCCCGGACCCGGAAATCCCGCAGGCGACGAGACAGGGTAACCGTGACTCCCCCTGCCCGGGCAGCGTCCCTGTATCAGAAGTTTCAAATGTTTCAGGCCGTATCGGCCGGGGCCCCCGTATCGCCGAATCGCGACTGCCCTTATGCTTGCGCCGCTTTCAAGCTCGGCGCTGCCCGGTTTGATGCCTGCGACAGGGGACAACGCGTTTGACCGGGGGGCCGAACGGATCCTCCGGCGGGCGGGTTCGGCGTTTTCCGTAGTTCAATCCAAGGGGATTCACATGTATCTCAAACTGCTGCCCGTGGCGATTGCGATCGCCATGACGGGTGTTGCTGCCGATTCGATGGCGGCGGATGCAAAGGCAACGAGCGGGCACAAGTTCAAGGGCAGCATTGAAGGACAGTACCGGACCAATAGCAACATCGGCGTTGCGCCTTCGTCCGGCAGTGGTTTTGACTACGCCGACCTTGCCGACTTTGCCGATGATGAAGACGATTCGGTTGAGACCGATGATGAAGACGAAGACGAAGACGACGGCGACGGCGACGGCTTCGATGACATGCTTGATGTCGATCCGGATGAAGACGAGATCGAGCAGGACGACGGCGTCGACGAAGATGGCGATGGCATCGACGATCTGATCGATCCGAATGCCGACAACGTGGTCGACAAGGAAGTCCGATACACCGCCAAAGTCGGTCTGAATCACAAGTACCAGTTTGCCGGTGGCGGCATGTCCTGGAGCAATGGCGTCAAGCTGGCGAATGATCGCCACCCCGATCGCGGCGATCTGGACAAGCTCAACTATGCAGTGACCTCTGGATTCGAATTCGCACCCAAGGGCAGCAAGCACAGCTTCAAGCCCTCGCTGTCGTATGTGACCCTGCAGAAGGACAGCAACAAGTTTGTCAGTACCTTTGTGGTGTCGCTGGGCTACAGCTTCGATGTCAGCAAGAAGCTCAGCCTTGGTGCTACCTACAATTACCAGGACAAGGACGTCACCAGTCCCGACTCACCGGACGCGCGGATTGATACCGTGGCGCTGACGGCAGAGTACAAGGCAACCAAGGAAGACATCATCAAGTTCAAATACGCGCCAAAGGTCGAGGACTCGACGCAGGCGACGCGCAACTCGGATGCCTACGGTTACGAACTCACCTATACGCGCAAGTTGCCCTGGGAGATGACCGCCGGCTTCGGCTTCAAGTTCGACGAGGTCGACCACAAGAACCTGACGCCGCGCCGTGTGGACGAAAACTGGACTTACGGATTCGAACTCGAGAAAACCTTCAACAAGAGCTTCTCGATGGGGCTCGGCGTTGAGGCGCGTGACCGCGAGTCGAATATCCCCAACAAGGCCGCGTCGAACGAGAGCTTCTATGTGCAGGGCACCTGGAAGTTCTGAAATCGTTCCTTGATCGTTGATTGTGGGGTCGGGGATTTGTGCGGACGTGGCCTAGTCCGGATGAATTCCCCGACCCCGTTTTTATTCTGGCCATTGACCTGTTTGTTCGCCAAGGCATCTGTCGTTCGGCACCACGCACGTCGGGCCGGCTGAGTGAACACGACAATTTCAGAGATGTTCAGTCGACTGCCAGCGCGATGGCTGGACCAGGGCTCGGCTCGACCAGCGCAAGCCCGACCGCGATGCCAGCGGTCAGTTCGCCAGACCTGTAACAAGTGGGGCACGTTGTGCGGGAATCGCTCAGCGCTGTCCATGCGCGGCACGGTTGGCCGTCGCAGCCCATCCAACAGGCGCATCGCGAAGAGCGCTCCCGACAATGTGCAGCGCACAGCGCGGCGAGGTTGGCGTGCGCCTGGTTTGCCGCGTCAAATCCAAGAAACGGGCCAAAAATATTCTGGGCCGGCGCGCCCTCAAAGATCAGCGTGGCCATCACCGTAACCTGGCCTGCGTTCATTCTGATTGTCCGCATTCCGTCTACTGCCCGGTGTTTGCCGTGCCCACGCCTTGCACAATTGATACGCGCGCCGTATGACCGCGCTGATGCGCCGACCGACACAGTGGCGGGTCGGAGCCTTGCGGCTCGCGGTGAAGGGCGGAGTGGGCAATGACAAAACCAGTTGAACCAGCGCACGCAGGCCTTCCGGCGTGCGCACCACGCCGAGCCAGCGTTTGCCAGCGCTTGAGCGCAAATTGCGACCATCGTTGTTGCGACCGTGGCCCCGTATGTCCGCAGACGACGTTAGAGACAACGCCAATACCAAAAATCCGTGGCGTGTTGCTGGGTGGTCTCGCCAAGCAATCGAGCGCCTTCGGCCAAGCATGGGTTTCTATCCCTACTGATCAGGAGATTTAGCATGAAAGGCCCCGTTCTCTTCCTTGCTCTGTGCACTCTTTCAACACCGGGATGGGCAGTCGACTACATCGTTACCCGCACTGACGATCCGAACCCCAGTGCCCTGACCCTTCCCGGCTGTAGACCCAGCGGCGGCTGTTCGCTGCGCCAGGCTGTGCTGGCGGCCAATGCCAGAGCTGGCGCGGACCGCATCGTGCTGTCGAAAAACATCTACGAGCTCAGCCGCACCAACGATGGCCAATCCACACCCGATGGCCGTTCGGGCGCCCTGGTAGTTACCGATGCATTGGACGTGGTCGGCGCATCGGCGGCACTCACACGAATCCGATGGCCCAGCGGTTTGACTCTGCCGCACCAAACTGTGCCCCATCAGCACCAGATCTGGATCGTGCAACAGGATGTTCAACTCAATCTCTCGCGCATGACGATGTCGGGCGGGCGCGGTTACTTCGGCGGATGCATCTTTCTGCAACAGGGCAATCTGAATGTCAGCGACGGCATCGTTGAGGGCTGCACCAGCGCCAGTTCTGGCGGCGCGATGTATGTCAACGGTCAGCCGAACGACCCTACCCTGGTGACCCTGACCAATGTTTCGCTGCGCAACAATCAGGCGCAGCGTGGCGGTGCGATCTATGTCATTCGCGAAAGCTCGATCATCGCCAACGGCGTGGCGCTGGCAAGCAATGTTGCGACCGAGTCGGGTGGCGCACTGTACGCCACCTTCGGTGTCGGCATCAGCCTGCAACCCCTCAATCTGGTGTGGCGCAGCGAGGGGGCCGGTACACGGTTTACTGGCAATACTGCCGCCCAATCGGGTGGCGCGGTGGCGCTGCTCGGTGCGGGCAACGCTTACTTGCATGCGATTTCCAGCGCGACCGAATTGCTGTTCGATAACAACCTCGCCTTGGCTGAGGGTGGCGCGTTGTCGATGGGGCGATTGGCGTCAGCGGCTTCAGTGACGAGATTGACCATCGAAAATGCCGTCTTCGATGCCAACAGTGCCGAGAACGGTGGCGGTGCCATCGCCCTGCGCGATGTTGATGCGTGGATCACGCAAAGCGCATTCGAGGCAAACAGCAGCGCGACGGGTCAAGGCGGCGCGATCTCCTCGTCGATCGCCTCCGCACCAGGCAGCGTGCGCGGCGTCGTGAATATTCGCCAGTCCAGTTTCAATGAAAACCGCAGCCAGCTAAGCGGTGGCGCCATCGCAAATGAGTGCCAGACTTACGTCGTGCGCGACAGTTCCTTCTATGCCAACCAGTCCGTGCAGGGTCAGGGCGAGGCCATCAGCGCCACGGGTCAAACCCTGGCTACGCACATCAGTACGGATGGCCACGGGCAAGCCAGTGGTGGCGGCCCGAGCACCCTGCACAAGGCCTATCACACCGCGTGCGGCGCGCAGGAATTCAGCCTCGCCAACAGCCTGATTGGCGGCGCGGACAGCTGTTACGGGCAATCCGGCACGATCATGAGTCAGGGCGGCAATCAGTTTGGCCCATTCACTGGTAACTGCTTTTTCGTCCCCGGGCTGGACCAGTACAGCAGCCCGGCCAACATGGGCGTGAGCCTGGGTCTTTTTGGTGGCGTGCAGCGTGTCCTGGGTTGGAATCAGGACGGCAATCCGCGTCCGCAAATCAACTTTGGTCAGCCCGCATTGTGCAGCAGTTTGGATGTACGCGGCTTGCCGCGGCCAGCCGGAGCCTGTGACTCGGGTGCGTTCGAGCAACAGTAGGCGTCGCACAGGCAAGCGGGGTGCGCTGGCGTTGGCCAGCGCCACCTCGCTTCCACCGGGGGAAGCCGTCGCGTCTTGACGCCGGACCCTGGTCGGAAAATCCAGCCGCGCAACGGCCGTTTCATGAACCATGCGGATACCGGAGCGCGGGCCGCGTTGGTCCAGGTCTGGAAATTCTGCAAAGCTGCGCCGAAACGATAGCCACCTCGATTTCGTTCGACCGGCTATTCAAATCCGCTGACGAATGGCAGTCCCGCTGGCAACGTAAACAAGCTCACCAGATTGCTTGCCGGCCGACCGACAACCAGTTGCGCGCGCGCCGGATCGAAGTCAAACGGCAGACTGGCCGAAGATGGGTTGCTGACACTGCCGCGCACACTATTGTTGCCAATGATGTTGCCGACAACACCTCCATCATTGCGCGCAAGCGTCACGGCACCCGCGTTGACCAGCACGCCACGATCCCATCGGCTACTCAGCAATGCTTGGTGATCTGGCCCCAATGAGCTGGCGAAGGCGCCCACTTCGTCGCCTGCTGTCGTACCTACCAGTGAGTTGGCGGCACTTACGATTCCGGTCAACCCATTGGCACCGGCCCAGGTCGCCGCACCGGCGTCAGCGATCCCGCCATTGTTCCAGAATCGACTGGAGACGACGTAACCGCCGTCAGCAAGGGCGGCAATTCCCTCACCGACGCGATCGTCGACCTGGCTACCGACCAGAGAATTGGCAGTGCTGACAACGCCGGTCAATCCGCTAATTCCGTTGCCGAAGGTCACTGCGCCGACATTGGCATTAACGCCGTCCCAAGCGGAGCTCGCGACCACATAGTGACCGCTGGTCAGCGGCTCAACCCGGTTGCCGACGAAGTCGCTGGCGCTGGCACCGATCAGTGAATTGGCCGGACTGACTGTACCCAACCGTCCCGTTGTACCACTGGCCCAAGTAACGGCGCCGACGTCGGCCACCGCGCCGTTGTTCCAGAAGGGGCTGGCGACCACGTAGTTGCCGTTCGCCAGCGCGTGCACGCGCGCGGAACCGTTGCTGTTGCCGCCAACGCGATCATTGGCGCTGCTGCCGATCAGCGAATTCGCTGGCGACAGGATGCCGGAGATGCCGGTGCTGCCATTGCCGAACGTGGCGGCTCCCACATCGGCGACGACACCGTTGTCCCATCGAGGGCTGCACACCACATAATGGCCATTGCTCAGCGCGACGACGCCGTCACCGCCGACATTGTTGTTCGTGGCCGTGCCGACGAGGGAATTGCTGGCGGATATGACGCCGACCGTTCCACTGCCCCCGTTGCCAAAGGTCACTGCTCCGGCATCTGCCGACGCCCCGTTGTTCCACAAAGGACTGGACACCACATAGTTGCCATTGCTGAGCGCGACCACCCCGCCGGACGATGGAAAGTACGTGTCCTCCGCAACTGAACCGATCAGCGAGTTTGCACTGGTCACCGTGCCTTGCTGACTGGAGGAGCCGTTGACCCAGGTGATCGCACCTACCGCGATACCGCCTGAGTTGTGCCAGTTGTAGCTGGCGATGACATAGTGGCCATTGCGCAACGCGGTCACGCCGGTTGGACCAAAGCCATCACCGAGACCGACCATGTCGTTGGCGCTGGCACCGATCATCGAATTGGAGCTGGCGACCAATCCTGCCAGGCCACTATTGCCATTGACCCAGGTCACTGCGCCGACGTCCGTGCCGCCGAATGGGTTGCCAGGATCGTTCCAGAACGGGCTGACCACGACGTAGTGTCCATTGCTGAGTGGGATCGCCTGGTTGGAACCTGTCCTGTCATCGACGCTGCTGCCGATCAGCGAGTTGCTCGGCGACACGACTCCACTCGTGCCGGTGGCCCCGTTGCCCCAGGTAACGGCGCCCACGTTGGCGAAGGCACCGTTGTCCCAGTTGGAGCTCACCACCACATAATTGCCATTGCTCAACAACGTGATTCCACCGAAGAACAGCCCATCGATCACACCCACTTGATCGTCGGTCTTGCTGCCAACCAGCGAGTTGGTGGCGGAGACCACGCCGGAGACGCCGCTGCTGGCACTGGCCCAGGTGACGGCACCCGCGCGTTGTTGGGCACCGTTGTTCCAATCCGGACTAAGAATCAGATAGTTGCCATTGCTCAGTTCGCGCACGCCACCACTGCCGACGTGATCGTTGCTGCTGCTCCCGGTCAGCGTGCTGATCAACACGCCTGCGGGTGAGTACAGATACGCCGCGCCGACACCTGAAACCGGTCCATCCGGATCAATCACAACGATATTGCCGTTCGATAGTGCGGTGACCGACGCTCCAAAGCGGACGCTGCCAGCTGGCCCGACGATGTCGATCTGGGCAGCCTGTGCGCTGCTGATCGGCAGGACTGCAGACAGAGCGAACGCGCTGCAGACCATAAGCAGACCAACATCACGCAATGCGCGAACTCTTGATGCTCCCAGCAGTCCTGCGGTTTGATCTCTTGCCATGGTCGGACTCCTCCGTGTCGGGTATCGCGTGCAAGCTCACCCTGCGCGAGGAACCGACCCAGGACACCGCTGCAGGTCCTTGTCTGGCGCTTCGGAAAGTTGGCTGTCTACGTAATCAACACGAGATCGGATGGGTTCCCGCCAGAACTCAGCGGCGACCTCGACAAAGCCGCCGTCGAGCAGCGCAGGAATGCCAGCGGACTCGGGCTCCACGGCAAGCGACCGCATTGCGGGGCTAGCCGAGCAGCGCGGCGCGACCGTGACGAAGGGCGCAATGTCACCGCGCCGGATTCATCGCTCCGTGCAGCTTGATCGGGTCGAAACGAGCGCGCGCAACGCCGTTCGGCTATCGCGCCGCGCTGGCTGCCGCCAGGGCATCTGACGTCATGACGCTGGATCGCGGTGTCAGAATTGGGCGCTGAATATCGCCTTTGCTCATGCCCCGCAAATTTCTTGCGGGCTCAAGGGAGCGAAACCTCATGTACAGAATACTGTTGTTCGGAATGACCCTGATTTTCTGCAGTGCCGCCAGCGCGGCAATCATCATTCCGCCGCCGCTGCCACCACCGTCGGTGGCGCAGATTGCAGACAACTACAGCGAGTTCGACCTCGATGGCGATGGCCTGATCGAGATCAATAGCCTGAGCCTGATGGATTTCGAGCCGGCGACGTCGCTCGGCAGCGGCAGTCAGGGTCTGGCGATCGTGCTGGTGGAGCCGCGTCTGCTGCAATCCTCATCACCTGAAATGAACGGCACGGTGCGCAACCATCTGATCAACTACCGCGATGACCTCGTGCGCGAAGGATATTCGACGCGCTTTCTGCTGGCTGATGTTTATCATGGAGCGCAACATCAGGACGGACGCACCCTGCTCGCCATCCGTCGGTTCCTGGGCAGCGTACGCTCCGCGTATCCGAGCCTGAGGGGTGTAACCCTGGTCGGCTCGTTTCCCGAGGCCACGCTGTTCCGACGCGCGCTGTTTCGCTCGGTCGAGAATGGAAAGCAGTTCCTGGTGCTGCACCCGGAACGCATCAACCCACGCGCGGATATCGTGCTGTCGGACCTGGATGGCAACTGGGAAAGCCTCTATCAACTGGTCGGCAACAACGAAAATCTGAAAGTCGAAATCCCCAACAACGTCAGCTTCCCGTACATCGCGTGGCCGATGACGTCGCAAACGCTGACCGGAACCGTCCGTACTTTCGAGAATGTGCGTTGGGAAGATATTTTCTATGTGCGCGAAGACTACGTCGATCGCCTGACCACGGTCAGCGGCGTAGGCGCTCCAGTCACGGTGCGCATCAATTCGACCGCGCAACGCCACCCGGAGTTGACGAGCGCTGATCGCAGCCTGGCCAATCCGATTGCGCGCCCCGAAATCATGGTTTCACGCATCGATGCCAAGGGCGTGGCGGTGAATCCGGTGTTCCGCGATCGCTTTGGAAACACTCTGCTCGATCGCTTTGGCAACGGTCCTCTGGATGCCAACGGCCGGCCGCAGGCAGTGGAGTTCAACCGCACAATTCCCTATGAGTTCTCTCCGCCGGCCATGAAGTGGCGTCATGATCCGCTACTCGAGCAGCGCGTACTGGCTGACTACTTCGATCGCAATCACAGCCACCGGTCGGGCGTCGGACATGCCAGTCAGTACCGTACAAGTGGCGTGACCGAGGCCAATAGCGGCCTGTCGTCACCTTGGACCATGAACCAGGAGCTTCGAAAGGCCGACCCCAGCGGACTGCTGCCGTCGCTCGAGTACGACCAGGCCAACATGTTCATGTACATCATGTCGCTGCGCGAGCCCAGCGTGTTGCGCGGCATCGCTTCGCATTCGGACGCACTCGGATCGCAGTTCGCCGATGTGCACAATCCGTACCTGATCGAACTGGCGCTCGGCGGCACCGCGTTCGCCTGGGAACGCAGCAGCAACAGCGGTCGCTGGCAGTACACCCCAAGTGCGGCACCGATCGGCGGTCGCGCCGAGTGGAATCTGGCGCGCTCGCTGTGGACGAACCGGACCCTGCTGTTCACCGGCCAATCGTTCTATCTCCACGAAGGCTGCAGCATCACGGTGCCTGATGAAAACTGGCCAGATGTCTCCTATGACGACTTGATGTACGGCTTCAAGAACAACGCCGACTCGATCCTGTTCTATCAGAACGGCCTGGCCCTGATGGGACGTGGCAAGGTGTTCTGGGATGCGCCGGCCGGCTATACCAACGCGGTGTACACAGCGGGTGGCCGCTTCGGCTACGGTTGGCGCGGCATGTTCAATGCCGAGGGCGGCAATGCTGCACTGAAGCCGGGCACGAACGCCGATAGCCGTGTGCTCAACAACAAGAAATCGTATTTCTGGGATCTGCGCGGCGATTGGACGGTGAAGTTGAAATACTGATCGAGGTGACGCCGATCGGCCTGTTCGGTCGCTCGGCGTCCTGGATTCAGCAGCCCATTCTGAGTATCACCTGGGCGCGGAGCGCCATCAGTTCGCGACGATGCGAAGCAGCAACCAGCAAGGAACGCCCAGATAGAAAATCGTTCGCGCGAGCAGTTCCAGGTTGCGCCGCGCGGCCAGGGCATCGCGCGGTCGACCGACGAAAACCAGCACGCTGGCGGTCTCGACAGCGAGGCGCAGAATGGCAGCGAGCAGCATCAGACCGATTGACCAGGCGGCCCACCAGATCAGCAGTCCGAGCAGATAGGCGCCGAGCCCGTAGCTGTAGTACTCGCCAAAGCTGCTACCGAAGGCCACGTATTGATGCAGACGGAATGCGGGCAGGGCGGGCAACAGCGGAAACAGCACGAACTTGAGCAGCGGATGGTCCAGCCAGGGCCGGCGTGCGGCTGCGCGCTGCGCTGCGTACTCGGCAATGCCTGCGGAAAGTCGACCGAAAATTTGCGCCGGCGCGCCTGCGGCGGTGAGTGCATGCTGCAAGGCTTGCGGATCGGCGAGCGCAATCCCGTAGTGGAAGCGGCGCCCGGAGGCGAGCTCGATATCCAGTCCGCTGCCCGGCAGGGCGAGGCGCCAGGGACGCAGTCGAGTGATGCTGGTCAACGGAATTTCAATGCGCCGATGGCGTTGCTGCAGGACCAGCATACCGCCTTCAATGCTGGCCTTGGCGGAAAACAAGCGCTGGATCGCCCAGGCCGCGACGACGGGAATCAGTACCGCCCAGACGTATAATTTGATCTGGCCGAGCGAGTTCACCTGCAGGCCGTCGCGCATCAGCATGCCGAGCGCCAGGCTCAATAAACCAGCTGCGGCCGATGCACGCAGCAGTGCGGTCATCGTGCGCCAAAGCGGCGATAGCAGAATCAGCTCGGCGCTGTACGCGCGATCGGCTGAAATGTGCGACGCGCTTGAGTCTGGAGCGCGACTACGCATCCGTTCACGCCATGAACGCCAGACTGGGCGCGCCGTCAAAAGCAGCAGAAATGCGAGCCCGGCGCCGCCGACCCAATCGCCCCAATAGACCATCAGAGTCCCCGGTGCATCGCGCAACGGAATATCACCGGCCAACACAGCACGATCCCCCATTGCGGTGCTGGCGATCAGGGCGCCGGTGGGATCGATGATCGCGCTCAGTCCATTGCTGGTGACGCGTAGTTGCGGCAGGCGGGTCTCGATACTGCGAAAGGCGGCGACGGCAAGATGCAGACGTGCACCCTGCGGACCGGCGCTGAACCATGAATCGTTCGACAGACTGAGGATGGCTTGTGCGCCCAGGCGCCTGCCGTCGATCGCCATCGTGGGACGCACGCCGTCCAGACAGATCAACGGCAGCACGTTCAACTCGCGACCGTCCGCAGTGCGCAAAGGGAACACGCGCGCGCCGGCCCCCGCCTGCCAGCCTCCAGTCCAGGGCAACCAGCGCCGGATCAGCGCGCCGTCGAGCCAGGCCGGCACGTACTCGGTCAACGGGAACGGATGGGTTTTGCGGTAGTAGCCGAGCAGACCCGTTCCCGGCTCGACAAAGGCCGCGGCGTTGTATTCGCCGCCGGCGTCGAGATCATAAGTGCCGAACACCAGGGGCACGCCGGCCATCGTGACGAAGTCGAGAATCTCCTGATCCAGCGCCGCGCCATCCTCGTTGCGTGGGTGTCCAAAAGTCGTCGGGTAAACGGTCTCCGACCACAGCAGCGCGTCAACGCCGTGTTGCTCCAGTGCCGCGCGCGACAAGGCAAAGTGGGTGTCCAGGACTTCGCGGACCACGGCGTATGCGCCGATTTCCTGGCGCAGTTTCTCGTAATCGATGATGGCCGACTGCACCATCCCGATGCGCAGCGAGGGCGCTGGTATCGATAGCGTGGACTGCAATGCGGCAAGTCGCCAACTTCCGTAGGCAAACATCAGTGCGACCAGGGTTGCCGCCATTGCCAGGGGTAACAAGACGATGCGCGGCTGCGTGCGCGTGCGCGCCCGCGTCAGCGCCAATGCCAACGCCTCGTTGATCAGGATCAATAGAAAACTCAGACCGGCAGCACCACCGAGATCGGCCAGCTGGCGCAGATAAGCCGAGGGATACAGACCGTGACCGAGGGTATCTCCGAATAGTTTGCGGACGACCCATTCGCAGGCGACCCAGGATGCCGCGGCCGCGAATGTGCGCAGCAGCGGACCGTGATGGCGTCCGACCACATGCCGGGTCAGCGCATACACCAGCAGCTGTGGCTGCAGCAGCGGCGCGAACGTGCACAGGGCCATGACCGCGCCCGGCGTAGCCACTTCGGTGAACGCAGCGATCGCGCCGGCGAACCAGTAAAACACCGCCATCACATAGGCAACGCTCATCAGCAGACCGCTGACCAACGCACCGCGGATCGTCTTTACTGCGCCCAGCGTCAGCAGCCAGGGCACCAGGACAAAAAAGCCGAGTAGCCAGGCGTCGCCACCGCGCGCGTACAGCGCAAGCAGCAGGGCGCTGGCCGCAATGCCGGCAAGGCTGAACCAGCGGACTTTTGCGCCCGCGCCAGAGCCCGATTCGAACCGCATCATTCGGGCGGCGGTGGCAGGGTGATCGGACGGATCGGCAGTCCCGTTGGCGCCAACTCCGCCGGCACGATGCGATCTTCCGGAATCGGGATCGGTTGGCCGTCGGCATCGCGAAACACAAAGTCGGGCGAGAACATCAGTATTGCCTCGATCGGTTCACCCTCGTCGGTGACCTGGTGATGACGCACATAGCCTTCGGGCAAGTCGAAGTCTTCGGGCACCGCCAGGCCGATCATTGGCGGGCTGGTTCCCGGCGGGTTGAACGCGGCGAGCCCGCCGTGCTCACCGGATTCACGCAGCGCTTCGATCACCTCGGCCATCGTCGGTTCCGGGTCATCGGGCGAAACATAAGTGGCAAGGTCATTGTCGTCGCCGCTGCGCATGTCGGCAGCGCGTGGCGGCGTCCATGCTGGATGCCGAGGCGGAAGGCTGGGCGGATTCAACGCATTGACCTCGCGGGTATTGCTGCCCGTAGTCGCAGGTGTGTCGGCAGTCGCATCCGAATCCTGCCCGCGTGCCGGCGCGCCACTGTTCGGCGGTGTCGGCACTGTACGCGTCAGCAGGTAGCCAACAGTGGCGCCCACCGCCAGCAGGACGAGCAGTAGCAGAGCCATCGTCCCTGGACCAAACGCAGTCGGCACTGGGGTGATACGCACACCATCGCCGCCCGGATCGGTCGGCGAGGTGTGTTGATTGCGGCTGTCAGTCATGCGACATGCTGAGCTGCGGTCGGTGTGAAGTGGTCAGGCCTGGTTCGCTGCACCGCCCGTAGCTTGCTCGGGCGGGCAACGGAGTCGATCGAATTGCTCCAGACTCAACCGGGCTTCAGTTCCGTCCGATTACGGCGTTGCCGGGTTGTAGACCGTCAACGACCAGCCCATGCGCTCGTGACCGAACTGGTTCCAGATCGGGCTCTTGCCACCGGTGAAGCTGGTGTAGCGCGGTGCGCCGGTGCCAGTGCTGCCGCCCCAGAGTCCTGCTGACACGGTGCCGCCGGTGTAGGTCGGATGGGTGTCGTCCGACTGGATGTAGTCGTAACTGCTGCTGGAACTGACGAACTTGGTGTTGGCGTCGCGTAGCGTCGAGCGCAGGGTGGAAGTGATCCGCGTGATGTAGCCGGCTTCAGTGTCGCCGGCAACAAAGCGCAGCGCGTCCGAATCAATCTGACCGTCACCATTGCTGTCGTAGTCGGCTCCCATGTACTGGGCAAAGCTGTCGGCACACTTGAATCCCTTTTGGCCGGCGTACGCGCACATCCAGTAATTCATCTTGGCGATCGCGGGCAGAAAGCGGTCGCGCAGATTGACCGTGGCGCCGGTGCTGGCGTCGCGGCAGGTGCTCTGCACGTTGTCGGCGTTGTAGCCGGGATAGTAGAGATTGGCGACGACCTTGAGCTTGACCCCGGCATGCGCATTGGCATTGATGTAATCCATCGCCGATGCCACATAGGTCTTGCAGTTGGCGACCGCAGTGTCCAGTCCGGAATAATTGCAGGTGCCGCTCTGCGATTTGAAACTCGATCGAGCCTGCAGGCCATCGTTGCCGCACATCTCGAAGCTGACCACGCGTGTGGTGCTCGCCTGCATGTACGAGCGTTCGGCGACGATCTTGTTCTGGTAGACATCCGAAGCAACAGCGCCGGACTTTGCCCGACGGATACTTTCGATGTCGGCGTTCCAGGTAGCCGAAAGGTATTCGGCGTCGACCGTGGGTGCCGAGTATTTTGCGGCTTTGCTGATCGAGCCGTTATAGCCCGCGTAGATCGAATCACCATAGGCGACGACGCGGTATTTGGCGGTGGTGCCCGAGCGATCGACGGTCCAGGAAACGTTCTGGTTCAGCGTATTGGCCATTGCGGTACCGCCCAGTACAAGCAGCAGCGCAGCAGGCAGCAGGGTGTGACGTGTGCGACGCGTTCCGGTATTCATAAGTCCCTCAACTTTGAATAGGCTGTGCGTGCAGAGAGCCGATGGCTTCTGCCCCAATGATTTTTCTACGGTTTCTCCCCAACGATTGATCCAAACTGGCGCTCGGCACAGACACAACAGCCCGGCGCCGCGGCCGAGACTAACGGTACGCCGGCGTATGGTCAACAAATGTAACGAAAGTAAGGGGCGCGGCTCCCGGTCCGGGCTTGGCCGACCCCACCCTGCCTCCGCAGTACACGTCGGAGCGCGCGCCAGCCAGTGGGGCTTGCGATTCGGACAAGCTCTCGAATACGGACCAGGAACTCGAGCACACGGTTGCCACCGTGCGCGACTGCCTGGACAACGCGCCCTGATCCGACTTCGACAGGATGGGATTTTTCTGATCGCGCATCATTGCGGCAGTCACTAACAATGACTCGAGGTAATTAAGCACCGGCGGTGGCTCGCGTCGAGGCCGTACGCGACCCGTCAGCCGGTCCACAAACGTTTCGGATGCATAACGCTGGCGTCCACTCACGCAGGCAGCGACGCAAACACGACGGGCGGTAACGAATCGAAACCCGTCAGCGCAGGAATCGCGACAGGCATGCTCCTCCGAACCGGGCCCAGCGCTATGCTCGACGCTCCATTCTGAGGCGCAGCCATGGAACAGCCAAGGTCCACCACACTGCTCACCTCGGCGCACTTTGGCGGGGCGATGCGTAGACGGCTAGGCCTTGTGCTGATGTTGCTGTCGCTGGGTGCCTGCGACCTGATCCTTGACCGTGGCCAAAGCGAGGAGGCCCTGGTCCAAATCGAGATCGAATCGACGCGGCTCATGTACTGGGCGGCGTTGGCTCGACGAGCGGAACCAGGGGACAGCGAGGCGCTTGCCCGGCTCGCGGCGGCGGACTCAGCCATTGCGCAAGCGATCGCAAGATTGGAAGGTGAGCGCGATGAGCGAGCCAAGAGCTGGAACCGCTCGAACAGAGATTGGCAGGAAATCCATGCGCAGGTGCAGATTGCGCTTGCAGCGAAAAATCGGTTCGAGCGCGATGGCGAGCTCCATGATCAAATGCTTGCGGCCATTCCGCAGTTGCAAGGCGGTCTGATGCAGCTGGCCGTTCGCGAAGTCGAGGCCAGGGTCTCCAACGCCAAGACCATCTTCTCGCTGGTGCAGATGGCCCTGGTCCTGGAACGAGTACGGAACCGGCTACCGCGTGCCCTGGCTGGCGGTGACGACGCGATCTCCGCTCTCGATTCGATCTCGCGCGACGTCGCTTTTTTCAGCAAAACATTGGACAGCTTGCGCCATGGCGAAGCGGCGCTCGAGCGTGCGGACGAGGCCAAAGCCGCGCCCCAACCGGAACTCGATGCCGTCATCGAACTCGGCAAACCCCTGTTCAGTGCCACCGACGAACTGATGGGCAATGCATTGACGCGCTTCGAAGCCTTGGATGCACTGGCGACGCTCGAGAGCGAAGCCCAGCAGTTGGCCGAGCGGGCCGCCATCGCTCGGCGCTCCAAGCATTGACCAGGGTGGCCATAAAATCGGTGGCGCTGGGACGCTAAGCGTCCTCAAAGCCGCTGGCAAACATTGCCCGCCCGCACTCGGTTACCTGACGCGGGCTGAAGACCACGTGGAAGCTCACGCCTTCGGGAAAAATACCCGAGCTGAAAATCCGCCAGCGTCCGCTGCTTTCGCTGTAGTACACATCAAACCTGCGGTCGCCAAAATTCGCCAACGGCGTCGCCATCACTTCAGCGCAGCGAAATCCATTGAGGCGTGGATTGTCGATGCCGGTGGAATCGCCTGAGGTGTTGGCCGCACTGGTCAGGTGACGAAAGGCGCTGATGCTCGGGGGTTGCGCGTAGACGTTGAAGGCGGCGGAATTCGGGAACACGACCGCGTCGGAATTACGAATGCGCCAACGATCGTCTGCGGCATAGCCAACCGACAGATTGTGATTGTTGTACACGCCTGGCGATCCCGGAGGATTCCAGTTGGATGTGGCGATCACGATCTGTTCCGGCAGCGCATTGACGGCTGCATTGTCGAGGACCGTCTCGCTCAGCGTGGGGCCGCTCGCTGCGACCTGGTGCAGGAACAATCCGCTGCCCGCCGCCGGCGTCAAGGCACTGTAGCCAGCGCCGAGTGGAATATTGGTCGCTGTGTTCTGGTTGAAGATCGACCACAGTGAAGATGAGACATTGAAGTAAACGCCGAACGGCGCATTGCTGGTGGTCGTGCCGCGCGAAAAATTGGGCGTGACCAGCGCTCTGGCGCTGCTGACGCCATTGATCGACGGATGACTGAGCAGCAGGGTATTGAGGCTGTTGTTGCTGCCGATCGCGCGCGCATTGAACCAGTCGTCGCCAAACTCGTAAGCACCGATATCGATCACGTTGCCGCCACCACCGGCAACATTCTTGAAGCGCCGCGTGCCATCGGCATCGAGCAGGGGAAGCCCGGCCGGGAGCGAAAGAAAATTGCCCGCGCCAATCGCCGGAGAACCGGCCATGAGATAGGGGAACTGCAGCGAATACAGCAGCGGGTCGGAGGTAATCGTGCCCGTGCCCGCGGTCGCCGGCGCAGAGCCCGTGAAGTTCACGCCATTGCCGAAGAAGAGATTCTGGCCGTTGCTGACCTGGCTTCCGGAAACCGCGGCGATGCCATCGCGGCGGAATGCCGTGTCGTTGTAGGCAAGCAGGTTACCCAGTACATAGCCACTGATCGGCTGTGTGCTGGTCGGCGGGCTGAATGGCCGCGTGATCAGACTGATGGCGCTGTCAAAGCCAACGATCGTGTTATGGGTGACACGCGCCTCGATGGCGCCTTCGCCGCCAAATACGCAGATGGCACTGCCGAAACCGCGGCGCCGTGGCACCATCACGTTGCCGTGGATGCGGATCGCGGAACTGCCGGCGGTTCCTGTCGCCACCGTGGACAGCGCGCAGATGCCGCCGTAGGCGAATCCGCTACGGACCTCGTTGTTGGCGACCGTGAAATCGAATCCGCCTGAGCCCGTCGATGCAATCAAGATTCCGTACGCGCTCGAGTCGGTATCGGGGATGCTCACCCGATTGAAACTGACCTCGCCGCTGATCGGTGCGAGTCTCGATTGAACGGCAAGAAAATTACCCGCGCCGCCACGGCGCAGATACTCGTTGTCGTGCACACGCAGATACACCGGCGCGGTTCCAAACGCCTCGAAATTGATTCCGCTGGAGCCGACGTTGTCGAGGAATTGCACCTTTTCGATGGTGAACGAGCCGCCCGCACTGGGCAGCAGGTTTATTCCGGCATCGCGCAGGGTGATACCTCTGACCGAGGCCTCAATCGACACATTGGGGGCCGAAACGATGCCGGTGCCGACCGGAAACACCGGGCGATAGCCGTTACCGGCGACCAGACCGATCGAGCGGTCGAGCACCACGTCCTGACCAGGCAGTCCGGTGTTCACCGCGTTGTCGGTGACGATGTAGATGATCGAAGGCGCCGCCGCGCCGTCGATGCAAGCCTGCAGGCTGGTGTTGCAGGGCGCCACCGTGTCCGGCCAGAAAAAACTTGCCGCCATCGCTGCGGGCGCCAGTGCGCCGCTCGCCATCGCGCAGCCCAGCAGGATGCGCAGGAAGGGCTTTTTGTGGGGGCGACGGTTCATGTGCGTATCGGTCATCCGGGCTGATCGCATCAGCGGTACCTTGGGATTCGCAGAATCCCAAGCTGGCCGGACAGGCAAACTCCGATTCGTACAGGCGCGACTCCAGCAGACCGATTTGCGCCGGGTCGCGACCGCGGGCCGCGATCCGATCAGCGCTGCGGCGGCCGCTGTTTTGCGTTGGCCTTCGGCAGCAGGCTGTAGGCCTTGTTGTCGATGTAGACCGGCACATAAGTCCAGCGCGAGGCATCGCCGGCGACTTCGTTGTATCGGCGCGACTGCGCATACGACTTCAAGCTGCGCGCCGCGTCGGCGTCTGGCCAGGACTCCAGCACCAGCACGCGGCCCGCCTTGCCGCGCGGGTCGACTTCAACGATGAACACCGCATAGGTCAGCTCATCCTCGGCATCGGTCATATCGCGGGTGAAACGGCCGGACAGTGAAGGGCCGCGCGACTTCAACTCGGGTCGTTCGCCGTCCGGCGGTGGCAACCAGCTGGCGTGACCGCCCTCGCCATGGGCCTTGGAGATCCGCTCTCCATAGCCATCGAGGAAACCGGCGACGTACTCGAGCACTTCCTCGTTCGAGGGTCGATCGCTGCGATAGAGGCGCTCGATCCGCGCCAGGATACCGGCCTTGTAGGGCGCGGCCGACTCAAGCAGATCGGGTTCGAGTGTTGCCGCCAGTTTGAGATAGGACTGCATCCAGATCATCGCCTCGAGTCCGTGCCGCTCGGCGATCTCGGCCTCGGCCATCACCAGCATCGCGTCGAGGTCACCGCCGAGCACGCAGCGATTGATCCAGGACTTGGCATCGCCATACTCGAAGCGCGGCAGCTCCGCAGGATGGCGTGCGCCCGGCAAGGCCAGTCGTCCAATCGTGCAGATCGATGGATGATGGCCGGCCTTGGCGTTGCGCATCAGCATGTTGAGCTCGGCGACCCGCGCCATGTACACGCCATCGGGATCAAGCAGTATCGAGAGATCGACATCGCGAGGCTCGGGTTCGATCGCCACAGCCGTTGCTGGTGACGCTTCTTCCGCAGGACTCGCCTGCGCGCTCATGCAGGCGAACAGAATCAGACTTGGAAGCCACAGCGTTGGGAATCTTTTGGGCATGGCAAGGCGGTCTCGACAGAGAGAAGGGGAGATCAGGGCGTGCGCCGGGCTGCCGCGCGGGCGCGTAGTCTAGCGTGTCGGAAAACCCGAACGCGCGGCGGTCTGGAACGGCAAGCGCGACCGCCGATAGCGAGCCCGAATACGCCGGCGCAGGGTTTGGCGGTTCGCCCTCAGTTCCCTGTCTCGTCACTGCGACCGCGCCTCTCTGCCTACACAACTGGCTCGCCGCTCGTGCGCGCAGATTGCGGTTTACTCGAAACCACTCGCAAATACTGGATCGACCGGCGCAATGTACTCAACTGCGCCGATATCGCAGGTCGCTGTACTGTTGGGATCCGGACCATCGACCGCACGGGCATTGCCGATCTGGTCAGTGGTGAGCGGCGTGCTGCCATTGGCGTCGATGCAGCCAGTCGGGTTGCCTGCGTCTACCAGCGCACTGGTGGGCAGCGGCGCGCGGGTGCTCATATCCGAGATGATGCCGAGGCTGGAACCCGCCGTCGGGCCACCGTTGTTCTGCGCCGGGCCGAGATTGGCGCTGACTCCGGTCTGGTCCGAATTTTGACCGCCGAACGCGCAACCGGAATCCGTCTGGACCAGATTATTGCCTTGCGAACCGATCAGGCCGGAGCAGTCCGGGCCTGAATCGCCTGCCGAATTGCCCGCCAGCACGGTGTTGGCTATGCTGACCTCGCCCAACGGCGTTCCCTGGAATTCGTCGACACTGATCCCGCCGCCGCGCCTGCCTGCAGTATTGCCGACGACGGTGGTATTGCGCAGCGCAAGGGTTCGGCCAGCGATTCTGAGGCTGAACGCGCCGCCATCGTTATCGGCGATATTGCCCGTCAGGGTCGAGTTGATGACCTCGCAGAATTGCACCGCCATGCCGGCACCATCGCGCGCCCGATTGTTCGCAATCGTGCTGCGCAGGATGCGGAATGATCCGGAAAGACCACCGCCCTGATTGCTGTCGAAGCCGACAACCTCGTCGGGCACTTCATTTCCGCTGATCACCGAATCCTCGATACGAAACGCAGCCGCCTGCAGCGTAAAATCGTTGTGTATTCCACCACCACGACCACCAGTGTCCAGTGAGCGGACGAGATTGAACGAGATGACCGAGTGTTCCACGACTGAGCGGTCAGTCTCTTCACCGGCATTGCCGACGAAGATGCCGCCGCCCGAGGTGGAGGATCCGGCAACCTCGTTGTGCGTTACTGAACTCTGCACCACGTGCAGCGTGCCGTTCGAATAGATCCCGCCGCCGGAGGCCGGTATGTCGATAACTGGTCTGCGACCGTCGGCCAGATTGCCATCGACCACACTGTTGTCGAGCACCAGGGCGCCGTCGCTGTAGATGCCTCCGCCAGAGACCGGATTGTCGCCATCGGTGTTGGCGGTGTTGCCGAGGACGCGCGTATCGTTCAGGGTGAGGCTGGCGCCAGGTGAGTTGAAGAGGCCACCACCGCCCAGCGAGGCAGCCTCGGCAATATTGTTGCTGACCAGACTGTCGTTCAGTGTCATCGTGCCACGGTTGAGAATGCCACCGGCATTGCCGCCGGCGCGATTGGCGGTCACCACCACGCGCGTCAGCACGCTGGTGCTGCCAGGTTCGCTACGCAGGCCGCCACCCGCGGTGGCGCCATCTTCAACACCATCTTGCAGCGTCAGGTCGCGCAGGCTCAGCGCACCGGCGATCACATGAACCAGTCGATGGCGATTGCTGTCGGGGTCCAAGGTGTTTCCGCGGATCAGCGAGTTGTTCCGGCTTACTCCCTGGATAGTCAGCAGACCATCGATATCAAGATCTCCGGAATTATTGTTGTCGTCGGTGCCAATCCGCGTCAGGGTGAACCCTCCGGAGGTCAGGGTCGGCAGGGTGATCACATCGGTGATCACAGCGCTGTACACGCCGGAATGCGAACAGCCACCGAAGTCGGCATTGTTGTTGGCACTCTGGATGGCTTCGCGCAGCGAGCAGTTGCTGGTTACGCTGCCAAAGTCATCGGTAGCGGTATTGACCGTGATGCTCGCCGAGATTGCCGGTCCACCACCCATCAGCAGCAGAATCGCCAACAGGTTCGCCAACAGGTACCTGGCTTTGATGGCCGTTGATTCGCTGCGCATGGCTCGCTCCCCGTCGATGGTCTGGGATCATGCTAGAACCGGCCCAGCGCCACGAACACTGACTTTCGACAGGTCTGCTATTCCCGGGGCATGAAAAACCGGCTGATCGGTCGATCAGAAGTCCGGCCATCGATCGTGTAGCGGAAGCGCGCATTGCTGTAAGCGCCCGAGTCGCCACAATTGCGGTCGGCCAGCGACTGGAAGTGCAACTGCACCGCGCCGACATCGATGACCGTGGTATCCGCCGCATCGTGCGGCCCGCTCGCCGGCGAACCGGTGGTTCGATAGAGTCGGGCAACATAGGTCGCGCAGTCGATCCAGCGTCCGTTCTGCACCGTGTAGAACGCGGCACGATGATCGCTGTCGTAGGTATAGAAGGCCGCGAACAGGGAAGCATCCGCCTGCTGGTAAATGCTCAGACCCCATCCGGGTTCATTGCGATCCCACCACAGATCGCTGAAGTTGTAGTTGTTGGGTGGCACCGGCAGTCCAGGCGTCGCCGGCCGCTCCGTCACGATCAGGTTTCGGCGCGCGAGCAGACGTGCCTCGCTGGCAGGTCGGCCTGTTGTGGCGAGCATAACCTCCAGCGTATACACGCCGGCGGGGAACTGGCCGAGCACGATGTCGCGCGCGGGCATCTCCGGCGGCAACAGGCTGATACAGGGATCGGGGCACTGCAGATCGACGACGATGCGGTTGTCGCCCGGCATGCTGACGCGCTGCAATTGCGCTGCGGTCTGATCGAACACCGATCCGGGCAGGCGTACGCGCAGGGTCTCCAGCGCGACCGGCTCGGCCGGCACCGTGATCAGCTCGATATCGTCGAGTCCCGGTGATTGCGCGAATGCTGCGCCGCATAGCAAGCAGAGCATCAAGTACAGGACTGCACGACGATCAAGCACGCGGACGCCTCTTGCGTAGCGGCAAATCATTGCCAGCGGAGCTCCACGATCAGGGGTCGGTGATCGGAGAGCTTGCCGATGCTATCGCGGCCAAGCTTAAGCTGCTCAAGCTTGGCGGGTGCGAGGTCGGCGCTATCGAGTATGTAGCCTTCGCCGAGCACCAGTGAGTTGGCGCTGTAGAGCAGGAAATCCATCGCACGCGAGGGAAATTCGGTACCGGTTCCATCCCAGGTCCAGCTCCGTTGGCCGTCTCGATGATAGAGCTCGGCAGCGATCAGACCACCGTGCGGCGCCGGATAGGGCCCCGCGCAAATCAGCAGCGGCAGTGCCGTGCTAACCAGGTTGAAATCACCTGCCAGAATGATGCCGTCCACGCGGGTTCGTTCGAGCACGCGGCGGATTCTCTGGCGGATCTCGACGACTTCGATCCGGCGACGTTCCTCCTCCCAACTGGCCGGATCATTGCCGCAGCACTGCAGGTCGATGCTGACGACCAGGAGGCGGCGCGATCCATCCAGGACCACGGCGCCATTCACGGGGATGCCGCTGTCCATCACGAAAGCCGGGGTGCTTGGCTCCACCGCGCGCATTCTGCCGAGCAGGCGTTGCTTGTCCGCTTCCGGATAGCGCACGATCTCGGCAAATTCCGGCACGGATTCGAGCGGCAGACGACTCACAATCACATTGCGCTGGCGGCCACCGCTGCGACCGGAATCGATATGCCAGTCGCCCGAGCCGACGTCTTTCAGTCCGGCCAGGGCCTTGCGAATCTGCTGCTGGTTGGTCGCTGGTGCGACTTCATCCAGCAACAGGACATCGGCGTCGGCTTCAGCTACCAGGGCGCGAAATGCTGCAGGATCTCGCACGAACGCATCGTTCGAGACATTCCATGCCATCACCCGCAACGGCGAAGCCTTGGCTGCGGAGGTTGCCTGCGCGGCGTTTGACGAAGGCGGCGCGGCCGCCGGCGTCTGGGCTGCTGACTCGGCGACGGTCGTATTCGCGCAGCCGAGCAGCGCAAACATCAGCGCGATGAAACACAGCCTTCGGAGCAAGGTCTGAGGCAGATCGCGCGCCGCTGCAGTGTTCGTCATGAGTCCAGATATTCAATCGCAATGGAAGCGCCGATCTTGCTGTGTCGGCTCCGCAATCGCAAGGGAATGGCCAGCGCCGGCGGCCAACAATCATTACCGCCGCGCGCGCGCCGCGCCGCTGTAGGGCATCTCCGCGCGATGCCGTCCCAACGCCGCCGCAAATTCAAGACGGCATCGCATAGAGATCCCCTGCGGAAAAGCCATCTTCGAGCGAGTCCGCGCATTTGCATGGGGGCTCAATGGGCATCGAACCCTTACAGAAAAACACGGGCGCGTGCCCCAGGCAAGCTGTCATATCGCACAGGTCAAATGGACGGGCCACGCCGCTAGCCTTGCCCCATTGGCCTAGTCGATGCCCAGTTGCCTTTTCCACGTCGGAGCACCCCATGCTACTTCGCAATCCGCGTACCAGCCCCAGCCTGCCGCAGAACGACAATCCGCGTGAACAGCAGCAGCGTCGCGACCAACTCGCCGCTGCGGCGCAGGTCTATCAGTGGACGGATCAGGTCGGCAGCCTGCCCGGCGTACCGCTGGCGACCGCAGTTCCCAGTGGCGATAAGCCGACCATCGCCTGGTTGCTGGATGTGGCCGAGGTCGCCATCGACATCGTTGCCAACCAGCTGCTGGTGAAAATTTCCGGCGGCGATCGCTTGCTGGCGCAGTCCGGCGGCTCAGCCCTGCAGGCGCATATGAACGATATGCGTCAGACCGTCGCCGCGATTCGACGCGAGCACGAGACGCCCGCTGACGATGTCCTGAGGGTGATCGAGCACGCCGAATCGGCCCTCGATATCCTGCATCGCATACGCCTGAATTCGCAGCTGGATGCGTTGCAGGATCTGATCGCGACCAGCTATCTCGATGACAGCGCAGCCCCAGGCCTGGATCGCTATCGCAAGCTTTTCATCAGCCTGCCACTGCCGGCCATCGTCGACGACTTCATGCAGAACGATGCCTTCGCGCGCATGCGCGTGGCCGGTCCCAACAGCATGCTCTTGCAGGGTGTGACGCAACTGCCGGCGAAGTTCCCGCTGAGCGAGACGCAGTTTCAGCAGGTCATGGGTGCCAGCGATAGCCTGGCGACGGCGCTCGCGCAGCGTCGCGTGTATCTGATTGATTACGCCGAGCTCGCCAGCCTGATACCCGGTACGACCAATGGCGCGCAGAAATACGTGAATC
>JAYSZM010000139.1:0-39664 GCA_043738015.1 Lysobacterales bacterium
GCCCCGCTGCTCTTGATCCTGATTTGCGGCACCGGGGCAAAGAACGAAGGGCAGAGGCAACAGCAGCGCGGCAAGCCACGCTCTACAAGAGCAAGAGCAGCGCGGCAAGCCACGCTCTACAACAGCCAGAGCCAGGGCAGCGGGGCAAGCCCCGCTCTACAAATGCTTTACCAGGGCGCGAATCGCCGGCAAGCAGCGCCGGCTGATCTCTAGCGGACGCGCGGCGCCTTGGACGCGGGCCTGCAGATTACCCTCGGCATCGCGGTCGAGTCCCTGCAAACGCGCTACCGCGATCAGGCAGTTGCGATGGATGCGGACAAATTGATCGGGAAATTCCAGTTCCAGGGTCTTCAGCGATTCTTCGATCAACACCTCGCCCTGATCCGAATGCACGACAACGTATTTGTCTTCGGCGAGCAGGTAGGAGATCTCATTGATCGCGACCAGGCGCAAATTGCCACGTACGCGTGCGCAAAGATGACTGCGGCTGCGATTGCTCAGCCCGCTGCTCGGCGCGCGCCGATCATCGATGCTGAGTTTCTGCGCGCGATCCAGGGCACTGCGCAGACGCTCCGCGCGTACTGGCTTGACCAGATAATCGATGGCGCGTGCCTCGAAAGCAGCCAGCGCGTGCTCGTCGTAGGCGGTGCAGAAAATGATGGCAGGCGGATTTTCGCCGGTGGCCAGGTGGCGGGCCGCCTCCAGCCCATCCATCACCGGCATGCTGATGTCGAGCAGTACCACCTGCACCTGCAATTGATCGCAGAGCTCGATTGCAGCGCGGCCATCGGCGGCCTCGCCGACCACCTCGGTCGCTGGTTGATCGATGTCGGCCAGCAGTGCGCGCATGCGCGTTCGCGCCAACGCTTCATCATCGACAATCAGTACACGCATCATGCGTTCTGCTTCCTCGGCAACAGCAAGGTGGCGATATGGTGGTCGGGGCCGGATTCGATTTCGAGTCGGGCCTTGCGGCCATAGTGTAGGGCGAGGCGTTGCCGGATGTTGTCGAGGGCGATGTGATTGCCCCTGCTCAGCGCCGGCGCGGTGCCGCTGGGCGGCTTGGGATTGTGCACCGAGACCCGCAACAGGTCGCCCTCGATTCGGGTGACGATGCGCACGCTGCCGCCGTCGGAACGGGTCTGGATGCCGTGGTGGATGGCGTTCTCGACCAGGGGCTGGATGCTGAGCAGGGGAACTGGCCAGTCGCCTGAAGCCGGATCCAAATCGCGCTCCACGCGCAGTCGCTCGCGCAGTCGCAGGCTCTCGATGTCGAGATAGCGATCGACCAGCTCCAGCTCGCGGCTGAGGCTGCACAGATTGCGTTCATGGCTGAGCGAAGCCCGAAAAAGCTCAGCGAGATCCTCGACCGCGCGCTCGGCGGCGGCCGGATCAATGCGGATCAGGCTGGCCACGGTGTTGAGTGTGTTGAACAGGAAGTGCGGGCGGATGCGGGCCTGCAACGCATCGACGCGCGCTTCGGACTCACGCTCGACATTCAGCCGCAGCTGTTCCTGCACGTAGAAGTAGCGCAGCGCCGCGGCGGCAAACAGCGCCGACAATGCCACCGCGCTGATCACGAAGGGCTGCAGTCCGGTGCCCTCGGAGATGACACCGAAGCGGAAGGCTTCATCAACCAGACGCAGCATCGCACTGATCACCGCGGCCACAATCAGGGGCACTGACCACGCGCTGACCATGCCCATCGTGTTGGACTGGCGGGCAATCTGTGGTCCAAGTTTGCAGAGCAGGGCGGCGCTGGCGAGCGCAATCCACTGCACCAGAAAACTTGCCGCGGCCACCCGCGGCAGACTGAGGATGGCGGCGGGATCGGGGACTACGATGATGACCAGGGCGACCAGTTGCGCAACCAGCACGACGGCACCGAGCACGCGCAGACTGCAGAAATCCGGCATCCAGTCGGGACGCGGCGCGACAAGCTTGGCCTGCGCCGCAGTCACTCAGGCGCCGCTACGCAGAATAGGCTGCATGAAATCTGCGATGTCGCGAATTTCCTCGGCGCAGATCGAATGCGGCATCGGATAGCTGTGCCAGTCGACGCGATAGCCGGCGCGTTGCAGCCATTCACGACTCATCACGCCGAGCGGCATGCCAACCACCGGGTCCAAGCTGCCATGGCCCATAAACAGCGGAATCGATTTGGACTGCTCGGTCGCCTCGGCCAGCGACTTGTCGGCGATCGGCAAATACGTCGACAGTGCGACCACGCCGGCGAGCGGCTGCTGCCTGCGCACCAAGCACGACAGCGCTATGGCACCGCCTTGCGAGAAACCGATCAGGAACTGGCGTTCGGGCGCCACGCCACGTGCAGTCTCCTGGTCAAGCAGTGCATTGACCTGTTGCATCGAGGTGCGCACGCCGGGCTCGTCTTGCTTGTGTTCGAGTTCCTGGCCGGAGATGTCATACCAGGCGCGCATGCGCATGCCGGCATTGATGGTGACCTGCCGCGCCGGCGCATGCGGAAAAACAAATCGGATCGCGGGCCAATCCGGACGGACCAGTTCGGGCACGATGGGCTCGAAGTCATGGCCGTCCGCGCCCAGCCCATGCAGCCAGATCACACTGAAACGCGGTGTCGGCCCGGTTTCGAATTCAACAGTTTCCAGCAGACTCATTACAGATCTCCAAGGCGCTGCATTGTCCATGCCCGCAGCCGGTCGCCGCAAGGCGCAGGCGCGCGCTGGCCTGCCGGTCGGGTCAGGCCACGCCACGCCACGCCACGCCCACTCAGGGTTGCAATCGATAGTGACCGTTGCGCGGCCAGGCCAGCAGCACGTCCTCTTCCTGCACGCCGCGGCCGATGTTGTGGATGATCAGCGGACGCCCGTCAATCGAACGGTCGGAGACGATGCCGATGTGGTCGAGATTGCCGGGCAGTTTCCAGCTGACGATGTCGCCCGGCAGGAATTCGCCTGGTGCATCGAGTTCGGCGGACATGGTGAGATGCGCAGCCATCCAGGCGCGCAGATTGGGGACGCGGCGATGATCGATATTGCGGTCCGCTGATCGCTGCGCCTCATGGCGCGGGTAGCGCTCGGTATGGCGCAGGCGATCCTCGTGTACTGCGCGCTGCAGATCGATATCGACCTTGCGCAGCGCACGGATGATCACATCGGTGCATACACCGGTTTCAATCGGCGGATCGCCACCGGGATAGCTCAGCCGGCGATAGCTGCCGTCATAGCCGAGGGTGATGCCGATCTGAGCACGTGCAGCCGATACCACTCGTTCTGCTTTGGTGGGCCCGGCGATTGTCTGAGCCTGCGATGGCACGGTGGTCAGTGATCCAAGCAGCGCAAACGCCAGACGACCGGCGACGACGCGGCAGCTTGCGACATTGCGGATCTGAAGCTGGCGGGATATCGAGTGCATGCGCATGATGGTAGCCCGGTTGCCGCTGCGAGTGCGCAACCACGGGTGAATGGCACGACAGGCATTCCCCCGTCGATTTCGGCCGCAACGCATAGCACTACGGCGCCGCTGCCCTGGCATCATTCGCCCTGGGCAAGACGTCTGCTGATCGGTGCCCGCGCCGCTGCCCAGATCTGTACCGAAGCCGCACCGGCGCGCTTGAGTGCGCGCGCACATTCGCGTGCCGTGGCAGCTGTGGTCACCACATCATCAACCACGGCCACGTGACAGTCGCTTACCGATGCCTGCACGCTGAAGGCATCGCGCACGTTGCGGCGTCGGCGCAGGGCACTCAATCCGGATTGCTGCGCGGTGGCACGGTCGCGGCGCAGGCCTTCGACATCGAGCGGAATCCGCATTCGTCGGGCGATCAGGCTGGCCAGTTCCTGTGCCTGATTGAAGCCGCGCTCGCGCAAACGAAGTCGATGCAGCGGCACCGGAATGATCAGATTGACCGGTGCCCGCGCGTCGCCAGCACCGATCAGGCTCTGCGTCAGCAATTCGGCGAGCACGCGGCCGGCGGCGAGATCGGCAGCGAATTTGAGTCGGGTGACCAGGCCGTCCAGCGGCCATTCGTAGCGGAACGCGCAATGCGCCGCGTCGAACTCGGGAGGCGCACGCAGGCAGCGTCCGCAGTCCGGTTCGCTGGCCGCCAGCGGCAGCGCACAACGGCTGCAGCAGCGCGTATTCCAGGGCAGTTCTGCGGCGCAGGCGGTGCACAGATCCTGCCTGCGGGCTGTGCCCGCCGCGCACAGCACACAACGGCCCAGGAGAAGACCAAAACTGAGTGGGCGCCACCAGCTGTCAACCGCATCGGAGATTTTCACGTTGACAGCCGCTCCCTCGGCACGGACACTGCCGCCACTCTAACGTCTGGGCAGCCCCATGCACGCACCCCTACGCCACGACTGGCGCCGCGACGAGGTCGTCGCCCTGTTCGAACTGCCGTTCAATGATGTGCTGTTCCGAGCCCAGACCGCGCATCGCCAGTATCACGACGCCAACGCCGTGCAGGTCTCGACTCTGTTGTCGATCAAGACCGGAGCCTGCCCCGAGGACTGCGCCTATTGCCCGCAGAGCGCGCGCTTTGACACCGGCCTGAAGGTCGAGAAGCTGATGCCACTCGACGATGTCCTGGTACGCGCGCGCGCCGCCAAGGACAGCGGTGCCTCGCGGTTCTGCATGGGCGCCGCCTGGCGCTCACCACGCGACAAGGACCTCGATAAAGTTGCGGCGATGGTGCGTGAAGTGAAGGCGCTGGGCCTTGAGACCTGCGCCACGCTCGGCATGCTGAGCGCCAGCCAGGCGCAGACGCTCAAGGATGCCGGGCTCGATTACTACAACCACAATCTCGACACCAGCCCGGAGTACTACGGCGAGATCATCAGCACGCGCTGCTATCAGGATCGGCTCGACACCCTGGCGCGTGTGCGCGATGTCGGTATGAAAACCTGTTGCGGTGGCATCGTGGGTATGGGCGAGTCGCGCGATGATCGCGCTGGTCTGCTGCAGGCGCTGGCCAATCTGCCAGCACATCCGGATTCGGTGCCGATCAACCGTCTGGTCCAGGTTGTCGGAACACCCCTGGCCGATGCCGCCGAATTGGAGGCCTTCGAATTCGTGCGGACCATAGCGGTCGCGCGAATCATGATGCCGGCGGCGATGGTGCGTCTCTCGGCCGGCCGCGAAACCATGAACGAAGAAATGCAGGCGCTGTGCTTTCTGGCCGGTGCCAATTCGATTTTCCACGGCGAGAAACTGCTGACCACGGGCAATCCCGACACCGAAGCCGACCGCGCGCTGTTCGCCAAGCTCGGACTGACCGCGATGGCCGGCGATACCGCACCACGCACGGTCCACGCCGGCATCACGCGGGAAGACATCGCCGCCTGATGGCGGGTGTAGACGGTTGGGATTGCCAGGGCGAGTACCTATCTGCCCGCGGTCCAATGGCTTTCTCGCTCGCAGCCGGCGGCGTTGCGGTTCATGGTCGGGGCGCGGGTGGCCCACGACGGGCTGACGAAACCAACTCCACTCAAGTTTGAACATCCACACCCCATCGCCATGACGCGCCCTTCCTTGATCGATCGCCTGACCCAGGCACATGCCGAGCGCGCGCAGGCCGGACTGCTGCGCCGATTGCGCACCGTGACATCGGCACAGGGACCACACGTCGTCGTGGCCGGTCGCAGTCTGCTCGGTTTCGCCAGCAACGATTACCTTGGACTGGCCGCGGACCCGCGCATCGCCAGTGCACTGCGCGAGGCCAGCCTGACCTGGGGTGTTGGAGCCGGCGCGGCACATCTGCTCGGCGGCCACCGCGGTCCGCATCAGCAGCTCGAAGAAGAACTCGCCGACTGGCTGGGCTATCCACGCGCCCTGCTGTTTTCGACCGGCATGATGGCGAATCTCGGCGTGCTTTCGGCCCTGCTCGGGCGTGGCGATCTCTGTGTGCAGGATCGACTCAATCACGCCAGTCTGATTGATGGCGCCCGCCTCAGTGGCGCCGAACTGCTGCGCTATCCGCATGCCGACATCGATGCTGCGGCCCGCCAGTTGGCCGCGCGGGCCGATGCCGCTGCTTTGCTCGCCAGCGACGGTGTCTTCAGCATGGATGGCGATATTGCACCGCTCAGCGAGCTGGCAGCGTTGTGCAAGCGCGAGCATGCGACACTGCTGGTCGATGACGCCCACGGCCTCGGCGTGGTCGGCGCAAACGGGCGCGGCTCGGTGGCGGCCGCTGGATTGAGTGTCGCCGAGGTGCCGTTTCTGGTCGTGACGCTGGGCAAGGCGATCGGCACCTTCGGCGCTGCCGTGCTCGGCAGCGAGCAGGGCATCGAAGCCCTGCTGCAGTTTGCCCGCACTTATATCTACACCACGGCAATGCCGCCGGCGCTCGCCAGTGCCGGTCTCGCCGCGATCCGCATAGCGCGCGCAGAAGATGACCTGCGCGCAGTCCTGCACGGACACATCGACTATTTCCGCCAGGGCGCGCAGCAGCGTGGTCTTGCACTTTCGGCTTCGGCCACGCCGATCCAGCCGCTGCCGGTTGGCGATTCCACGCTGGCGGCAGGGCTTGCGCAGTCGCTGGAGGCACAGGGTTTCCATGTACCCGCGATTCGTCCGCCGACCGTACCCGAAGGCAGCGCGCGACTTCGCATCACCCTCTCGGCGGCGCATACGCGAGACGATATCGATGCCCTGCTCGATGCGATCCTGCGCGCGCAGGCCAGTGTTGGAATTTGTGCTGACGCGCCCGCGGCGAGCAGGGCTTAGCGCATGCATATTCAGACACTCGGCAGCGGTCCCGATCTGGTGCTGATTCATGGCTGGGCCATGCATGGTGGAATCTTTCACGAACTGGCCGAAGACCTCGCCGCGCACTGCCGCGTGCATGTGGTCGATTTGCCGGGACACGGTCACGGTCGCGACGACGGCAGCGAGTTGAAGGTCGCCGCCTGCGCAGAGCGACTGGCCACCCTGGTCCCGCCGGCGATCTGGGTCGGTTGGTCGCTCGGTGGACTGATCGCGATGCGTGCCGCCATTTCGCAGCCGCAGGCTGTGCGCGGACTGGGCCTGATCTCGGCGTCACCGCGATTTGTGGTCGACGAGCAGTGGGCCCATGCGGTGGCGCTTGATGTGTTCGAGCAATTCGGCCGTGATCTGGAGAAAGACTATCGGCGAACGCTGGATCGTTTCCTCGCCCTCGAAGTGCTCGGCGATGAACATGCAGGCACCTGTCTGCGCGAACTCCGCACCCGTCTGTTCGAACGCGGTACGCCCCTGCTCAGTGCGCTGGCACAGGGCTTGCAGATTCTTGAACACAGCGATTATCGCGCACAGATCTCGCGCATCGCCTGTCCCAATCTCTGGCTCGCCGGCAGTCGTGATCGCCTGGTGCCGGCGGCAGCGATGGAGTGGTCGGCCCGCGTGACTGGGGGCAGATTCCACAATGTCGCACGCGCCGGCCATGCGCCCTTTGTCAGCCATCGTGCCGAAGTCGTCGATCGACTGCTGGCCCTGATCCGTGAGGTTGCCACGTCATGAGTTTGGATCTGAAACTTGTGCGTCGTGCCTTTGGTCGTGCGGCCGCAGGCTACGAGGCAGTCGCCGTTCTGCAGCACGAGGTCGAGTCGCTGTTGCTGGAGCGCCTGGAGATCCTCGCCACGCCACCGGCAGAGCTGTTGAGCGAGGCGCGTGCGCGCGGCATGGCGACACCGTTCAAGTCCAGCCCACAAAGCATTCTCGATGTCGGCTGCGGCACCGGGCGCGCCTCTGCCGCCCTGCGCAAGCGTTATCCGAAGGCTGAGATCATTGCGCTCGACCTGGCCCTGCCGATGTTGCAGCAGGCGCGGCGTCGTGCCGGTTGGTGGAAGCCGTTCCGGCGGGTGTGCGCTGATGCGCGTGCCCTGCCGCTGGCGGACCAGTCGGTCGATCTGATCTTCTCCAATCTCTGTCTGCAGTGGATCGAGAATCTCGGTGGCGTGTTCAACGAGTTCCGCCGCGTGCTGCGACCTGGCGGCTGGCTGATGTTCAGCAGTTTCGGCCCGGATACGCTGACCGAGCTAAGGCAAAGCTGGGCTGCCGCCGATCAGGGCGCGCATGTCAATGTATTTCTCGACATGCACGATGTTGGCGACGCCATGCTCGCGGCGGGATTTCGCGATCCGATGCTCGATGTCGAGCGCTATACCCTGACCTATCGCGATGCGCGCCAGCTGATGCGCGAGCTCAAGGCGATTGGTGCTGGCAATGCTGCCGCCGAGCGCCAGCGCGGCCTGACCGGCAAATCGCGGTTGCAGCGGATGCTTGCGCACTACGAATCCTTCCGTTCTGACGAAGGACTGCTGCCGGCCAGCTATGAGGTGATCTTTGCTCAGGCCCAGGCCCCGGAATCGAACCAGCCGCGTCGCGATGGTCAGGACGAAATCGCCAGTGTCTCGGTTGACGCCCTGCGTGCCCAATTGCGGCGCCGCCCGCAATAGGCGTGCGCAGGCTGGGTCAGGGACCCTCTGAACAAGTCCGGAGCCGCAGCAGCCCCCTGAGGCAGGGGGCGAAAAACCGCAGGTCTATGGGGGTCTGGCAATCGTCAGACTATGCAGGGCTGATACTGCAGTGATTGGTGCAGAGGTGTCCTATGTCGATACCGCCAGACTCTCTCGATCGTAGATGCGCGCCGCGAAGAACGCCACGATCCCGGCAAGGATCAGTCCGCTCGCCAGCAACGATGCCCACTCCGATGCCGCAATGTATTCCGCGCGCACCAGCTTCATGATCGACAGATGCTGGGCGAGCAGGGGCACCGAGAACATCCACAGCGCCGGCTTGACCGGAATGACCATCAGCAGCATTGAGGGGATGGCCGGAATGATGGTCAGCAAACCGAGCCAGCTCTGCGCCTCGCGGTAACTCTTGGCATTGGCCGCGATCAGGGTCTGCACCGAGGCCGCGAGTACAACTACCGGCGTCAACACCAGCAACATCTTGGCGAAGATCACGATACCGAGATTGAATTTCAGTCCGAGCTTGTCGAGTGGCAGCATCGGCGTGATCACCGCGAACGCAACCAGGGTCAGCAGCAGCGACATGATCGCGAATGCCGAGGTGGCCAGCAGTTTGCCTGCCATGATCTTCCAACGGGGCACCGGATTGGCCAGCAGGGGTTCGAGCGATTGTCTTTCACGTTCGCCGGCCGTCGTGTCGATTGCGAGGTACATCCCGCCCATGAAGGCACCGAGGATCAGTGTGTAAGGAAGAAAGCTCAGGAAAAGACCGCCCTTGGCCTCGGCGCTGGCCTGATCGCGATCGACCGCACTGATGGGACGGACGATGACCGGATGGATGCCGCGTGCGATCAGACGCAGGGCGCCAACCTGGCTGGCGTAGCCGTTGATCGCAGCCTCCAATCGCCGCCGCGCTCGTTCGGCATCCTGATGGGACGAGTCGTAGATCACGTCGAGCGGCGCCGGATCGCCGGCCCGCCAGGCTTCGGCGAAGCGCTCGTCGATGCGCAGGACCACATCCTCGTCCTGCTCACGCACCGCGCGCTCGGGATCGGCTGGCGCCGGCTCGATCACGATGTTCTGGGTGCGCAGATGATTGATCAGGGTCGGTGCGTATTCGGCGCCGATCACCGGCACTTCAAGCGGCTTCTCGGCGCGCTTGGATTCGCGTGAGACCACCGCCGACAGGATCAGGCCGATCAGTACCGGACCGATCAACGGGCCGAGCACCAGAGCGTTGAGTACGGTCTTGCGATCGCGCAGGTTCTCGCGGACTTCCTTGATGAAGATGGTCAGCCAGGCAGGTTTCATCCGAAGAACCCCTCATCACTTCCGATTATCTTCACGAAGGCATCTTCCAGATTGACCTCGCCGGTGCGCGCGCGCAATTCATCGGGTGAACCTTCGGCCATTACCCGGCCCTTGGCGATCACGATGATGTGGTCGCACAGTGCCGCGACCTCCTGCATGATGTGGCTGGAGAACAGCACACAGCGGCCCTCATCGCGGAGCTTGCGCAGAAAAGCGCGCATTGCCCGCGTCGCCATCACGTCGAGCCCATTGGTTGGCTCATCGAGGATAACGTTGCGCGGATCGTGGATCAGCGCACGTGCGATCGCGGTCTTGACGCGCTGGCCCTGAGAGAATCCTTCAGTGCGTCGATCGGCGATGTCTTCCATGCCGAGTGCGCTGATCAGCGCCTCCTCGCGACTGTGCATCAATGCCGGTTCAATACCCTGCAACTCGGCGAAGTAACGGATGTTCTCGCGTGCGCTGAGGCGCTTGTAGAGACCGCGGGCATCGGGCAGTACGCCGAGCCGACGACGGACCTCGACGGTATCGGTCGTGGCGTCGAAGCCATCGACCCGGACATTGCCCTGGTCGGGTTTCATCAGTGTATAGAGCATGCGCAGCGTGGTCGTCTTGCCGGCACCATTGGGGCCGAGTAGACCGGTGATGCGGCCATCCTCAGCACGAAAGCTGACACCGTCGACGGCCTTCACCGCGCCAAAGGCCTTGTGCAACTGGTGAACTTCAATCATGTCGATCTGCCTTGAAGCATGCGCACTGATTCATGGCGTCCACCCATTGCGGTTGACGAAGGCCGGAATTGCGGCGAGGTCGTCCAGGCACTTGGCCTCGAGCTTGCTGGCCTCGAGTCCCTCAACAAAATCGGCGAGCAGGCGCGGGATGCAACCGGCGACCAGCAGGCCATGGCCGCGTCCGGGTGCAATCAGATGGCGTCCCTTGCTGAAGTGCTGGACCGTTGCCTCGCCATAGCGTGGCGGAGTGACCGGATCGAATTCGCCGGACAGCAGCAGCGCAGGCACGGCGCTGGCGGCGGCCGTGTGGAAGCCATCCGGGCGCGCGCCCTTGGGCCAGGCCGCACACTGGGTAAGCATCACATTGATGAATTCGTTGCCCATGATCGTGGCTTCGTCCTCGGGCCGTGCGCGGAATCCTTGCGCATCTTCCGAGCAGATCACCGAGAGCTGCATGGCATGCATGATCTGCTCGCCAAGATCGCCGGAGACCAGTCGGCTCTGCGCCAGCAAGGCAGCGGCATGGCCATTGGCGGCTTCGTGCAGTGCGAGCGGCAGCAGGGCGGCGGTTTCCGGTGCGTAGGCGAACATGCGCAGCACGCCGGCGACATCATCGAGCTTCAATTCCTGCGTCGTCGGCTCGCCGGATTTGGGATCGTTGAACTCGACCTGGATCGGCCGAGCCGTCAGTTCTGCG
This sequence comes from Lysobacterales bacterium, assembly GCA_043738015.1. Taxonomy (GTDB): domain Bacteria; phylum Pseudomonadota; class Gammaproteobacteria; order Xanthomonadales; family Ahniellaceae; genus 0-14-3-00-62-12. The sequence goes on from JAYSZM010000139.1 coordinate 11,175, forward strand.
CGCAGATGGGCGAAGTCCTCGGCGGGATCGCCGAAGGCCTGCTGACAGGCGCTGTCTTTGCGGCAGCGCTCGAAAATGCCCTCGACTGCGGTCTCCAGGTTGCGTGCATGCTCGTTGCCAAGAATCAAATCCGGCGGCACCACGCCATCAAGCACGACGCTGCGCACGCGATCGGGATAGGTGTGCAGATAGCGCTGGGCGACACGCGTGCCGTAGGAGCCACCAATCAGATTGATCTGTTCGGCGCCGATCGCGGCACGCACCCGATCCAGGTCGCCAATCGCCACCGTGGTGGTGTAGTAGCGCGGATCGGCGCGTTCACGCAGCGTTGCCAGGCAATCGTTGACGAAAGCGGTCTGCGCGTCGGCGGCGGGGCTGTCGGCAGCAAAGCTGCTCTCGCCCTCGGCGCCCTCGCACTTGAGTGGATTGGAATCACCAGTGCCACGTTGATCAACCAGAATCACGTGGCGCTTCTCCAGAATTCTTGAGAAGCCGGGCGCGATCATCGGATAGGCCTCGATCGCCGATTGACCAGGGCCACCGGCCAGAAAGAAAACCGGGTCGGCCTCGGGTTCGGCATCGTGCGCCTTGATCAGACCGACGTGCAGGCTGATTTTTCGGCCGGCGGGATCGTCCGGATTTTCTGGGACCTCAAAGCGCGCGCACTGTCCAGCGAATACTTCGCCACGACTGCGATGGGTGAAATCACATTCGCTGAAGCGCAGTGTGCCGAGCACGAATGGCTCGGGCCCGGCCTGGACCGTAGCTGCCACACATAGAAAACCCACCAGCCCTACCCAGCGCTGCCATCGCATATGCCTCTCCCGAGCCTGATTCGTCCTGCCGTGTGCCGCCCGGTAACACAGCGGAGCGCCAGCAGGGACATCCTACGGCATCGACCGCTGGAGACTAAGTGACGGCTGTCAGCCCATGCAGCTGGCTCGTCGGCGATGCGGTCGCTACGGGCCTTGTCGCGCAATTGCAAAGGTCCAGCCATCGAACTGTCATCGCCCCTGCGCAATATGGGCGGCGAATCGGGGCTCGGTCGAGCTTCGGCACCTGTCTCACAGCAATGGAGTTGAATCATGTCGATCCTTTCCCTGAAGCGCCCGCTCGCCCTGGCCATGGCTGGCCTGTTCGCCGCCGCCAGCGCCGACGCAGCCGTCGTCGTAAATGAGCAGTTCGAAGGCTCCTGGTACAACCCGGCGCAGTCCGGCCGTGGCGTGCTGGCAGACTGGCTGCCCACGGGCAATGGCCAGGGCGTGCTGTTTCTCGCCATCTTCAGCTACGACAGTGCGGGTCAGCCGCTCTGGCTGACCGCCCAGGTGCCGCTGACCGATCGCGAGTTCAGCAAGCAGGATGTCGATGTGTTCCGCTTTGCCGGCGGCGCCTTCGGCAACACCTTCACCGCACCGACCGGCACGCCGATCGGCAAGCTCAGCTTCACGGCGCATTCCTGCAATCGAATCACCATGGACATCACACCCAACGGTGGCGTTGATCTGCCGGTTGCCAATCTCGATCTGCAGCACATCGGCGCGGCGCCGGCCAGTTGCGCGTACAGCGAGGAGTTCACTGCCTGTCCGACCGGCACCGTGGCCTTCCAGAATCTGCCGCGTACCTGCCTGCTGCCGCAGACCATCACCGGCAATCTGCATCTGCCCAACTACGCGACCTATATCATCAGTGGCAAGGTGCAGGTCGGTTCCGGCCGGAACCTCAATCCCGGTGTGTTGAGCATCGCGCCGGGCACACAATTGCAGGGTAGTGGCGGTGCGATCGACTATTTGGTCGTGCAGGCCGGCTCGAAGATCTATGCCAACGGCACGGCGACCGCGCCGGTCGTGTTCACCGCGCCGCGCGATGTGCCGGGTGACTGGGCCGGTTTGGTGATTGCCGGCAATGCAGTAAACAACAGCTGCGTCGGTACGACGGCCTGTTCGTTCGAAGCTGATACCGACGTCAAGTTCGGCGGACGGGATGCCGTCGGCGGCGGCAATATCGTTCCGGACAATGCCGATTCATCAGGCGCGCTGCGCTATACCCAGATCCGCTACGCCGGCAAGGAAATCCGTCCGAATGAAGAACTCAATTCGGTGACGCTGCTCGGCGTTGGTAGTGGCACCGTGATCGACCACGTGCAGACCCATGCCGGCAAGGACGACGGCTTCGAGATGTTTGGTGGTACGGTCAATCTGCGCCATGTCGTCGGCACCTCGATCGAAGACGACTGCCTGGATTTCGCCGAGGGCTACACCGGAAAAATCCAGTACGCCTACTGCGTGCAGACGGCCACTGCATCGGCCGACTCCAATGGTGTCGAATCGGACAACAAGCCGAACGCCTTTGACCTGCTGCCGCGCACCCAACCGACCGTCGCCAATGTGACGCTGATCGGTGCGCCCAGCGGTAATGAGGGTCTGCGCATCCGTCGCGGCTCGGGTGGCAACTTCTACAACATCGTGGCGACTGGATTCGGCCAGGAGTGCCTGAACTTCAACGACAACGCGACCTTCACCGCGAGCGGCACGGTAGCGAATCCGACCGCAAACGGCGTTCTGACGATGGCGGGTTCGGCCCTGGGCTGCGCGACCAATTTCGAGGACAGTGCTGCTGAGCCCTTCCTGGTCAGCGCCTGGTATCGCGGACAGACCGGTAACACGGACGGAAACGCGGCTGCACTGGGTCTGAGCGGTCGCTTCCCCACCGCCAACTCGATCCTGCTCGGAACCGGCGTGGCAGTGCCGAACGATAGCTTCTTCGAGACCGTGAACTTCAAGGGCGCATTCGAAGGCCCGGCTGCCGATTGGACCAAGGGCTGGTCGTACGGCGTGCAGTAATCGATGAGGGGCGCGCGCCGGGACTCGTCCTGGCGCGCGTCGGCAACAACCGTTCCACCCCGGCACGAGCCACGCAGGGATGCGTGGTGGCATCGATCCCGGATCGTGGATGGATGCCGGTGCCACCTGAATGAATGGCACCGCGATCGGCACGGGTCTGCAACTGCAGATCATTGATGCCCGATCACACAAGTCTCACTATCACACAATGCTCAGTGGTGTCCCCCTTGGGGCCGGCTTGCCGGCCCTGTTTTTTTCTTGCGCGGCGTTGCCGCACCCGCGCATCCGCCGCTGCGCTCGCCATCTCCGGCACCGATGATGGCGCCCGACCGCCGTGACCACTATCCTGATCACCGGTTCGTGGAGATCGAAACACCATGTGGGAAGTCTTGGGATTCTTTGCGCTGGGTCTGCTCCTGGTCACGCTTGGCGCTGACTCCCTGGTCAAGGGAACGTCGGGATTGGCTCAGCGGCGCGGCGCGGGTGCGACCGCCGCTGGACTTGCCCTGGTCGCGGTCGGTGCCTCGTTGCCCGAGCTGGCGATCTCGATCGCGGCCATCGCGCAAGCGCACTATGCGCTGGCGGTCGGCAATGTGATCGGTAGCTGCATCGCCAACTTTGGCTTGATCATCGCGGTGGCTGCGATGGTCAAGCCACTGTCGGTCAGTTTTCGTCTGGTCAGTCTCGGTCTGCCGCTGCTGCTGGTCAGCGCGGTCGCCCTGCTGGCGATGAGTCACAACGGCAAGATCGGCTACTACGATGGCGCGGTCCTGCTGGTCGGCGTTGTGGCCTTTGGCTGGGCGGTGCGCCGATCGGCACGCGGGCATTCCGAGGCGGTGTGCAAGGAGCTGGCCTACGCGGCCAATACCCAGACCGATCTGGGTCGCAATGTGGTCCGTGTTGTGGCTGGCCTCGGTATGCTCGGCTACGGCGCCTGGATGGCGTCCGATCGCGCCTTTGAGCTCGCTGGAATCTGGCATATGAGCGAGCTCTGGGCAGGTCTTACCCTGCTGGCAGTTGGCAGCGCGATACCGGAGTTGGCTGTGGCCGTGGTGGCCGCTGCGCGTGGCCATGGCAATGTCGTGGTCGGGAGTGCTGTCTCGTCGAGTATCGTCAATCTGCTTCTGGTGCTCGGTCTGCTGGCGCTCTGGCATCCCATTCCAGTCGCGCAGTCCCTGGTCTGGGTCGAGATCCCGGCCTTGATCGCCTTCACCCTGGCGTTCTATCCGATGATCCGAGGTGATGCCCAGGTCTCGCGGCGCGAGGGCACAATCCTGCTGCTGGCATTTGTCACATGGATGGGCCTCCAGAGTTTCGCCGGCCGCCTGTAGCGCCGACGTTGTCGCGCGCTCAGGGCGCCAGCATGAACCAGCACACCGCAGTCAGCACCACCACGCCGACGACATCAAGCACCGCCCCTTCGCGGATCATCTGGGCGAGTGGCACCTGACGGGTGCCATAGGCAATCAAGTTGGGCGCAGTTGCCACCGGCAACATGAATCCGCAACTGGCAGCAAACACCGCGGGCATCATCAGCAGGGCGGGCTCGATTCCGGTTCCAACTGCGGTGGCGGCTAGGATCGGCATCAGCAACACAGCTGTTGCGGTATTGCTGGCGATCTCCGACAGCAGGGTGACGCCGAGGCAGATGCCGAGGATCAGCAGAATCGGCGGCAATTGACCGAGGCCACCCAGCGCCATCGCGATGCGGTCGCCGAGGCCCGAAGTCTGGAAGGCGGTGGCCAGTGCGATTCCGCCGGCAAAAAGTACCAGAGCACCCCAGGGAATGCGTTCTGCCGTCTCCCAGTCGAGCAGGCGTTGACCACGTCCATCTGGCAGCACACACATCAACACAACACCGGCAAGGCTGATGTTCGCATCGGTGATCGTGCTGATGCCAAGCAGCCCGGTCCAGCCTGAGTAGGGCCAGGAACGGAACACCCAGGCGCCGACAACCAGGGCAAATACCAGCAGGACGCGCCGTTCGGCCGAGGTCCAGATGCCCAGCGCGGGCAGTCGAACCGGTTCGGTGCTGCGCAGGCCCCGGGTCAGCCACCAGCCCAGTATCGGCAGGAAGATCAGCACGATCGGAATGCCCACGCGCATCCACTCGGCAAAGCCCATCCGGGTTCCGGTGGCCTGCTCATAGGCCTGCATGAATACGAGGTTGGGAGGTGTTCCAATGGGCGTACCCCATCCACCGATGCTCGCTGCATAGGCGATCGCCAGAATCAGCGGCGTGCGCAGGCGCTGATCGGAATGCTGCTGCAGCACGGCCATGGCCACCGGCAGCATCATCAAAGTGGCAGCAGTATTGGAAATCCACATGCTCATGAACGCAGTGGCGGCAATGAAGCCAAACACCAGGGAGCGTCCGCTGCGACCGCCGAACAGGCGCACCATGCCCAGCGCAAGGCGACGGTGTGCGCCATTGCGCTCGAGCGCCAGCGCCATCATGAAGCCGCCAGCCATCAGCAGGATCAGTTCGTTGCCGAAGGCCTCGGCCACTTGCTTGGGCGTAATCACCCCGGCCGCCGGCAACAGGGCCAGGGGCAGCAGTGAGGTCACCGGCGCAGGTATCGGCTCGAACAACCACCACAGCGCTACCCAGACCAGGACCGCGCAGGTCCAGGCCAGCGCCGACTCGGCACCGGTCCAGCGCATCAATAGCAGGGTTGCCAAGGCGATTGCCGGTGCCGAAAACAGTGCAATGCGTCGCCAGCGCGAGGGTGTTGCGGCTTCTGCTGTGATGGACTCGCTCATCGAATGGCCAACTGGGTCAAGGAAACGCCACCCGGCGCCGATAAGCTCGGTCAGCTAGGTTGGCGGCTTTGGCTATACTGACTGAGCAGCAACAGGTCTGGGTAGCGGGATGAAGCCGCGCAGGCTGACTCCCGACCGGATCATCCTGGGCCGGGCGATCCAGCCGCTCGCTTGGGTCGTCGAAACCTGGGGGGGCGATCGTCCGCGTTGGACGAGACTCTGGCGTGGCATGGCGTGAGCGGATGCGCCGGATCGGTACAGGACGGGGATTACGGAATCGGATGATGACCTGGTTGCTCGCAATACTTCTGATCGTCGCGCTCACGGCGGCCGGGCTGCTGTTTGTGCGCGAACGCAAACTGGTGCTTGCGCTGGCGGCGCTGCAGGCAGACGCCAAGAAACGCGAGGCGTCGCAGGCCCAGGTGATCCATACCACCAAGCTGGCCTCACTCGGTCAGATGGTGGCCGGTGTGGCACATGAGATCAACACACCGCTCGGCTTCGTCAAAAGCAATGTCGAGGTGGTCGCAGATCTGCTTGCCGAGTACGAGCAGGCCGTCACCAATGTGATGACCGGCGTCGATTTTTTGCTCAACGCGGATGCCGGTATCGCCGAACGCGCGAAGGCGCTGGTGATCAAAGCACGTGCCCAATTGTCGCAGGCGACCGGTCTTAACGAGGCGCGCGAATTGCTCACCGATTCCGTCGATGGACTCAAGCAGATGAGTGCCCTGGTACTCAATTTGAAAGGCTTCGCCCGAGTGGATCGCGACGGCATGGATCTGATTGACGTCAATGATTCCATCAGAAGTTCGCTGACCATTGCCAGCCACCAGCTGCGCGATCGCATCACCGTCGAGACCGAGCTTGGCGCCTTGCCGCCGGTGCGTTGCATGCCCTCGCAGATCAACCAGGTCTTTCTGAACCTGATTACCAACGCGGCCCATGCCATGGGCGAAGAGGGTCGTCTGCGCATCCGCAGTTCGGCCAAGAAAGAAGGCGTGGAAGTCAGCGTGTCGGACAATGGCAGCGGTATTCCCGACAATGTGCTGCCGAAGATTTTCGATCCGTTTTTCACCACCAAGAATGTCGGCGAAGGCACGGGTCTCGGTTTGTCGATCGTGCACAAGATCATTCAGGGTCATGGCGGCAGCATCCGGGTGAATTCGGTTATCGGCAAGGGCACGACGTTCTTCGTTGAATTGCCGATCGACAGCAAGGCGCTGGCCGCCAGGGCAGGGGGCTGAACCATGGAACGCCCCACATCCAGCCCGAACACTCCGCTACGCATACTTTGCATCGATGATGAGATGCGCATCTTGCGTGCGCTCAAGGCACTGTTCCGTGACTGCCAGGTGCAGTTGTGCAATGACCCGAGACAAGCCGTTGCCATGGCCAGCGAGTTCGATGTCGATGTGGTGATCTGCGATCAGCGCATGCCGCAGATGCAGGGTATCGAAGTGCTGCGCGAGCTCAAATCCAGCGCGCCGCGGGCGATGCGTATCCTGCTCACTGGCTATGCCGACCTCAAGGCGGTACTCGGTTCGGTCAATGAGGGCGAAGTGTTCCGGTACGTCAACAAGCCCTGGGACAATGCCGAAATGCGTGCCCTGGTCGCTGAGGCCGGGCGCATCTCGCGCGATGCCGCAGTCATCACCGCCGACCCGATCAGCGAACGCGATGCAGCCGACGCACGCACCGAGGTCGGCATCCTTGTGCTCGAAGACGATGTGAACTCGCAGGCCCGATTGCGCGAGATTCTCGCGCCGCACTATCAGGTGCGCTTCGCCAACACTGCCGAGCGTGCGCTGCAGATTCTTGAGCAATATGAAACCGGTGTCGTGATTTCGGAGACCGAATCACGTCAGGGCGATCTGACCTCGTTGCTGAAAGCACTGAAAATCCATCACCCCCATATCGCCACGGTAGTGATCACCGAGCGCGCCAACGCGCAGACGGCGATGGAGTTGATCAATGAGGGTCAGGTCTACCGCATGCTGCTCAAGCCGGTGCGGATGGGTTCGTGCCGACTCAGCGTGGATTCGGCGATCACGCGCTACTGGAAGCTCAAACGCAATCCGCGTGCCATCCAGCGCTTCGCCGTCGCCAATCTGCCGAGCTTCGCCCTGCCGCAGAGCACGATCAGCGAATCGCTGTTGGCGCGCATCAAGGGTCTGCCCTCGCGCATCGTGCAGATTGTGCGCTTCAATACCTGATCGGCACGGCGACCGAGGTCGACCAGCGAGAATGCGGCGATGAACGAGGTTCATGTATTCGGCGCCAGCGCAGCGGTGGGCGGATTCCTGCTCACGCGGCTGACCGAAGCAGGCCATCGAGTTGTCGCCTGTTCGCGCAAGCCGGTGCCTTCGATGAGCGGACCGGCGGGCGTGCGCTGGTGGGTTCTGGACCTTTGGCGCGAGCAGTCGCTCAGTTCTGCAACAACAATTGTGTCGGCGGGGCCGCTGGATGCCCTGGTTCACTGGCTCGACCCGATCCCGACACCCGCGCTGACACGATTGATTGCACTTGGATCGATGAGCATCGAGTCCAAGGCCGACTCCGCCGATCCCGCCGAGCGCGATATCGCGCGTCGTCTGCACGTGGCAGAACAGGAATTGCAGACGATCTGTGCACGAAGGAATGTCGCGCTGACGCTGCTGCGGCCCACCCTGATCTGGGGTGCCGGCCATGATCGCAGTCTCAATACGCTTTACCGTTTTGGCCGGCGCTGGCATCTGGTGCCGCTGCCTTCCGAGCCCGGTGGATTGCGTCAACCGGTGCACGCTGACGATGTCGCTGCTGCCTGCGTGCAGGCTTTGCGCTGCGTGTCGAGCGCAGGTTGCACGCTCGCCCTGGGCGGCGCTGAGCGTATTGCCAACGATGCGATGTGGTCGCGCGTCATTTTGGCGGCACAGGCGCGCGCTTTGCGACTACCGAAGTCGGCCCTGGTGGTGTTCAGCCATCTGCTGGGTGCGCGCGGCAGTAAACTCCGTGCAAGCCTAGGTCGATGGCGATCCGATCAACTTGCCGACAACGAATCGGCGACGCGCATCCTCGATTGGCGGCCGCGCGGTTTTGTGCCGCAGCCCGAAGACTTCCGTTGATCCGGCGCGATCAGTGCGTGTCGGATGTCGGTGGCGAGATTCCGCAAAGACGCGCCGCTGCGAGCAAGTACAGCGGTCGTTGTTTGGTTTCTTCGAACATGCGACCGATGTACTCGCCGATCATGCCGAGCGCGATCAACTGGATGCCGCCGAGGAAGAGCATCACCGTCATCAGGCTCGGATAGCCGCGCACATCATCGCCGTACATCAGGGTCTTGAAAATGATCAGCGCACCGTAGCCGAATGAGATCAATGCCGTGAACAGGCCGATATAGGTCGCCATCCGCAGCGGCACGGTCGAGAACGAGGTGATTCCTTCGAGTGCGAAGTTCCAGAGTTTCCAGTAATTGAATTTGCTGCGGCCGGCGGCGCGCGGGTCGCGGTGGTACAGCAGCCCGCATTGCTTGAATCCGACCCAGGCAAACATCCCCTTCATGAAGCGATGGCGTTCGCGCAATTGACGGAGTGCTTCGACGGCGCGGCGCGACATCAGGCGGAAATCACCGGTATCACGCGGAACCGCCGTCTTGCTCATCCGGTTCATCAGGCGATAGAAAGCGCTTGCCGTCAGGCGTTTTAGCCAGCTCTCGCCGGCACGGCTCGCGCGTTGTCCGTAGACGACATCAAAGCCCTCTTCGAATTTTTTCCAGAACTCGGCGATGAGTTCGGGTGGATCCTGCAGGTCCGCATCGATCACCACCACCGCATCGGCATCGGCGTGATCCAGGCCGGCGGTCATCGCGGCTTCTTTGCCGAAGTTGCGCGAAAGAACGAGGTAGCCAATGCGCGGATCCTGCGCGGCGTATTCGGCCAGCAAGGCGGCCGTGTTGTCCCTGCTGCCGTCGTCAACGAAAAGAATTTGCGATTGGGCCGGGACATACGCCAGCGCATGGACTAGTCTAGGCACCAGCAGAGGGAGCATGGCCGACTCGTCGAAGACGGGGACAATCACACACAGCGATGGCGCAACTTCAGGATCGTTTTTTGGGGTCATGAACGCGCCGGTGGCTGTAATGTCAAGGCTTTGCTGCTGCTGCGATGCAGCAAAGAAAAATCTTAAGTTTTCGTTGCAATCGGTTGAATGCCCTACCTATGATACCCGAGCGCTGTTCCCGCGCCCCCGATTTCTCGACCTAGAAGGAAGCAAGCATGCAGGCCCGACTTCTACTGGCTACTGCCTTGTCATCCGTTGTGCTTGCTGCATGTAGCAGCAGCAGCAACAGCCCGCGCGCCGTTGAAACGCCGCCCGCGCTGAATGACGATGGCTCCCCGATCACCGCCGTGATCGCCGCCCGATTCGACCCGACCAACAGCGTCATTCCGCTTCCGAATGACCTGTTGCTGCGCGGCACCACGGATCTGACGCTCAACATCCCTGTGGCTGCCAGCGCACCGGCGTCCGATCCTACGCGTGCCCTCAATAACCTCGACGGCTGGAGCACGGTTGCGCCGTGGTCGTTCAGCACTTCGACCGCAGTCCGCGCCAGTTCCCTGGTGCCGGGCGCCTCGGTGCGGATGTTCCAGGTCACCATCAACCCTGCCACCCGCGCAGTGACCGGGGTAACCCGTCAACTCGCCGCGAGCGAGTTCGCCCTGGCGGTTGCCAGCAGCGACACCACCGGCCGCACCATCGCCATCGTGCCGCTGCGCCCGCTGCAACAGCTCACTTCGTACATGGTCGTGGTAACCGACGATGTCAAGGATACGCTGGGCAATGATGCGACGCCGGACCAGACCTACTTCCTGGCCAAGCGCACCAGTCCGCTGATCACGCCGCTGTCCGCGCTCGCCAATCCGGCGACCTGCCCGACCGTCGCGACTTCGACCGATCCCCTGCTGCCGGTTGCCAGCGGTTGCTCGCTCGAGCCACTGCGCCAGCTGATCGGTACCCAGGAAGTCGCTGCCGCTGGCGCCGGTGTGCCGCGTGCCGACATCGTCTTGAGCTGGGTCGCAACGACGCAGAGCATCACCCCGGTGCTGATGGCGACCCGCGCGATCACCCAGCCAAGCAGCATGACGCTGGCGAACTCGGGTTTGACGACGGCCGCCGCCGGTTTGCCGCCGATTGCCGACATCTATATTGGCGTCATGCCGCTGGCGTACTACTCGGTCGCCCCGACCGCTGCCAATCCAACCGGTCCGCTGACGGGTTTCTGGAAAGCCGCGCCGGGTGCCTACAACCCGCCGTTCAATGCCTTGGGTCTCGATCCGACCTCGACCAATCTGACCTTTGCCAATCCGATTCCGGTGGCGGGTTCGACCCAGGTCGTGCCGGTGCTGTTGACGATTCCGAATGCTGCATCGATGCGCACCAAGCCGGCCGCTGGCTGGCCGGTGGTGATCTTCCAGCATGGCATCACCCGCAACCGTACCGATGCGCTGGCGATTTCGGCGACGATGGCGGCGCAGGGTTTCGCGGTGATCGCGATCGACCAGCCGCTGCATGGCGTTGGCCCGACCAATCCGTTCTACATCGAGAACACGCCCTTCGGCGCGATCTCGGGTGAGCGTACGTTTGACCTCGATCTCAGCAACAACACCACGGGCGCTCCGGGTCCTGATGGCGTCATCGATACCTCGGGTACCTACACGATCAATCTGACCAGCCTGCTGAGCTCGCGCGACAATCTGCGCCAGGCGGTGGCCGATCTGTTCACGCTGGCCAAGTCGATTCCTGGCGCCAGCTACGACGGCGACGCCACTCCGGACTTCGATGGCTCACGGATTGCCTTTGTTGGCCAGTCGCTGGGCGGCATCGTCGGTCTGAACTTCGTTGCCCTCGAGCCGACGGTGAATACCTCGGTGCTGTCGGTTCCGGGCGGCGGCATCGCCCGCATGCTCGATGGTTCGCCGACGTTCGGTCCACGCATCCGCGCTGGCCTGGCCGCTGCTGGTGTCAACGCCGGCACGCCGGCCTTCGACAGCTTCATGGGTGCCGCCCAGCAGGCCATCGACTCGGCCGATCCGATCAACTTCGCCTCAGTCGCGGTCGCTGGTGGTGAGCGCATCCTTCTGCACGAAGTGGTGGGTGGTGGCTCGGTATTGCCTGATCAGGTGATTCCGAACTCCGTCGCAGGTGCGCCACTGTCGGGCACCGAACCGCTGATCCGCAATCTCGGTCTGGCGTCGATCACCGGTCCGGTCGCACCGAATCCGGCGGGTCTCAATGGCGCAGTCCGGTTTATCGTCGGCGATCACGGCTCCCTGCTCAGCCCCGCCGCATCGGGCGCAGCCACTGCAGAAATGCAGGGCCAGATGGCCAGCTACATCGTCAGCAACGGAACGGCGGTCCTGGTGTCCAACACCGCCGTCATCCGTACCCAGTAATTCGACGCAGAAGCGGAGAGAGATTCCATGACAAAGCTCAATGCCAAGCCAAGCGCCCGAGGCGTACTTCCGGGTGTGCGTCGCCGCACGCTGGGAAGCGCGATCGCCATCGCCCTGGTGGCTGGTGCAGCCTCAAATGCGCAGGCCTTCGAGTTCAGTTCCGGTGACTGGAACGGAAGCCTCGATACACTGGTCTCCTACGGCATCTCGGTGCGCGTAGAGGATCGTGATTCCGATCTGATTGGTCTTGCCAACATCAACCCGCTGATCGCGCTGCAACCGCTCAGTGTGCAGCTGCAGGCGCCCGGCCGGTTCTCGGTGAACTCCGACGATGGCAACCTCAATTACGACAAGGGAGACCCGTTCTCCAATGCCGTCAAAGCCACGTCCGAGCTCAGCATCAACTACCGCGAGAATTCTGGCGCCTTCATCCGTGCCAGCTACTTCTATGACTTCGAGAACGCCGATCGCAGGGATCTGACGTCCGAGGCCAAAGAGAAAGTAGGTCGCGATCTGAAGTTGCTCGATGCCTTCGTGTTCCACAACTTCGATTTTGATGGCAAGGCCGGCAATGTGCGCCTGGGTCGCCAGGTCCATAGCTGGGGCGAGAGCACGTTTATCCAGGGTGGTATCAATACGATCAACCCGATCGATGTGTCCAAGCTCCGTGTAGCCGGTGCCGAGCTCAAAGAGGCGTTCCTGGGCGTCGAGTCGATCTCCAGCTCGTTCAATTTCAGCGAGAACCTGTCCGGTGAGTTGGTCTATCTGTTCGAGTTCGAGCAGACCGAGCCCGATCCGATGGGCACCTATTTCGGCACCAATGACTTCGGCACCCTCGGCGCCGAGTTCGTGATGCTGAACTTCGGACGTACCGACGAGCCCGCATCGTTTGCTGCGTGCCAACGTGGTCTGGTCAGCCCGGTAACCAATCCACTCGGATTTGCTTCCTGCAGTGCGGCCGTACCGCGCGCGCCGGATCGTGCCACCTCTGACAGCGGCCAGTATGGCGCTGCGCTGCGTTACTTCTCGCCGACGCTGAACGACACCGAGTTCGGTCTGTTCTTCATGAACTACCACAGCCGTCTGCCGTTGGCTTCGGGCATCGCAGTCACCACCACATCACCGACGTCGGGTCGCTATTTTATCGAGTATCCCGAAGACATCCGGATGTATGGTCTGAGCTTCAACACTTCGATCACCAGCTGGGGTGTAGCGCTGCAGGGTGAATTGAGCTATCGCGACAATCAGCCCTATCAGATCGACGACGTTGAACTGTTGTTTGCCGCATTGACTCCGCTCAATGCGTTGACGCCCTCGACTGCTCTGCACTTCCGCAGCCAGCTCGGCACGTACCTGCCGGGTCAGGAAATCCGAGGCTGGGAACGCCACAAGGTTTCGCAGCTGCAGACCACGGCGACCAAGGTATTTGGACCGGGCAACTGGCTCGCGGCCGAACAGATCGCAGCGGTGATCGAGATCGGCGCCACTGAAGTGTGGGATCTGCCCAACCAGGGCACCCTGCGCTACCAGTGCGATGGCACTGATACCGGTGGTGGCTTTGACTCACTGACCGGTGCCTTGCGCAATCCGATTACCCAGACTGAAGGCTTCTGCACTCCGTTCTCATGGGGATACCGGCTTGCCGTTCGTGCCGATTACAACAACGTGGCCGGCACACCGTTCAGTCTGTCGCCGCGCGTCGCATTCAGCCACGACGTCAACGGTATCACTCCTGGCCCAGGCGGCAACTTCATTGAAGGTCGTACTTCGATGACCGTGGGTGTCGAAGCGAACTATCTGAACAAATGGGCCACGGATCTGAGCTACTCGAGGTTTTCCGGCGCTGGCGATCTGAACCTGATCAGCGACCGCGACTTCGTGTCGTTCACCGTCAAGTATTCGTTCTGAGCGAGGGTAGGAACATGAGGATTCAGAAAGCAGGAATCATCACCGCGCTGTTGGCCATTGCGGCCACCAGCTCGGTGCAGGCGGGTGTCACCGCCGAACAGGCCGCACGCCTGGGCAAGGACCTCACGCCGGTAGGCGCGATCAAGGCCGGCAATACCGACGGCACCATTCCAGCATGGACCGGCGGCATCACCCGACCACCTGCTGGCTTCAAGCCGGGTGGCTTCCATGTCGACCCATTCGCTGCTGATCGTCCGCTGTTTGCGATCACGCCAGCCAATGCCAAGGACTATCAGGCCAAGTTGACGGTCGGGCAGTTGGCGATGTTCAACAAGTACAAGACGTTCAAGATGAATGTCTATCCGACGCGGCGCAGCGGCTCGTTCTCACAGGCCGTGTACGCAGCGACGGCAAAAAACGCGGTGAACGCCAAGCTTGTGGCCAATGGCGAGGGTGTCAGCCAGGCTTCGCTGGGCTTCCCTTTCCCGATTCCGCAGAATGGCTATGAGCTGATCTGGAATCACAAGCTCAAGTACAAGAGCACCGGCGGCATGCGTTGGGCGAATCAGGTTGCTCCGACAGCTACCGGCGCCTATACCTTGGTGCGACTGCGCGAAGAGTTCCTCGGGCCGTATTACAAACCGGGCAACAGCATCGAGAGCATCAACAACATCCTGCTTTATTTCTTCCAGGAAGTGGTTGCGCCAGCGCGGCTCGCCGGCAATGTGCTGTTGGTCCATGAAACCGTCAATTCTGCTGCAGCCCCGCGCCAGGCCTGGATCTACAACCCCGGTCAGCGCCGTGTCCGTCGTGCGCCCAACGTCGCCTATGACAATCCGGGTACCGCGTCGGACGGACTGCGCACCAATGACATGACCGATATGTTTAATGGCGCCATGGACCGTTTTGACTGGAAGCTCGTCGGCAGCAAGGAGATGTTCATTCCTTACAACGACTACAAGGCACACAGCAACTCGATCAAGGTAAAGGATCTGGTTCGTCCCGGTCATCTCAATCCTGACTACATCCGCTATGAACTGCACCGCGTCTGGGTCGTGGATGCCACGCTGAAGGCGGGCAAGCGCCACATCAACAGCCGTCGCACCTTCTACCTGGATGAGGACAGCTACCAGATCGTTGCCACCGACCATTACGACAGTCGTGGTCAGCTGTGGCGCTATTCGGAAGCACCGAGCATCAACTACTACGAAGTGCCAACGGTCTGGGCGACCATTGAGACCCACCACGATCTGCAATCCGGCCGGTATATATCGGGCCTGCTCGACAACGAAGAGAAGGCGCCGATCGACTTTGGTTTCCAGACCAATGCTGAGAGTTTCTCGCCGCAGTCCTTGCGTCAGCGCGGTATTCGCTGACGGTTGGAGGGGAGGGCGCAAGTCCACGGCCAGCCGTTCCGC
Organism: Lysobacterales bacterium; assembly: GCA_043738015.1. Classification (GTDB taxonomy): domain Bacteria; phylum Pseudomonadota; class Gammaproteobacteria; order Xanthomonadales; family Ahniellaceae; genus 0-14-3-00-62-12. The sequence continues at coordinate 26,535 of JAYSZM010000139.1, forward strand.
CAGGGACGGCTGGCCGTTTCATTTTCGGCAGGGAAATCGCTGACGCGCAACTCGCTGCGTGGACGTGATTGCTGACCGCAATTACCAGGCTTGGCCCCGCATAGTTCATGCGGAGCCCTGATCGCGGAGGATCGCAATGAGCAAGCGCAAGACAGGGGTCGTTGCCACAGTGTTCGCCGCCGCACTGATCTGCCTGGCGGTAACTGCAGCAGCTCAGAACGCGGAGGATGAAGTGCAAGGCGCGGACGAGGCGGCTTCGGATTCGCTGGGGGCAGTCGATGGCTCAGCGCCGTCTGACACCGCATCCGCTGCACTCGCTCCGGATGATCCAGCCATACAGACTGCCGAGCTGATGCCGCGTGCTAGTCGCTCGTTGATGCTTGATATCGCCGAATCCAGCGATCGTGCGATTGCGGTCGGCGAGCGCGGCCACATCCTGGTGTCGGAATCGCGACGCGACTGGCGGCAGATTGCCAATGTCCCGACCCGATCAACACTGACGGCGGTCGCCGCCGTCAACAACAAGGTCTGGGCGGTCGGCCACGAGGGCGTAATCCTGCACTCGGCCGATGGGGGCCAAACCTGGGCTCGTCAGCGTGTTGCTCCATTCGACAAGGACAACATGGACCTGACCAATGGCGCGCCCTTGCTCGATGTCCTGTTTGTAGATGAAATGACCGGTTACGCGATCGGCGCCTACTCGCTGATGCTGGTTACCCACGATGGCGGCCAGACCTGGAATCAGCAGAATGTACTCGGCAAGACCGATGACGAGATTCTCAGTCAGCAGTCCGAGGACAACTCGACGATCAATGACGAGAACTGGACCTTCGATCAGGAAGACCTTGACCTCGATGAGGAAAGTGATCCCCACCTCAACGCCATCGTCCGCACGGGCGATGGGGCCTTCTTTATTGTGGCCGAACGTGGCGCGGCATTCCGCTCGACCGACGATGCTGCAAGCTGGGAACGCATCCAGCTCCCCTACGAAGGTTCGATGTTCGGCGCGCTCGGGTTCGAGGGAAGCCACGTGCTGTGTTTCGGCCTGCGCGGAAACGTCTACGAGACTTTCGACCTCGGCAGCACCTGGACCAAGCTTGAAACCGGCACCAGTCTCAGTCTGATGGGCGGTGACAGCTTTGATGATGGTGGCGCGGTGCTCGTGGGCGCGAACGGCATTGTGCTAAGTCGCAACACCGCCAATGACGCCTTCAAGACCAGTACGCACCCAGACGGCAACGTGCTTGCAAGCGTGGTGTCGCTTTCCTCCGCAGAATTTGCGGTAGCCGGAGAGACCGGTCTTTCGGTCTTCTCGAACTGAGCCAGGGAGCAGACTCATGGCCATAGCAAGCAAGGGTGAGCAGGGCGCATTCAGTCGCGCACTTGAGGGCTTCGTATTTGGCAACCGCGTAGTAGTCCTGCTGCTGTTCGCAGTCATCACTGCGGTGATGGCGTATTTCGCGGCACAGCTCAGTGTGGATGCTGGCTTCCGCAAGCAGGTGCCATTGCAGCACGAGTACATGAAAACCTTCATCGAGTATGAGAAGGAATTCGGTGGCGCAAACCGTGTCCTGGTTGCGGTGATCGCCAAGGACGGCAACATGTTTACCCGCGAGTTCATGACCACGCTCGACGCGGTGACTGATGATGTGATGAGCATCGACGCGGTCGACAAGGCGCGTGTCCGGTCGGTCTTCACCCCGAACGTGCGCTTTACCGAAGTCGTCGAGGATGGTTTCTCTGGAGGCAATGTCGTTCCCTCGGACTTCACGCCAAAGGCGGAAGGTTTCGATCCTGGCCAGGAAGATTTCGACAAGATTCGGGCCAATATCGTCAAGGCCAATATCGTCGGTCGCCTGGTCGCAAAGGACTTCAGCGGCGCCATGGTGCAGGCCGAGCTGGTGCCGGAAACAACGGCGGCTGGAGGCAAGCTCAACTATCAGGATATTGCCAACCAGCTTGAGCAGATTCGTCAGCGGGCAGAGTTGGCCAATCCCGGGTCGACCGTGCATATCATCGGTTTTGCCAAGATGGTTGGCGACATCAGCGATGGTGCACGCTCGGTGCTGAAGTTCTTCGTGATCACCATTGCCCTGACCTGGTTGCTCCTGTTCCTATATTCGACGTCGGCGAAGCTCGCCACGCTGACAGTGTTTGCGGCCTTCATCTCGGTGATCTGGATGCTCGGCGCATTGCATCTGATGGGCTTTGGCATCGATCCGATGAACATGCTGACGCCGTTCCTGATCTTCGCCATTGCGGTCAGTCACGGCGAACAGATGATCAATCGGTTCCGCGGCGAAATATTCTTCGGCGGTCTGGAAGACGGCAGCGTTGAAGAACTGCGCGCGCGCGCCAAGGACGGTGTTGGCCCTCTGGAAGCAGCGCGGGCCGCGTTCCGCATGCTGCTGGTGCCGGGCACCATCGCCCTGCTGGCCGGATGCATCGGATTTGCCACCATCATGATCATCGAGATCAATATGGTGCGCGAGTTGGCGATCACCGCCACCATCGGTGTCGGCATCACCATTCTGACCGACCTGATCCTGCTTCCGGTCCTGCTGAGCTATACGCGACTGCGCAACCTCGACCGCAAGCGCGAGTTCAGGCTTCGCCAATTGACCAAGTTCGACGCGATATGGCGTCTGATGGCCAAGTTCAGCCGTCCGATTCCGGCCCTGGTCATCATCATCATCGGCGCCACCATCTGGTTTCTGGCCGAACGCGAGGGCGACAAGATCATGGTCGGCGATGCCCAGAAAGGCGTGGCCGAACTGCATCCCGATGCCAAGTACAACCTCGATTCGGGCGTGATCACCGACAAATTCGCGCTCGGCGTCGACATGATCAATGTGATCGCCGAGGCGGGGCCGTTTGCCTGCACCGAGAGCCCCAAGGCGATGGTGCTGATCGATCGTTTCAGCTGGCATATGGCCAATGTCGAAGGCGTGCAGCAGGTGATCTCCCTGCCCCAGGTCGCCAAGATCATCTATGCCGGCTACAACGAGGGCAATCCACGCTGGCGCAATATTCCGCGTGATTCGAACCTGCTGCGACAGTCGCTGCAAAATGTCGAAACCGATACGGGTCTGATCGACAGCCCCGAATGCAAGGCGATGCCGATCATGATCTTCACCAGTGACCATCAGGCGACGACGATCGATCGCGTGGTCGCGGCGGTCAAGGCATTCCGCGACGCCAACACAGCCTACGACATCAATTTCCGGGTCGAACGTGATGCGGCGATGGAAAAGGCTGCTGAGAACGGCGAGGAATACCGCACTGACAAGGTCAGTCTGCGGCTCGCCACCGGCAACGTTGGCGTCGCCGCGGCAATCAATGATGAAGTCCGCGCGGTCGAGCATCAGATGCTGTATCTGCTCTACGCTGCGGTATTCCTGATGTGCCTGCTGAGTTTCCGCAACCCGCTGGCGGCGCTCTGCATCGTGCTGCCTCTGGTGCTGGTGACCGAGTTGGGCCATACGCTGATGGTGCACCTCGGCATCGGCTTGAAGGTCAATACGCTGACCGTGGTGGCGCTCGGCGTTGGCATCGGTGTCGACTACGCGATCTATATCTACGCGCGTATGGACGAGGCGATGAAGCAGGGCAAGCAGCTGACCGAGGCCTATTTCTCGGCACTCAAGACCACCGGAATTGCGATCTTCTATACCGCGCTCACGCTCGCCGGCGGTGTGTTTACCTGGTACTGGTCGGATCTAAAGTTCCAGGCCGATATGGGGGTGATGCTGACCTTCATGTTCATCGTCAACATGATCGCGGCAATGATTTTCCTTCCCGCCCTGTGTCGCTGGTTGATGCGGCCGACAGAGAAATCCGACGCGGCCGGAGTTGGCGAGTCGCCTGATAGGGCGGGGTGTTCGACCCCGCCCTATCGATTGGGTCGTCGTGCCGTGCGTAGGCCGCTGGCGAGCCATCGCAGGCGATGAGATCAGCGTAGGCAAGGATCGGCCTCCCATCACAGGAGACCGCCATGCCCAGGTCGTCGTCAGTATTCTGTCCGCTCTGCCTGCTTGCCCTGCTCGGCATGGCCATCCTGCTCGCTGTTCCCGGTCTGGCCGCAGTAGAAACACCATTCGGGAGCGCCGGCCTGCTTCTGCTGTGGGTTCCCCTGGTGTCGGCGCTGCTGCGCCAGGCGATGTTGCGATCTGCGCGACCCAGGCAGGATTTTGTAGGAACCACGCAGCTGCGCTGAAGCGGCCACATCTCCACATCCGCAGATCCTTGCCGCTCTGGCGCAGCGGCCGGAGCAGCGACTACGGCGTGCATCTTGGTCAACAATTGGCCCGTCGGCTGATCGCACGGGGTGAAATTTCCGGGCTGGATCCCAACTCATGGCCGCCCAATCCTGCCATCCCCGCTAGAATCAGTGGCTCGATTCGACCAGGCAGGATCCCATGCGCCAATCCTTCATCGCGTCTGCAGCCCTCGGGCTGACGATTATGCTGGCCGCTTGTGCCCATGCGCCGAGCCCAAGATCTGACAATTCCGAGGAAGTGACCGTGTCACCAACATCACAGCCGCCGGTAGCGGCGATCCGGCCGCATACGGTTGCCTCGCCGAATGGCGACCGCATCGACAACTACTACTGGATGCGCGATGACAGCCGCGCAGATCCCGACGTGCTGGCGTATCTGACGGCCGAAACCGTCTACGCGGATGCGATCTTGGCCCATACCAAGCCTGCTCAGGAAATCCTCTACAACGAGATCGTCGGCCGGATCAAGCAGGATGATTCCAGCGTGCCCTACCGAAAAAAGGGGTATTGGTACTACAGCCGATTCGAAGCCGGCAAGGAGTACCCGATCCACGCGCGCCGCAAGGGCAGCATGGCTGCAGTCGAAGAAATCCTGCTCGACACCAACGCGCTCGCCGAGGGCAAGGCGTTCTACCAGGCCGCGGGATTGTCGGTCAGCGATGATGGCGAGCAGTTGGTCTACGCCGAAGACACCAGTGGCCGCCGCCAGTACGTACTCCGATTCAAGAACCTGAAAACAGGCGTGTACTGGCCAGAAACGATCAGCAATGTCGATGCGCGTGCAGTATGGGCGGCCGACAATCGGACGGTCCTCTACATCGAGAAGGACCCAGTCACCCTGCTCGGCAAGCGCGTGCGCCGACATAGCCTGGGCAGTGATCCCAGCCAGGACGCACTGGTTTACGAAGAGCAGGACGACAGCTACTACATGGGCCTCGCCCGCGGCCGCGACGGCCGCTTTCTCTACATCGGACTGTCGAGCACCATCTCCACTGAGTGGCGCTATGCCGAGGCTACCGATCCCGCACTCAAATTCAACGTGGTCTATCCGCGCGAACGCGATCACGAATACATGGTGGAGGACCACGGCGACGAATTTGTAATCGTCAGCAATTGGAATGCGCGCAACTTCCGCATCCTGCGTTCTGCCATTGCGACCTCACAGGATCGATCGACTTGGCGTGAGTGGCTGGCGCATCGTGACGATGCCCTGGTCGAAGACGTCGAAGTCTTCCGTGATTTCGTCGCGATCAACGAGCGCTCCGGTGGCCTGCGCAAGATACGCATCAAGCAGTGGCAGAGTGCAGAAGAATCCCTGATCAGTTTTGACGAACCCGCCTACGCCGCCTATGTCACCTCGACACCGGAGTACGACACCGAACTGCTGCGCTTCGTCTACACCTCATTGACAACGCCGGCCTCGACCTTCGATCTGAACATCAAGACTGGCGAACGCAGCCTGCTGAAACGTGAGCCGGTACTTGGCAATTTTGATCCGGCGCGCTACTCGTCCGAGTTCATCTTTGCCAGCGGGCGCGACGGCACCAGGATTCCGGTCTCGATCGTCTATCGCAAGGACGTCGCGCGCGATGGCAAGGCGCCGCTCTACATCTACGGATACGGTTCGTATGGCGCCTCGATGGATCCGACCTTCAGCGTGACCCGGCTGAGCTTGCTCGATCGCGGTGTGGTGTATGCGATCGCACACATTCGCGGTGGCGAAGAAATGGGCCGCGCCTGGTATGAGAATGGGCGCCAGCTCAACAAGGTCAACAGCTTCAACGACTTCATCGACGTCACCGATTTCCTTGTGGCGCAGGGCTACGGCGCGCGTGACCGCGTTGCCGCCCAAGGCGGCAGCGCGGGTGGCCTGCTGATGGGCGCGATCGCCAATATGGCGCCCGACCGCTATCGCGCCCTGGTCGCCAATGTGCCCTTCGTCGATGTCGTCACCACGATGCTCGACGAGAGCATTCCACTGACCACCAATGAGTTCGATGAGTGGGGCAATCCAATGCAGAAGGCGTTTTACGATTACATGCTGTCGTACTCGCCGTATGACAATGTGCGCGCCCAGGACTACCCGGCGATGCTGGTCACCACTGGTCTGCACGACAGTCAGGTGCAGTATTTCGAACCAGCGAAGTGGGTTGCCAAGCTGCGTACCGTCAAGACCGACCAACGACCGCTGCTGTTCCACGTCAACATGGAAGCAGGTCATGGTGGCAAGTCAGGGCGCTTCCAGCGTTACCATGAGCTGGCGATGGACTATGCCTTCCTGCTGGATCAACTGGACGTACAGGTCAAGCCCATTGAGACCGGGTTGAACAGCGGCTTCGAGGTGGAAAATGGCCACTGATCGAGATTCGTTTCGCGCCGCTGCGCTGCTGCTGGCGCTGATCGCCATTGCCGCCTGCGGACAGAAGGGCCCGTTACGAATGCCAGCGCCTGCGCCCGAAGCGCAACCGACGCCGACGCTACCAGCGACGGTGCCGGCCAAAAGCGATGATCCCACTACCCTGGAAGCGCGCCGCCGGAATCCGCACGAGTGAGTTTGCGTTTTTCCAAGATGCAGGGAATCGGCAACGATTTTGTCGTGATCGATCGCCGCGGCAATGTGGCCCCGATTGCTGAGCCGCTGGCGCGTCGATTGGCCGATCGGCACTTTGGAATTGGCTGCGATCAGGTGCTCAGCATTGAGGACAGCAGTGAGGCCGGATGTGCGTTCCGCTATGCCATCTGGAATCCCGATGGATCGCGCGCTGCGCAATGCGGCAACGGCGTGCGCTGTATCACCGCCTGGCTGGCCCGCGCCAAGTTGATCGAGCCCGGCCCGATCAACTTGCAGAGTCCCTCCGGCAGGGTGCGCTGCGAATTGCGCGCGGACGGCCAGGTACGCGTCGACATGGGTGCGCCGCGGCTCGATTTGTCGAGCATCCCGTTTCTCGGTGAGGGCGACTCGGCCCGAGTGGCACTCATGCTAGGTGACCAGCTATGCGAGGTCGCCTTGGTATCAATGGGCAATCCGCATGCTGTGCTGCGCGTGGACTCGGTCGACAGCGCAGATGTAGCCCGTCTGGGCAGTCAGATCCAGTCCCTGGCAAACTTCCCAGACAGCTGCAATGTGGGTTTCATGCAGATTGTCGACCCAGGCCATATCCGACTGCGTGTCTACGAACGCGGTGTCGGTGAGACACTGGCCTGTGGCAGCGGCGCCTGTGCCGCCGTGGTCAGTGGAATCCGTCGCGCAGAATTGCGCTCGCCGGTGCGCGTATCCTTGCCCGGTGGTGCGCTGGACATCGATTGGCCCGACCCCGCTGGTCCGGTCTGGATGACAGGACCGGCCCAGTTTGTTTTTGAAGGTGAATGGAATGACGATTGAAAACCCGCATCGACGTGAACTCGACCCTCTGGATGTTGCCGGCTTCCTGCGCCGGAACCCGGATTTTCTGAGTGGATTTCCCGATCTGGCGTTGACCCTGGCGCTGCCACGGCAGCAGGGCGCGAGCACTTCGCTGGCGAGCTACCAGCTCGAGGTGCTGCGCGACAAGACGCGTGCGTTGTCGCGGCGCCTGCAAGAGCTGATGGCAATCGCCCAGGACAACGAGCAGTTGATGGTGCGCGTGCATGCCTTCACCCTTTCCCTGATGCGCGCGGGCACCCTGGCCGACACCTTGTCGCGCGTGGTCGCGACCCTGACCGAAGATTTCCACACCGATCTGGTTCGACTTTGTTTGCACCATCCGGTGGCGGACTTCCAGGCAGATTGGTTGAAGGTCGCCGCACGCAGCGATCCTGGAATGCGTCCATTTGACGAATTCTTCGCCGCTGGCGAACCGCTGTGTGGCAGGCTCAATTCCGACAAGCTTGGTTTCCTGTTTGGCCAGCATGGCGACAAGGTCAAATCCGCGGTGCTGCTGCCGGTTACCGACCAGGGCCTGCTGGCGATCGGATCGCACGATCCCAATCGCTTCCACCCGGGTATGGGCACGATTTTCCTGAAGCTGATTGCCGAGGCGGTCCTGGTGGCGATGTCACGCTATGGTGAGCCTTTTGTTGCGGACCGCTGAGATCAGCTGGCCCAAGCCTGCGCGCGCCACGGAATTCCTGGTCCAGCGGGGGCTATGCGCTTGTCCCGTTCAATCAATTCAACCGGAGCTTGCACTATGCGACTCTTTCTCCTCTCCTTGCTTGCGGGCCTCGCGATGAGCATGGCCAGCCTTGCTCGTGACAAATCGACCCCCACCGCCCTGGTCATCCATGGTGGCGCCGGAGTGATCAGTCGTGCCGATATTCCGGAGGAAAATCTGGCCAAGATCCACGCCGACCTGGATCGTGCGCTGAGTGCGGGTGAGGCGGTGCTGAGCAAAGGTGGCACAGCGCTCGACGCCGTCACGGCTGCGGTCGTTGTGCTCGAAGACTCGCCCTTCTTCAACGCCGGCAAAGGTGCTGTGTTCAACGCCGAGGGCGGACACGAACTCGATGCTTCGATCATGGAAGGCCACACGCGCCGAGCCGGTGCGGTCGCCGGTGTGACCACCATCCGCAATCCGATCCAGCTGGCTCGCGCGGTGATGGAGCACTCCCCCCACGTGATGTTGGCGGGTGAGGGCGCTGAGGCGTTTGCCGATACGCGCAGTTCAATTGCACGCGTCGCGCGAGATTATTTCGATACGCCGCATCGCCTGGAACAGCTGAAGCAGGCCCAGGCTGAGCAGCACAGTTCTACCGTGTCGAGACCAGGTACCTACTTCGGTACCGTCGGCGCGGTTGCCCTGGATCGCCACGGTCATCTTGCCGCGGCCACCTCGACCGGCGGCATGACCAACAAGCGCTGGAGCCGGGTTGGCGATTCGCCGATCATTGGCGCTGGCACCTATGCCACCGATGATTGTGGGGTGTCCGGGACCGGCTGGGGCGAGTTTTACATTCGTTCGGTGGCGGCGCACGATATTTGCGCCCGGATGGCTTACCGTGGCGACACCCTGGCCCAGGCCACGGATGCCGTGATCAATGGCAGCATCCCCAAGCTGGGCGGCGATGGCGGCGCCATTGCCCTGGATCGCCACGGCAATATCGCCATGCCGTTCAATACCGGCGGCATGTACCGGGGCTGGATCAAGCCTGATGGCAGCCGCGGAACTGCGATTTTCAAGGGTGACTGAAAACCTGGTTGGGAGCCTGGCCCGGCCCTGCCCAGGGCCATGCCGGGTGCCCGTGGGTGGCCAATGCCGCAGTCCAACTTTCCCGATCGGCCGCTGCCGTTGTAGATTCGGGGCTGAACCGATGGGAGGGCGAGCATGCGCACGATCCTGGTAGCGAGTTCCAAGGGCGGTTGCGGCAAGACCACGATAGCGACCAATCTGGCTGCGTTCTATGCCAGTGCCGGCAAAGAAACCGTCCTCGTCGACTGTGATCGTCAGGCATCCTCCCTGCACTGGGCCCAGAAGCGCATTGATCATCCGCATCCCGTGCTCGGCATGGCTGGCAAGATCAGCGCGCGCGGCGTGGCCCGAATTCCCGAAGGCAGCAAGCGCTGCATCATCGATACGCCCGCCGGCATCCGTGCCAGCGAGATCGCCGAGCTATTGCCGCAGGCGCACGTCCTGCTGATCCCGGTGATGCCCTCGATCATCGATCTGGAGGCAACCGAAAATTTTCTGGCCGAGTTGCAGTCACTGCCCGAGATCAAGCGCCGCAAGTTTCCGGTCGCCGTGATCGCCAATCGGCTCAAGCCCTGGACCAATGCCGCACAGGCGGCGGTCGAACGGATGTCGGGGTGGTCGGTGCCTGTGGTCGCGCAACTGCGCGATTCGCAGGGCTATGTGCTGATGTCGGGTCTCGGCCGCAGCATTTTCGACTATCACTCCGAGCAGGTGCGCAGTCATCAGGACGACTGGACACCCTTGCTCAAGTGGCTGAAAAAGCACGACTGAGCGCTTGGTGCCTGACCAGCACAGTTGGCCTCAGCGGCGGCTGCGAAATTCAGTCCGCCGGCACGGTTCGAGTTGCCGCCCATTCGCGCAGTTCGTTGACGCGCTCGGACATCAGCACGGACAGCGGCCGCGTGTTGCGGATTTCCTCGATCAGATGGGTCTGCGCGAGCGGCAGATTGTCGGCGTGTGCCGCATACAGCGAGGACACGATGACCTGTTCGATTTCGGCGCCGGAGAATCCTTCGGTTGCGGCAACCAGGGCATTGAGCTCGAATGATTCCCAAGCGATGTCGCGACGTTCGAAATGCAGGCGGAATACTTCATCGCGCGCCGCATCGCTCGGCAGGTCGACAAAAAAGATCTCGTCGAAGCGCCCCTTGCGCAGCAATTCTGGTGGTAACCGGGAGACATCGTTGGCCGTGGCCACCAGGAATACCGGCTTGCGCCGTTCGGCCATCCAGGTCAGCAGATAGCCGAGCACGCGACGCGAGACACCATCGTCGCTGTCGGAAGTAGCCAGTCCCTTTTCGATTTCGTCGCACCAGAGCACGCAAGGCGCCAGCGCCTCGGCATTGGCCAGCGAGGAGCGCAGATTTTTTTCGGTTTCGCCGTGGTACTTGTTGTACAGCGCGCCGAAATCCAGCCTGACCAGGGGCACACCGAAACTGCCGGCCACCGCCTTGGCGGCCAGTGATTTGCCGCAGCCCTGCACGCCAAGCAGCAGCAGCCCCTTGGGCGGATCGAGTCCGGCAGCCTGAGTTTCACCAGTGAAGATGGCGCGGCGTTGTTCGACCCAGCGTTTCAGGCGGGCCAGCCCGGCGACGTCGGAAAAGGCCGCGGTGTCGTACTCGAAGTGCAGAAGACCATCGCGATTGAGCAGTTCGAACTTGAGCTTGGCGACTTCGGGCAGATCCTTCTGATCGATGGCGCCATCACGGAATATAAGCTGGCGCGCAATCCTGCGTGCGTCGGCGAGCTTGAGTCCGATCATGTTGCGAACAATTTTCTTCAACGCGGCACTGTCGATTTCAACGCGTCGGCCCGAGTGCTCACGCGAATAGAGAAACGCCTCGTCGCGGATGAGCTTTGCCAGCTCGGCCTCGTCGGGTAACTTGAGGGTGAACCGCACCACATGGTTTTCCAGTTCGGCGGGCAATTCGAACTGGCTGCCAATCAGCACCATCGTATGCGCCGCGCACTGCTGACGCTCGGAAATTTCGCGCAGCAGGCGCGCCGCCAAGGGAAAGCGCAGATAGCCACCGAAGTCACACAGGAGATAGATCGAGCGCTGACTGGACTCGCGCGCATGGCTCAACGCGGCGGTGGCTTCGGGTGGTGCGACTTCATCGTCCAGATCCATATCCAGCCGACGCAGCCCTGCGGTCAGCGACCAATGGAACAGCGGGCGCCAGACCTGGGCGATCACATGCCGAAACGTCTCGACAACGCGGGGTTCCTCCGCGGTCTCGATCAGGATGATCGGATGACCGGCGCGAATCATGCTGGCTAGATCCTGGATTTCAGACATGGATGCACCGGGCGGGAAAGGCGCCCAGTGTAGAAGAGCGGCTGTTGCGAGGTAAGCAGTCGCGTTGCCGTTGCAATTGGACACGTGCATTCCGCTGCAGTTGCCCGTGCCGGCTGTATCCTCTGGGTTCGGGAAACAAGAGGGACGGCACATGGCGGCGTTTTGCATTGCGACACGACTTCCGAACGCGATTCTGGCGGTGGTTCTGGGTGCGGGCTCGCTGTCGGCCACCGCCACCCAGTCAGCCGAATCCGCGCCGAGTCTGCGTTATCAGCTTGAGCGCGGCGCCGAGTCGTCGGCGCTGCGCGTGCCCCAGCTGGATGTGGCGAAGGTGCTCGCGGAAGAAGCGCATTCGCTGAAGGGCCAGCCGCAGCGCTATGCATTGAGTCATCGCTTCAGCGCCGATGGCAAGCTTGCGCTGAACCGAGAGGGCCGCTGGCACACGGTGGGCGAGGGTCTTCGTCTGTGGCGCCTGCGCATCGACGCGCCCGGCGCGTTGTCGATCGACCTCGCCTTAAGTCCTTTCCAGCTTCCGGCGGCGGCCTCGCTGTACTTGACCGACGCCAGCGGCACCTTTGTGCGCGGGCCCTATAGCGCCGCGGACAACCCCGCCAGCGGTACGTTCTGGACGCCCTTCGTGCCCGGTGACGTGGCCTACGTTGAAGTCCTGCTCCCCGCCGCGGTCGAGCCCGAACTCCGTCTGCAAATCGCCCAGATCAATCAGGCTTACCGCGATATTTTCAGCGGCGAGAGCCCCTACGCAAAATCCGGCAGCTGCAATGTCGATGTGGTCTGCCCTCAAGGCGATGGCTACCGCGAACAGATCCGTGCTGTGGCGCGTTACACGGTGAGTGGTGGCGCCTGTAGTGGTCAGCTGATCAACAACACCGGCAACGATGGCAAGCGCCTGTTCATCACGGCCAACCATTGTGTCGATTCGCAATCGGATGCCGGTGGCGTGGTCGTCTATTGGAACTATGAGAGCCCGACCTGTCGCACGCCCAATTCGGGGTCGAGCGGAATTCCGCTTCCGGTTTCTGGCAATTCGATTGCGCAGACTGGCGGCGGCCTGCTGCGCGCCAACCATGCTGCATCCGATACCGCGCTGCTTGAGCTCAACAACAGCATTCCCGGTGGCGTCACGCCCTACTGGGATGGTTGGGATCGATCGGAATCGGCCAAGTCGTCGGCTGTCGTCGTGCACCATCCCAATGGCGACGAGAAGCGCATCAGCCTGGAGAACAATCCGCTCAGCCTGTCGGATGTTGCGATACAGAGTGTTCCGGGTTCGCGTCACTGGCGCGTCGCCGACTGGGATCTGGGCACGACCGAGCAGGGTTCGTCGGGATCGGGTCTGCTGAGCCCGGAAAAGCGCTTGATCGGGGTG
>JAYSZM010000140.1:0-14170 GCA_043738015.1 Lysobacterales bacterium
TCAGCGCGACCGTCGTGTAGTCGCGATCCAGCGCCAGATTCACGCCATAGCCGGCAGCGGTTCCGAGCGGATTGGCATTGACCCAGTCACGCGTGCGCAGCGCCAGGGCCGCGCTGTCGGCAAAAGTTTCCGACCAGCCAGCCCACCACATTGCAGTCGACGACACTACGGCGCGTTGCAGATGCGTGTAGCCCGGCATCGGCAGGGAGGTCTCCCCGGAGGCCCGACGCAGACACTGCGCGGCCAACGCATGTGCCTGCCGCGCCAAACGATTCAGCCGGTCGCGCAGATACAGGCGCATCGCCACCAGCACCTGATCGTTGCGGCTGCGGCCAGTATGGATGCGCCGACCCAAATCGCCGAGGCGGTCGGTCAGCCAGTTTTCCATCGCGGAATGGCCGTCCTCGGCTGGTGGCTCCAGCACAAATCGGCCGACCAGGAAATCCTCGCGCAATTGCGCCAGTGACTGCGCAATTTCGTCAGCATCGGCTGGGGTAATGATGCCGATGCGAGCCAAGCCTCGGGCGTGCACCTGGGTCGCCTCGATGTCGAAGACGAACAGCTCGCGATCAAGAACGACGTCCTCGCCGGCGAGAAAACGCATCAGCCGCTCATCGACCACGCTGTCGCTTTTTTTCCAGATCGGCTCGCTCATCGTCGCATCTCCAAACCATCAGGGCCCGTCAGCAAGGCCGGAAAACTCGGGCAGCCCCAGGGCAAGATTGAGGTTCTGCAGTGCCTGGGTTGCCGCACCCTTGAGCAAATTGTCGAGGGTGGCAACCACCACCGCCCTGCCGCCATCGGCAGACAGCGTCAGCCCACCGATCTCGGCATGCTGCCGCCCTGCGATCGCGCTCACCCAGGGTGCATTCTCACTCAAGCGTATCAATTTTTCTCCCGAATAATGTCGCTGATACCGATCCCTGAGTGCTTCGCGAAGCTGTGGAACCAAAAAATGCATGTTGACCGTCATCGTGATGCCGCGGAAATGCGGCGCGACATGCGGCATGAATTCCACTTCGTGACCCAGATGACGACTGACCTCGCGCTCGTGGATGTGCCCGGTCAACGAATAGGGCATAAAATTGTCATGCAGCTTGGCCGGATCGTTGCGGTCTGAAGGGCTGGTACCCGCGCCGCTGTACCCGGAGACGCCGAAGCACTGCGCCGGGCCAGAGAGCAGCTCGCGTACCGGTGCCAGCGCCAGTTGCATCGCCGTGGCATAACACCCCGGGTTGCTGATGCGCGTCTGGCCGGCCGATCGCGCGCGGGTGAGCTCGGGCAGTCCGTAGTACCAGGTCGGGTCGAATCGGTAATCCGCAGACAGATCGACCAGCAGGCAGTGAGGCGCAGCAGCGTCCACTGCAGCGACGAAGGGCGCGGCCATGCCATTGGGCAGGGCCAGAATCAGGGCATCAACGCCCTGCCCCGCTGCCTGCTCGGGACCGTGGCAGGTGTACAGCAGCTCACCCAGGTAGCCGGCTTCGTGCTCCGCCAATGGCAGACCCGCGCGCTCCCGCGAGGATACAAATCCAAGTTCCAGATCAGGGTGCGCTGTCACCAACCGGATCAGCTCACTGCCGACGTGACCACGCGCGCCCACGATGCCGATGCGGATCGTCATTCGCGCGACCCTCCACGTTCCAACAGAAAACGTAGCTGTCGCTTCACTGCCGGCCACTCCGACTCGATGATCGAGTAGACGACGGTATCCCGGTAGCCGCCGTCGGGCAGTCGCATATGGTTGCGCAGCACGCCATCCTGCTTGGCGCCGAGGCGTTCGATGGCCCGGCGCGACTGCTGGTTCATCCAGCTGGTGCGCAGTTCCACGGCACTGGCCCGCAGCGCCTCGAACGCATGGCCGAGCAGAAGCAACTTGGCCTCGGTATTCAAGCCACTGCGCTGCACGCGTGCCGCGTACCAGGTCCAGCCGATCTCGACGCGTGCATTGACGCTGTCGATATTGCCGTAGCGGGTGCTGCCGACGATCACGCCGTTGGCGTCGCGGACCACAAAGGGGATCGCGCAGCCGGCGCTCTGCGCAGCAAGTGCTTTTTCGACATAGGTCGTGGTCTCCTCGGGGCCGGGCACCGATGTGTACCAGAGCTTCCAGAGTTCGCCATCCTGGGCCGCCAGACGCAATCCTTCGACATGATCGTGCGCCATGGGCTCGAGACTGACATGCTCGCCCGCCAGTCGCAGTGGTTTGATCCAGTCCTGACCGATCCCGTCCACGGTGCTCAGCCCTTCAACGTGGCCGGGCGCACCCGGCAATGTTCAACGCAGCGCTGGATCTCGGCGAAGTCGCGGAGGCCATACCAGAACACCGTCCAGCGTTCGCCCTTCAGACAACCATCGCATTCCTCGGTATAGAACTCGTTGACCGGATTTTCCGGCCGCGATCGCCAGAACAACTGCGGCGTATCGGCCTTCATGCGCAACCAGGCAGCACGCCCGAGGCCCTCGCCCTGGGCATCTTCGGCGACTGCAAATTTATCCAGATGCGGTATGCCATCCTCCATGGTGATGATCAGGGCGGCGCGATAATTGGCGCTGATGTAGGCCCGGTGCAGGCGGGTCTTGCGGAAGTAGTCCGCGGTCAGCCGGCGCCCGAATCCGGACTCGATCAAGAGCTTGAGGCGCTCGCTGTCGATCTGGCTCCAGCGCGTGTAGCGACGGATTGCCTCGCCCTTGCGGATCAGGGTGCCCGAGCCGCGATGGGTGAACAGTTCCTTGGCGAGTTCGGCCGGGCGCGTCATCGAAACTGAAGACGAACCCGGCAATCGCTGCAGCAGATCGGCGATTTGTTCGACTTTCAATCGCATGCCCGAGTGCAGCCAGGGCGCCGCGCGCAGGGCTTCCAGATCGGTGCTCAGATTGATCGAAGAAATCAGCTCGCCCGATCCATCGAGCAGGCCGCCGGTGCCGGTCAGAAACACGATCTTGTACGGACGCAACACCGAGATCAGCTCGTTCGCGGCGATATCGGCATTGATATTGAGGATCTGGCCGCCGACCGACTCGCCGAGGCTGGCGATCACTGGGATCGATCCCGCCTTCAGGCTGGCCTTTATCGATTGCAGATTTACCCCAGTGACCTTGCCAACCAGTCCGTACTTGCGACGGTTGAGATAGTCGGCTTCGAACACGCCGCCGACCACGGAACTGGCATGCGCGCCGACACTGTGCAGGGCCTCAACCAGCTTAAGATTCTCGGCATGGAAGACCGAACGGACAACCGACAGCGCGGCCGCCGAGGTTACCCGCAGACCATTGACGATCGGCGCGTCGATATGTTGCCGTGCCAACTCCTCACTGAGCTGCGGTCCGGCACCGTGCAGAACAATGGGTGTCAGCCCGACCTGCTGCAAGAAACTCAGCGCGGAGGCCAGGTCATCCAGTTCATCGCGCAGAATGGCCCCACCCACCTTGACCACGGCGAAGCGCTCGGCGTCGAGCTGCGAAAAGCGACGCAGGTACTGCTGAATTTCCTTGGCACTGCCAAGGTTGGAAAGCAGCCGGACGATGACGGGCCGCAGTCGATCAGGGACTTCCATGGCTGAATATCCTTCGATAGCACTGGGCGACCTGATCCAATTGTTCCAGCGCGACCCATTCATCGGCACTGTGTGCCTGCGCGATATCGCCTGGCCCGTACACAATCGCGGTCATGCCCGCGCGCGAGAACAAAGAGGCCTCGGTCCAGAAATCCACCGCGTTGGCGATCGGCAGGCCGAGTCCTTCGGCGAAGTCGCGGGCTTCCAGTCGGCGCTCCTCGGCCGCAGCGACATCTCCCGCGGGCAGCGGCGGACCGCGAAACGTCTCAGCGTAGGATTCGATGCCGGCGCTGTCGGAGCAGGCCTGCAGCGCCGTGTGCAGCAATTCGAACGATTGCGACGGCAGCGGACGAAATCCGAAACGGACTTCGGCACTCGGCGCGATCATGTTGGCCTTGATACCGCCTTCGATACGGCCGATGTTGAAACGCAAACCGGTCAGTCCACCGAAACGCTGTTTGGCATAGCCGTCAACGAGTTTCAGCGCGGCATGGCTCCAGCGAACCGCGCTGTGCACCGCGGAATCAGTCGCCGCCGCCGCGCCGCTGGCATGGCCGCTGCGACCTTTGAATAGCACGCGACCGGCCGCAATTCCCCGATGCGCAAGCACGGCCTTGGCGCAGGTTGGCTCAGCGATGACTGCATTGCTGAAGCCGTGATCGGACTTGAGAAAGGCCGCGATGCAGCGCGCATCATTGGCTTCTTCGTCGGTGCTGAAGAGAAAAGCCGCATCGCCCTTGCTGGCCGAAGCAGCCGCCAGCAGACAGGCAGCCGCACCCTTGATGTCGCAGGCACCAAGCCCAATTGCGCGCTCGCTTTCAACCCGCAAACGCAATGGATCGGCGCTCCACTGGTCGCTCGAAGGAACCGTGTCCAGGTGAACATTGAATACCGTGGTGGGATTGCCACGGCGTGCGAGCAGACTGATCGCGCCGGCGCCGTGGTCACGGAGATCGAACTCGAAGCCAACCAACTGGCTCTTCAGATAGTCGAAGATTCCGCCGGTACCGATCGTCCGCGGCGGATTGCGCGTGTCGAAACCGACCAGATTTTCGAGATGTTGCAGGACCAGTTCAATCATGTGGCGGTCGACGCTCCGGCGCGGCGGCCAACATCGGACCAGAGGCCGCTCGACATCCCGTACAGGCGGATGAAGCCCTCGGCCTCGGCCACGCCCCAGTCCGCGGTCTGGGCATAGGTTGCCGTGGCGCTGCTCAGAATGTACGGCGAGCGCACCGCGACGGCACTGACACTACCACCCTCGGTCTCGATGTCGACCTCGCCACTGACCCGGGCCTGGGTGCTGGCGAGAAAGGCATCGAGATCATGCTTGAGTGGATCGTGGAAGAATCCTTCATAGGCCAATTCGACCCAGCGCCGGCCGACTTCGGGCTTGAAGCGGTTTTGCGCCTTGCTGAGCACGCATTCTTCCAGGGCGCGATGAGCCTGTGCCAGGGCGGCCAGACCCGGCGCCTCGAACACGATGCGGCCCTTGAGCCCGATCGTGGTGTCGCCGGTGTAGATCGAACGACCCACACCATACTCGGCAAACCGCCGATTGAGGTCTTGCAGAATCTCCGGCCCAGTGCGGCGTTCGCCGTCGACGCTGACCGGCACGCCACGCTCGAAACCGATGCGGACACGCAGCGGCGCCGTCGGCCATTCACTGCGCGGCTTGCACCAGCCACGCGCGCCCGGACCTGGCGCCTCGAAGCGGTCGACTTCTCCCCCTGACAGTGTCACGCCGAGCACGTTTTCGTTGATCGTGTAGGCTTTGACCTTGTCACGCACCGCGATGCCACGCTCCTCAAGGTATTGCCGTTCCCAGGCCCGCACTTCGCCGACCTCGCGCTGGATCTCGCGGATCGGCGCGATGATCTGATAGTCACCGAGCGCACGCGCCGTCAGATCGAAGCGGACCTGGTCATTGCCCATGCCGGTGCAGCCGTGCGCAAAAATGCGCGTGCCGAGTTCATCACAACGCGCCAGCGACGCCTTCACGATCAGATAGCGATCGGAGACCAGCAACGGGTACTGCCCCTGATACCACTCACCGGCAAACAGCAGCGGCACCACGAATTCGTCCCAGATTGGCTGGGCGATATCGACGGTGCGATGGCTGGCTGCTCCGAGCTCGGCTGCGCGTTGCTCGATGTACGCGCGTTCATCGGCATCAACACCGCCGGTATCAGCAAACACGGTATGCACGGCATAACCCTGCTCGCGCAGCCAGGGAATACAAAAGCTGGTATCGAGACCACCGGAGAATGCGAGTACGAGATCTTTGGACATGGGGAACACCTGTTCAGAGTAAGTATGAAGTGGGTCTTCTGCGCGCGACAAGGTCCGATCTGAATACCCTGCAGCACTGACGATAATCAGCTGCGACGGGCTGCCTCGGCTTCGAGCAACCAACTCATCACCGCCTTCTGCACGTGCAGTCGATTCTCTGCCTCATCGATCACCTTGCAGCGCTCGGAGTCCATGACCGCATCACTGGCCTTGACGTTTCGGCGCAGCGGCAGGCAGTGACTGAAGATCGCATTGTTGGTCAAGGCCATTTTGCGCTCATCGACCATGAAGTGACGCGAGGCCTCACGCACCGCACGCTCGCCTTCCCAGGCCCCAAAATACGGCAAGGCACCCCAACTCTTGGCGTAGACCACGTCGGCACCGCGATAAGCCGCGTCGATATCATGCGAGACCTGCAGGGTGCCGCCGCTTTCGGCGGCATTGTCCGCGCCCAATTGCATATAGCGCGGATCGAGCAGGTAGTCGGCGTTGGGGCACAACAGGGTCACATCCAGGCCCATGCGCGTCGCGATCAGCAGTGCGGAGTTGGCAACGGCCGTGTTCAGTGGCTTGGGGTGGTAGGTCCAGGTCAGCACATACTTCTTGCCGCGCAAATCGCCGAGCTGCTCCTTCAGCATCATCGCGTGGGCGAGTTCCTGACAGGGATGAGTGATGGTCTCCAGATTTATGACAGGCACCATGGCATGCTCGGCAAAGGCGCGCAAAACCCGATCTTCGCGGTCGACCTGCCAGTCGACAAACTTGGGAAATGCGCGCACTGCGATCAGATCGCAGTAGCGCGACAGGACGCGTGCGACTTCGCTGACATGTTCTTCCGGATCGCCGTCCATGATCCGCCCGGGATCGAATTCGATGCCCCAGGCATCCTTGCCCGGTTGTAGCACCACGGCGTAACCTCCGAGCTGCCAGGCACCGATTTCAAACGAGCTGCGCGTCCGCATCGAGGGATTGAAAAACACCAGGGCGATGGTGCGGCCCGCCATCTGGCTGCCGATCCGATTTCGCTTGAAGGCAGCAGCCTGCAGCAGCAGCTGATCGATCTCGCCACGCGTCAGGTCGTTTGTGTTCAGAAAATGTCGAATCATTGTGCTGAAATCCGTTTGCGGAAAGGCAGAAACAAAAAACCCGGCGCGAAGGCCGGGCTTTGGTCGATTCAGTTCGCCAGGAACCGTGACGCAGCGCCAGCCGCTAGGCAGGTGAGCGTCGGCGGGCACGCGAGGTCATCCCCGATGCCTGGCGGGCGGCGCATTGCAGGTTCGTGTGCGGAATCGAGCGGGATGACATGGTGTGAACTTAGCGGCAGCGACCCGAGCTGTAAAGCCGAAGATCCGCCGGCGCTACATCCGATCCCAAAATGCCTTGACGCCATCGAGCCAACTGGTCTGACGCGGGGAATGGTCCTTGCCGTCTTCAAAGGTGACCTCGAACTCTTCGAGCAGCTGGCGCTGCCGCTTGCTCAGTCGAACCGGGGTCTCGACCACCACGCGGCACATCAGGTCGCCCTGGGCACCGCCGCGCACTGGCTTGACGCCCTTGTGACGCAGCCGGAACAATTTGCCGGTCTGGGTCTCGGCCGGCACCTTGATTACCGCCTCACCCTCAAGTGTCGGGATCACCACCTCGCCACCCAACGCCGCCTGCGAAAAGCGGATAGGCACTTCGCAGAACAGATCGTTGCCGTCACGCTGGAAGATCTTGTGTTCACGCACGCTGACTTCGACGAAAAGATCACCCGCAGGTGTACCGTTCGGGCCAGCCTGTCCCTCGCCGCTCAAGCGAACGCGATCGCCATTGTCGACTCCCGCGGGAATCTTTACGGAAAGCGTCTTTTCGCGTTCGATACGACCGTGGCCGCGGCAATGCTTGCAGGGATTCTGGATTTTCTTGCCGGTTCCATTGCAGGTCGGGCAGGCCTGCTCAACCTGGAAAATCCCGCGGGTTCCGATTACCCGGCCGCGGCCCCGACAGGTTGAGCAGGTTTCAACCCGGCGATCTTCGGAACCTGTGCCCTCGCAGGGCTCGCAGGCGACAACCGTCGGGATATCGAATTGCTTCTCGACGCCGAACACCGCTTCTTCCAGGTCGAGTTCCATCACGTAGCGAAGGTCACCGCCGCGCCGCGCCTGCTGGCGTCGTCCGCCACCAAAAATGTCACCGAAGATGTCGCCAAAGATGTCGCCAACATCGGCAAAGCCCGGACCGGCACGGCCGCCCGCCGATCCGCCCTCGAACGCGGCATGGCCGTGCTGATCGTAGATGCGCCGCTTCTGCGGATCGCTAAGGACCTCGTAGGCCTCCTTGGCTTCGGTGAACTTGGCCTCGGCGCTCTTGTCACCCTCATTGCGATCGGGGTGATACTTCATCGCGAGACGGCGATAGGATTTCTTGATGTCGTCCTCGGACGCGGTCCGCTCGACGATCAGAATTTCGTAGTAGTCACGCTTGCTCATCAGACCTGGACCCCAACCCTTATTGAACGGCCGAACCACCTTCTGGTCGGCCACTCCGGCTGACGCGGTGCATCCGTTACATCACGCGACAGTCGGTTGGGGACCTCAGCGGTGCCCGAACTGTTTTGCCGCGCCCTGGCAACTCCGAAACCCTGCACGCCACAATCGCAGACGCCGCGAAGACCGCGGCGTCCAGATACGTAAAAGGGTTCGACGCGAATCGCTCCGCGTCGGACCTGCAGCTTCAGTCCTTCTTGACTTCGGTAAATTCAGCATCGACGACGTCGTCATTGCTGCTCGCTGACGCCGATTCTTCCGGCGCCGGACCTGGGCCCGCAGCGCCGCTCGACGCGGCTGCCGCCAGCGACTGCGCAGCGGTTTCGAGCGCGCCTGTGCGCGACTCGATGCGGGCCTTGTCGTCACCCTTCATCGCCGCTTCCACTTCCTTGATGGCCTCTTCGATGGGACCGATCTGGCTGCCATCGATCTTGCCACCGTGCTCCTTCAGCGCAGCACGCACACTGTGTACCAGTTGGTCCGCTTTGTTGCGCGCGCCGACCAGTTCGTGGAACTTCTTGTCTTCTTCACGATTGGCCTCGGCGTCAGTGACCATGCGCTGGATCTCGTCCTCGGAAAGGCCCGAACCCGCCTTGATCTCGATGCGCTGTTCCTTGCCGGTCTTCTTGTCCTTGGCCTGAACATGCAGGATGCCGTTGGCATCGATGTCAAATGCGACCTCAACCTGGGGCATTCCACGCGGTGCGGAATCAATGCCGGCGAGGTCGAATTTCGCCAGCGACTTGTTGAAGCGTGCCTGTTCGCGCTCACCCTGCAGCACATGCACGGTGACCGCGGTCTGGTTGTCCTCGGCGGTCGAAAACACCTGCGAGGCCTTGGTCGGGATCGTGGTGTTCTTCTCGATCAGCTTGGTGAATACGCCGCCCATGGTCTCGATACCGAGCGACAGCGGCGTCACGTCGAGCAGCAACACGTCCTTGACCGTACCAGCCAGCACACCGCCCTGGATCGCTGCACCGATGGCAACGGCCTCATCCGGATTGACGTCCTTGCGCGGCTCCTTGCCGAAAAACTCGGTGACCGCGGCTTGCACGCGCGGCATACGGGTCATGCCACCGACCAGGATCACCTCGGAGATGTCTGAATTTTTCAGCTTGGCGTCAGTCATCGCGATGCGGCAGGGATCGATGGTCTTCTTGATCAGATCATCGACTAGAGCCTCGAGCTTGGCGCGGGTCAGCTTGATGGTCAGATGCTTCGGGCCGCTGGCATCAGCCGTGATGTAGGGCAGGCTGACATCGGTTTGCTGCAGGGTCGAGAGCTCGATCTTCGCGCGCTCGGCGGCGTCCTTCAGGCGCTGCAATGCGAGCGGATCGTTTTTGAGATCAATGCCCTGCTCCTTGCGGAACTCATCGACCAGAAAATCGATCACGCGCTTGTCGAAGTCTTCGCCCCCGAGGAAGGTGTCACCGTTGGTCGCCAGCACTTCGAACTGCTTTTCGCCATCGATCTCGGCAATCTCGATGATCGAGACGTCGAAGGTACCGCCACCGAGGTCGTACACCGCAATCTTGCGGTCCTTGCCGCCGGACTTGTCGAGGCCATAGGCCAGCGCCGCCGCGGTCGGCTCATTGATGATGCGCTTGACTTCGAGGCCGGCGATGCGGCCGGCATCTTTGGTCGCCTGACGCTGGCTGTCATTGAAATAGGCCGGCACCGTGATCACCGCTTCGGTCACTGGCTCACCGAGGTAATCCTCGGCAGTTTTCTTCATCTTCATCAGCACCTTGGCCGAGATTTCCGGCGGCGCCATGCGGCGGTCGTCGCTCGTGGTGACCCAGGCATCGCCATTTTCATGCCCGATGATTCCGTACGGGACCAGGTCAAGATCCTTCTTGACCTCGGCATCAGTGAACTTGCGCCCGATGAGCCGCTTCACGGCATAAAAGGTGTTCTTCGGGTTGGTGACACCCTGGCGCTTGGCAGCCGCACCGACGATGACCTCGCCATCCTTGGCGAAGGCGACGATCGACGGGGTGGTGCGGTCGCCCTCGGAGTTCTCGATCACGCGGACGGTTCCGCCTTCCATGACGGCAACGCAGGAGTTGGTGGTGCCGAGATCAATACCGATGATTTTGCCCATGACGGGATCCTCTTCTTGGTTTTGTTTGGCTCAGGCTGAGCCGCTATGGGTGAGAAATGAGGGTTCTGGTGACGCTTTCAAGTTCTGGCCAGAGTCACTGGCTTTTTGTGCAGGTCGGCTTCAGGCGTTCCGTGGCGACTTTGCCCAGATGTGCCTGCCGAGCGGATCAGGATTCCTTGGCTACGGTCACCATTGCCGGCCGGACCAGGCGTTCATTGAGGCGGAAGCCCTTCTGGAACACCGAGACGACATTGCCGGGCGCGACTTCGGAAGATTCGACCGTCGCCACCGCCTGATGGAATTCCGGATTGAACGCATCACCGAGCGGATTGACGGGCACGACGCCATTGGCCTCGACCGTCTTCATCAGCACGCGCAAAGTCAGTTCCATGCCCTCACGCAGCTTTTCTGCATCGCTACCGCCCTGGGTCAGGCCGGCTTCGAGGCTGTCGATGACAGGCAGCAAGTCAGTCAAAAGACGTTCGGCCCCGTACTTGCGCGCCGAGTCGACGTCACGCGCGGAACGCTTGCGCTGGTTGTCCATCTCGGCGATGAGGCGCAGCTGTTCATCCTTGGCGGCGCCCAACATCTCCTCGAGCTCGCCAATGCGGCCTTCGAGGATGTCGATCGCCGTCGGCGGATTGTCGGCGCGCGCAGCGCCGTCCTGGTGTGGTTCGGTCATCAAATTCTCCGCGCAGCCACCGTGGCCGCCATCAGTCCCGTCCGGCTTATGGGGTCAGGCCGGCGCTTTTCAAGGTGCTCGACAGCACCTGGGCGGTTGCCTGCACCACGGGAATCACCCGATCGTAGTCCATCCGGGTCGGGCCGATCACAGCAATGACACCCAGAGTTCGGTTGGCATCGCCATAGGGCGCCGTGATCACACTGCAGTGCCCGAGCGGGGCATAACCAGATTCCTCGCCAATGAACAGACGCACGCCATCGGCATGCACACAGCCCTCGAGCAGCCGCACGAGTTCGCGCTTGCGACCAAAGGCGTCGAACAGGTCGCGCAGACGTTCGACATCGCCCAGTCCACGCGCCCCCATCAAGTTGGTCTGACCGGCCAACACCATGTCCTCGCGGTGCTCGGCATTGAACGAAGCCTCGGCAATCTCGATCGTGGAGCGCATCAGCTGGTCGATCGAAGCCCGGGTCTGCTCCATCTCGCCAACCAGGCGACGCCGGATCTCCTCCAGCGGCAGACCGGAGAAGTTCTGATTGAGGTAATTGGCGACCTGTTCCAGTTCGCCGGGGAGATACGCGCGCGGCAATTCGAGCACGCGGTTCTGCACCTCATTGTCGGTGAACACAAGAATCACCAGCACCCGGTTGGGACTGATCGATACAAAATCGATCTGCCGGAAGGTGAACTGCTCGCGCCGTGGCACGGTCACCAGTCCGACGAAATGCGTGAGTTGGCTGAGCACGCCAGAAACCCGGGTCAGTACGTCCTGGGTGGACGAGCCGCCCGGAATCTCACTGCGCATCCGATGCAGATCCTCGTCCCGCATCGGCTTGAGTTCGAGCAGGGAATCGACGAAAAGCCTGTAGCCCTGTGCGGTCGGTATGCGGCCAGCCGAGGTATGCGGCGCGGTCACCAGGCCGATTTCCTCCAGATCCTGCAATACATTGCGGATGGTCGCCGGACTGACGTCGAGGCCGGCGGTCTTGGCCAAGGTACGCGATCCCACCGGCTCTCCATCACGAATGTACTGTGCGATCAGGGCGCGCAGCAGGCGGCGCGCCCGGCTGTCGAGGTGATCGGATCGGGAGGGGCGTATGAGTGGGGAAGAAACCATCTTGCCGGCAAGCTAGCAATCGCCACGCCCGCTGGCAAGGCCGGATGTTGTCGGTGCCCGAGCGCCGCATCGGCAAGCCCGCCGATCTGGCCGCGGCGGCTGCGCCCTGCTAGCGTTCGCGACCATGCTACGCACACTCTACGTCAAAGATTTCGCCATCATCGACCGCGCGGAGCTCACGCTCGCAAGCGGCATGACCGTGCTCACCGGCGAAACCGGCGCGGGCAAGTCCCTGCTCGTCGACGCCTTGCTCCTGTTGGCAGGCGCACGCGCGGACTCGGGCGTGGTGCGCCACGGCGCCGACCGCGCCGAACTACTGGCCGAGTTCGACGTGCGGGCCCTACCCGCCGCGCGGGAATGGCTGCGTGAGCGCGAACTGGACGAACCTGACACGCTGCGCCTGCGCCGCGTCATTCGTGCTGACGGCAGCTCACGTGCCTATCTCAACGATTCCCCGGTGTCGCTGACCTTGCTCAGAGAGGCTGCCGAACATCTGGTCGAGATCCATGGCCAGCACGAGCATCAGGCCCTGCTGACGCGCAAGCACCAATGCATCCTGCTCGACGGCTTTGGCAAGCACACCGATTTGCTGGCCGAAGTCTCTGCACTGGCACGTCGTCACAGCGAACTCGGCCAGCAGCTGAGCGCACTGGAAGCGGGCGAACGCCATGATCCCGAGCGCGTGGATTTTCTGAAATTCCAGCAGGCCGAACTTGAACGCCATGCACTGAGCGCGGATGACTACGCACGCAAGGTCGACGATCATCGTCGGCTGGCGCATGCCGCCACCCTGATCGAAGGCGCCGAGCATCTGCGCGAGCAGATCGATGGTGATCATGACGACGCGCTGCAGCCACGGGTGCAGAAACTCGCCAGCGAGTCGCGCCGTCTGGCTGGCATGGATCCGGGCTTGCAAAACATCGTCGAACTGCTTGACGCCGCAGCCATCCAGCTGGGCGAGGCTGGATCAGAGCTGGAAGCCTATCTGGGCGGCAGCCAGCTCGATCCGGAACGATTTGCCGAGCTCGACGGCCAACTCGGTCGGTTGCACGAACTCGGCCGCAAGTATCGGGTCGCACCAGCGGAGCTGGTCAGCAAGATGACCCAACTGGTGGCGGAACTGGAGCGCATCGAGCACGCCGGCGGTCGCAGGGAGGCCCTGATGGCCGAGCGCGATGACTTGGTGCGCCGCTATCACACATCGGCCGAGGCCTTGAGCGCGCGGCGCCGACAGAGCGCTGCCGCGCTATCCGTCGAGGTCAGCGGCCTGCTCGCGGAACTCGCCATCGCTGGTTCATTCGAAATCGCGATCCAGTCCAACCCGGAATCGATTCGCGCCGACGGTTTTGACGAGATCGAGTTCATGGTCAGCCCCAATCCCGGCCAACCGCTGCGTCCACTGCGGAAAATCGCCTCGGGCGGCGAGCTGGCTCGAGTTGCCCTGGCCATCGAAGTGGCCGCGATCGGCAGTGACGATATTCCGGTGATGGTGTTCGACGAGGTCGATTCCGGCATCGGCGGCGCCACCGCCGAGGTAGTCGGCCGCAAGCTGCGACAACTCGGCAAGGCACGCCAGGTGCTATGTGTGACGCATCTGCCCCAGGTCGCGGCCCAGGGACACCAGCATTTTGCCGTGCACAAGAAGGTCATCGATGGGCAGACCCATACCGAATTCAGCGAAGTCCAGGGCAAGGCCCGCACCGAAGAACTCGCTCGTATGCTTGGCGGCGTCGAACTGACGCGCGAGACCCGCGCCAACGCCGACCAGATGCTGAAGCAGGCTGCTGCTGGCTAGTGTGGTGTTGCGCACTTGTCGGCACAAATAAAATCGATGGATTCGGCCCTGTGGCGAGGCGCGTATCGCCGCCAAGGCTGGTGGCCTTGGCA
>JAYSZM010000141.1:0-3103 GCA_043738015.1 Lysobacterales bacterium
TGCTGGACCTGACGAGTTCTGAGCCTCGCCCAAGCGGTCCCAAGCGGGCACCGGCTGAACCCCTGCGTTGACCCGATATAACCGTGGGGCTGGGTCACGGCTGGCTGACCCGTCGGGTCAAAGCTTGGCAGCTGAATCGCCATGCTGTGGCGTCAACCCGGCATATCCAACAAGGCCGCACAGGAACCCCGCAGCGACGGTCAAGGCGTCTGCCGTGGCACTGGTGACGGTCTGCCCTGCTGGGGAGCACTCAGAGCACCGCTGCGGCCTTCATAGTGCTTAGCTGACTCCTCAGTGAGGCGCAATGTTTTGCAGGAAAAGTTTGTTGGGTCATTAGATGTTGGAGCTTCCACCCACAGCCCCCCCGGCCGTCCCCCGATTGATGCCAATTGGCCAGTGTTTCTAATGGTTGATTGTTTCCTTTAGTCAATCGAATCAAAGAGTTGCACTACTCAGGCTGATGATCTACCTGCGCATTTCGGCGATCGTGACCGCTCGTTTCGGTTGATCGTGACCGGTCCGCCGGGTCAATTGTGCTGAGGTGGAATTGTAGACCGGTCGGTCACGATGGGACGTTGCTGGCGGTCTTTTCAGGTGGCTTTCGTCGCAGCGATTCGCCCTTGAGCGTCAGTCGGTGTGAGCGGTGGACAAGGCGGTCCAGGATGGCGTCGGCGACGGTTGGGTCGTTGAGCCAGGCATGCCAGTGTTCGATGGGCAGTTGGCTGGTGATGATCGTTGACTTGTTGGTGCTGCGATCGTCGATGACTTCGAGCAGGTCGTGGCGTGCGGCTTGGTCGAGCGGCGTCATGCCCCAGTCGTCGAGAATCAGTACGTCCACGCGGGCCAGCTGGTTGAGCAGACGCCCGAAACTGCCGTCCGCATGCGCGATGCGAAGCGCTTCGGTCAATCGCGGTACGCGCTGATAAAGCACCGGGAACCCTTGGCGGCAGGATTGCTGGCCGAGCGCGCAGGCGAGCCAGGTCTTGCCGACGCCAGTGGGTCCGGTGATCAGCAGACTTTGTCCTTGGCGGATCCAGTCGCCGCCAGACAGACCGGCGATCAGTCGCTTGTCGATGCCGCGGCCGGGGCCGTAGTGGACGTCTTCCAGACACGCGTCGGCGTGCTTGAGCTTGGCCGCGCGCATCAAGCGCTGCAGTCGCCGACTGTCGCGCCAATGACGCTCGCGGTCGACCAGCAGTCCGAGTCGATCTTCGAATGCCAGGTCGTCGCAGGCCGGCAATCGCCGTTGCTCCTCGAGCGCGTGCGCCATGCCGTCGAGCTTGAGCGAGCGCAGCTGCTCGAGTGTGGGTTGGGTGAGCATGTCGTTCCTTTTTAGTGGGTGGAGGTGGGTGGGACGAGGTAGTACGAGGGACCGCGGACGTTGTCGTGATCGGGACTGACCCAGTCGGTCTGCGTGGGTGTCGCCGGCAGAGGCTGCTGGTCCAAACCACCCTGCAGGATCGACAGCACCGACTTGCGGGTACGCGAGCCAATCGCGATGGCCCGGCTGCAGGCGGATTCCAGTCGCGCGTGGCCATAACGGCGGGCCAGCGACAGCAGCCCGAGACAGCTGCGGTAGCCCATCTCCGGATGCGGCCGGTCCGTCAGCAGATGGTCGACCAGCTGCCGGGTGGTGGGACCGATGTCGCTGGCCCAGTCGCGAAAGCGCATCGGCGTCCATTCGAGGTGGGCGCGGTGGGCGGCCGGCATGTGCTCGGGGACGGTAGTGTGCCGACCCTTGGCGGGCGATCGCGCATGGCTGGCGACGCGCTGGCCGCCATGCAGAATCTCGATCGTGTAGTCGGTGATGCGCGCCTCGACCGTCTTGCGGACCAGGCTGTGCGGCACGCTGTAGTAATGCCCGTCGACATCGATGTGATAGTCGATGTTGACCCGGAACGACTTGAACTGCGCGGGTTCAAAGGCCTGCGCCGGCAGCGGCATCAGCGCGGGTTGGTCGATGGCTTCGAACCAGTCACGACGACAGCCGGCGAGCTTCTTGAATGGCCGCCGATTGAGATCCTCGAGCAGGTCGGCAATGGCGTGATTGAGTGCGCTGAGCGAGAAGAAACAGTGGTGGCGCAAGCGCGCCAGAATCCAGCGCTCGACCACCTGCACGCCGACCTCGACCTTGGCCTTGTCCTGGGGTCGCCGTGGCCGGGCCGGCAGGATGACGGTGCCGAAGTGCTCAGCGCAGCGCTGGGCGGCGATGTTGGGATGAGGCTCGTAGCGATCGGGGGTGGCGATCAGCGCGCGCGGGTTATCCGGCACCACGAGCTGTGGGACGCCGCCAAAGAACTGCAGCGACTGCGCCAGCCCGCGCAGCCAGTCGCCCTGCTTCTCGGCAGTGGTGGCGCAGGCATAGGTGTAGTTCGATGCGCCGAGCACGGCGACGAAGATGTGCGCGCGGCGCATCTCGCCGGTGTCGGGATTCACCAGCGGCACAGTCTGGCCCGCGTAGTCGATGAACAGCTTCTCGCCAGCACGATGCACCTGGCGCATCGAGCGCCGCAGCGATTGCGCATAGTCGTGGTAATGCCGGCAGAACTGGGTGTACTGGTAGATCGGCTGCTCGCCGTGGGCTTCGCGGTACTCCTGCCAAAGCAGCAGTAGCGTCATTCCCTTGCGGCGCAGCTCCCGATGGATCGTCGGCAAGTCGATCACCGCCCGCGCACCGCGAACGGCCGGTGCCGCGGAGCAAAGCCGGGATTCGATCTCGGCCTCGGTGAGTGGCGCAAGCATCGACCAGTCCAACCCGGCGGCCTGAGCCCGGGCTACGTACTTGCTGACAGCGCCCTTGGACAGGCCAAGCGCCCGCCCGATCCGCTCATGCGACAGGCCACACTCAAGCTTGAGACGAAGACATTCCTTGATCGTGCGCATAGCTGCTCGCGGTGTCGGCATCACTCCCCCTGAAACCGGCGGAGCATGACGATGCGTGGAAGGTATGCACAACGAACCCGACGTTTCGGTAAGCCGTGACCGGCCATTTCGGAACCGACCCGAAATCGGTCACGATCAACCGAAACAGGCGGTCACGCCTTACCGAAACGACCGGTCACGCCTTAGCGAAATGGGCGGTCACGATGGAGCGAAATACGCA
>JAYSZM010000142.1:0-77740 GCA_043738015.1 Lysobacterales bacterium
CTCCCTCGCCTGAGCCAATTTGCTGGCGGTCGTGGTTACGCTCGCGAGAATTTCGGCCTTGCGCTCAGCATCGAAGGCGCTCATTGTGGCCCGTCCGACACGCCCATTCGTTCGCCGGCTTTGTCGCGAGCTTGACCCTTACTTCCTTCAGGAAGATCTTCCTGAAGGTCAGGGTGCCTCGTTCCAGCCAAGGCAATCTGCCGCAACCGCGCCAGCTCCCTTTCGTACTCAAGGAACCCAGCGGCCACCATGGCGCGCTGGGTTGCGTTGAGGCTGCGGTGCATACAGCAGGACTGGACTAAGCCGACCGCGCTGGGTCCGGTGAACTGTTCGAAACGAGGCTCAACGCCGGCCCCCTCGGCGCGCTCTCGACCGAAGCGCCCGACAAATACGGGCCAGCCCAAGGCATCACGAGCCGTGGCCATGTGTCTATACGCGGTGGCCCTACTGATGCAGAAACGCGTCATCAGGTCTTCTGCGCGAGGCTGTCTGTTCTTCCCTTGGAGCATGAAGATGACCGCGACGCGCGCCGCGAGCGACGTTGCGCTGTAGTCGGCATGCGATAGGTTGCGGCTCATGCGAGCCTCCCGCGCCGCGCAAGGTCATAGTCGGTAATCGTCGAGTCGCCTACATCGCTCGGCCCGTTCAGGCCGGCGTAGATCGGGAAGCGGACAACGTTTAGTGCGGGCCCATGTGCGGACCGCGGACAGCGCATGATGAACTCGCCTTCGACGATTCGGCCGCCGGTGGTCCGATAGCGGATGCGATCGCCGGCGCGCAGCTTTTGCGGGCGCGCGTTGGATGTGGGCTTGGACTCGGGTGGTGCGACGGGATTGCTACACTGTTGCTTAGCCATGATCGTCTCCTATGGACGGTGGTGGTAGGCGGGCAGGGTGTCTTCACCACCCTGTCCGCCGCTTTCATCCGGCGGCGCCGGAATTCTTTTTGCGCTTGATCGGCACTACCTTTGCCACGGTGCCGGCTTTCAGCCCGTCCAGGTAGTCGGCCCATGTCTGCATCATCTTGCGGCGTTCCGCCAAGTGTGCCGTGCGGTTGTACGCGCGGCCGTTCGGATCGCGCACGGTGTGGGCCAGCTGGTGTTCGATGAAGTCGGGGCGCACGTTCAATACTTCATCCAGGATCGTGCGGGCCATAGCCCGGAATCCGTGGCCGCTCATCTCATCCTTGGCAAAGCCCATGCGGCGCAGGGCTGCGAGTACCGCCATATCGCTCATTGGCCGCTGCGCTGTGCGTGCGCTGGGGAATACATAGCGCCCGTGGCCCGTCAGCGGCTGCAACTCGCGCAGGATGGCAATGGCTTGTGTCGCCAACGGCACGAGGTGCGCGATCCGGAGCTTCATCCGTTCCGCCGGAATGCTCCACTCGCCGGACTCAAGATTGAATTCAGCCCATTCGGCATGGCGCAACTCGCCGGGCCGGACGAATAGCAGCGGGGCAAGTTGCAGCGCAGTTCGCGTCACCAGTGAGCCCGGATAGGCATCCATCGCGCGTAGCAGTCCGCCTATGGCTGTCGGCTCCAGGATGGCCGCAAGGTGTTTGGGCTTGGTCGGCGTCAGTGCGCCGCGAAGATCAGCGACCGGATTGCGGTCGGCGCGGCCCGTAGCGATGGCGTACCGGAATATCTGTCCGCAGTTCTGCAGGATGCGGTGCGCGGTGTCATGTGCGCCTCGGGATTCCACCCTGCGCAGGCAGGCCAGGATATCGGGTGCAGTGATTTCGCCAATCGGCCGAGTGCCGAGCCATGGCAGCAAGTCGTTCTCAAGCCGCAACACGATCTTGCTCGTATGCGATGCAACCCAAGTAGCGGATTGCTTTTCAATCCACTCGCGGGCGACAACTTCCAAGCTGTTGGCGTCACGCTCGGCGCCTGCGGCAATCTCTGCCTTGCGCTTGGCGCTGGGGTCGATCTGGTTGGCGATCAGTTTGCGCGCTTCTTGGGCTCGCTCGCGTGCGTCGCTCAGCCCGATCTCTGGATAGCGCCCAAGGGAGAATCGTTTTTCCTTGCCCTTGAATTGGTACTTGAAACGCCATAGGCGCGAGCCGGTCGGCATGACTTCCAGGTAGAGCCCGCGACCATCGAAAACACGATAGGACTTCGCCTTCGGCTTGGCGTTTCGGATGGCTGCGTCGCTTAGTTTCATCGTATGGCGCCAGTTGGGGCAAGCTGTCCGGATTGACCTCGCTTGCCCCGAAGGCTGCCCCTGATTCGGGGCAATGTCCATAGACCTCGGTGAGTTTACCAAGGTGCCAGATAGCAAAAACCCTCGGGAATTCCGAGGGTTGGGCACCATTGTAAACTTCTGTGAACCTTGGATTGGTGGAGCGGATGGGGATCGAACCCACGACCTTCGCGATGCGAACGCGACGCTCTCCCAGCTGAGCTACCGCCCCAATGCAGGTTCGGGCGCTGGTGGAGCCGGCTCGAACTGTTGGCGATGATAGCGACGGCGAGGGTGTCGTGCCAAGCAGGGTTGTCGTGCGTTGGACCTGGTTTGAGGTCGCGTCGATCCGGTGCGCCTGTGGGAGGCCCGAAGCGGGCCGACCGCGGAGTTGATCGGGACCGCGGTCGCGTTCTCCGGCGTGCTCCTGCATGTCGCGCCGATTCGGCGTTCCCACGTACGAGGATCGATGCGACTAGACGATGCCGCTGGTCAGGGGTTCGAGCAGGGCGATACGCCATGCGGTGCAGTCGCTTGGCCAGCGGCCGTCGCGGAAACGCGCTTCGAGTAAGCGCCGGGTACACAGGGTGCTTGGGTCGATGTCGAGTTCGCCGGCGAGATGATCGATGCGTTCGCGAAGTTTCTTCAGGCTCGCTTCGCTGTCGCGGTCCATCGGCGTTGGCGCCGGCAGGAAACCCACCGTGGGCATGGCGGTGTCCAGGAGGTCCACGACTTCGGCGAGTTGGCGGCGCGGAAATGCGCGGCAGCTCTGTACCTTGCTCAGCAGTTCGGCAGCGGTGCGTGGCGGGGTCTGCGCAAGATCCATGGCGAGACCGTTGTCGAGCACCCAGGTGCGCGGACGGTCCTCTGTGCGGGCGGCCTGTTCGCGCCAGGTCAGCAAGGCGCACAGGCGCACCTGAGCCTCGTCGCTGAGTTTGAAGGCGGTACGAAATTCGTGATGCGGATTGTCCGGATAGGCCATTTCCCAGCTGGCGTTGATCTGGCGCCCGCCGTCCTGCCAGAGCCAGTCGAGTCGGCCGAGCTTCTCGAGCTTCTCACCCAATCGATCGGCGAGGGCATCGAGATGACGCACATCGTCGGCGGCGTATTCGATCTGCTCGTGGGTCAGTGGCCGCCGGATCCAATCTGAGCGGGTCTCGCTCTTGGCCAGATCGACGTCGAGTTCCTGCTTGACCAGCTTCTGGTAACTCAGGGCGGCACCCTGGCCGCACAGGGCGGCCGCGATCTGGGTGTCGAACAGCTTCTGCGGCATGGCCGGAGACAGTGGTTTGAGCGCGATCAGATCCTCACTGGCACTGTGCATCAGCCAAGGCGCGCCGTTGTGCAGGGCCGCGCCAAACGCGGAGAGATCGTCGAAGGCGAGCGGATCGACCAGCACGATGCGCTCCTCGAGGGCCAACTGGACCAGGGCGAGCTTCGGCCAAAAGGTACGCACGCGTTCGAATTCGGTATCCATCGCATGGCGCGGGCTGGCCTGGACCTGCTCGATCACTGAAGCCAGGCTGACGCGTTGATCGATCCATTGTGGCTTCAAGGTTGCCTCCGTGCGGGTGGTGTGGCTATGTTGGCGATGAGTGTAATGAAAGCCAGGTAGATAACATGTCGGCGGGTTCGCAACGCAAGGAGATGCTCGGAGCCATATTTGGCCTGGGGCTGCTCGTGTTCGCGATGGCCTGGCGCTGGTTGTTTCCGCTGCTTGCCGAGATTCGTTGGCCCGATTGGGGCGCGGCAGCACCCGTGGTGGAAGATGTCCCGGCGCCGATGCCGAAGGCAGTGGAACTGGAAGCGCCCGATGCGCTTGATCCGACTGCGACGACGGTGGCAGATGCCGAGCTCGCCCTGCCCAAGCCGACCAAGCTCGACGCCGCCGCGCGCAAGCAATTGGCCGAAACGCTGGCGCAGGCGACCGACTCGGTGCGCGAACGACATTGGTTGGCACCGCGTGATGATAACGCGATGGACTGGTATGCCAAGGCATTGCAGATTGATCCGCACAACTCCGAGGCACGTCTCGGTCAGGGCGCCGTGCTCGAAACCCTGTTCAAGCAGGCCGAGACAGGCTTGGACGAGGGCGATGCCGGGCCCGCCAACGAACTGATCGAGGCGCTCAACGCGCGTGACATCGCCGATCAGCGCGCACACGCGCTGGCGGCGCGGCGTGCGCAAGGTGCGCAGATCGTCCCGCTGTTGCAAACCGCGGCCGAGCAAATGGCTCGTGCTGCCTATATTGAACCGGTCGGCGCCAACGCGCGTGAGAGTTATCGGAATGTGCTCAGCCTTGATCCGCGCAATCGCGCAGCGCGCAAGGGGATGGCGGCGATCGAGTCGCAATTGCTCGAACAGGCACTGACAGCAGCATCGGAAGAAGATTTTGAGCTGGCCCAGCGCATGGCGAGCGAGGCGGCCGCGTTGCAGACTGATTCTGACGCGGTGCGATCGGTGCAGGCGCGCCTGGATGATCTGCGCGGCCAGCATGCTGCGGGGTTGATAGCGCGCGCCGATGCCGCGCTCGCCGCCCGCGATATTGCGGGTGCCCGTGGACTCTTGCTGCGCGCAGGTGAACTCGGGGCCGAATCTGATTCGGTGGCCAGACTCGACCGCTTGATTGCCAATGCCAGTCTGTACGGTCGCTTCCAGCCCGGAGAGCGCATACGTGATCCCTATGCCGATCGCAGCGGTGAAGGCCCGGAGCTGGTGGTGGTGCCGGTGGGCGAGTTCATGATGGGCTCGAACGAGAGTGACAAGGAGCGCAAGGCCAACGAAGGCCCGGTGCGTGAGGTCAAGATTGTCCGCCCGTTCGCGATGGCGACGACCGAGATCACGGTTGTCGAATTCCGTCGCTTTGTGCGCGCGACCGGATATGTCACGGTCGCGCAGACTGCGGGCTCGTCGCGCTACTACGATGAGCAGAGCGGGCGCCTGGTCAGCCGCAGCGGGATCGACTGGGGGAACGATTACTCCGGGGGCAAGGCGCGCCCCAATGACCCCGTGGTGCATATCGCCTGGGCGGACGCCTATGCCTATGTCAGCTGGCTGGCGGAAAAGACCGGGCTGCGCTATCGCCTGCCCTCGGAAGCGGAATTCGAGTTCGTGCTGCGTGCTGGCAGCAACGCGGCCTATCCCTGGGGCGAGGGCGCACCGCCCAAGGTGATGGGCAATGTGACCGGCGATGGCGATCGGTCGCGCAGCAAGCGCGAGTGGGACAAGGCCTTCAAGCGTTACCGCGATGGCTATTGGGGGCCGGCACCGGTGGCTCAGTTCAGTGCAAATGCGCTCGGCATTCATGATCTGATCGGCAATGTTTCCGAGTGGGTGGAGGACTGCTGGCACGAGAACTATCTGCGCGCACCAGAGGATGCGCTGGCCTGGGTCAATCGCGGCTGCGGCAAGCGCGTTGTGCGTGGTTCGTCCTGGGGAAGTGCGCCGGATCAGTCGCGTTCGGCTTTCCGCGCGAATGCCGGCGAGGAGACGCGAAGCGCGCGGATCGGCTTCCGTGTGGTCCGCGATCTGTAATTTTCGTTCCGCCGCGCGCCAAAGCGCGCGACCTGCTTACAATGGCGGCCTCAGGGTGCCGTGTGCACCGGAAAGATTAGGGGTAGCCCATGGGTCCACTGCGTCGCGGAAGTTCAACGGATGGCCGCTCCGGCCTGGGTGGCCAGCGCCGTGGCGGTGGAATGCGCTGGTGGGTGCTGCTCGTTTTCGGCGCCTATCTCGGCTACTACTATTTTGGCCATCGCCAGGACGCCGCGTTCACCGGGCGCAAGCAGCTGATCGATACCAGTATGGATCAGGAAGTCGCGCTGGGCATCGCGAGCTTCGAACAGATTGTTTCGGAATCGAACCTGGTCCGCGACCCGCGTGTTGTTCAGCCGATCGAGGATATCGCGCGTCGGCTGATCGCTGTCGGACCGCGTGTGGAGGAGGCCCTGAGCGCGAGCAAGGGCGTCGCCACCAGCACCGAATGGGACAAGTTCGAATGGGCCGTCGCGGTTATCGAATCGGAGCAGGTAAATGCTTTCTGCCTGCCTGGCGGCAAGATGGCGGTCTATACCGGCATCCTGCCGGTGGCAAAGAATGCGGATGCACTCGCGGCGGTGATGGGTCATGAGATTGCGCATGCCCTGCTCCGTCATGGATCGGAACGGATGGCGCAGCAGAAGCTGATGCAGATCGGCGCCGTGGCCGCGGGCATGTCGACCAGCGACCTGGACATCCGTCAGCAGCAGATGGTGATGGCCGCGCTCGGCGCCGGTGCCAAATACGGGATCACGCTGCCGTTCTCGCGCGATCATGAATCCGAAGCCGATTATGTTGGCCTGCTGCTCGCGGCGGCGGCCTGCTATGACCCTGAAGAATCAATTGGTCTGTGGGAGCGCATGGGTGCCATTGGCGGCCAGCGCCCGCCCGAATTCATGTCGACCCATCCGAACAGCGGGAGTCGCATCGATCGGCTGCGTGGTTGGATGCCAGAAGCTCAGGCGTTGCGGGCGAAGTTTTGTCCTTGAGCGCTATCGGTTGGCAGCAGCCGTGCTCTGGATGCGCCGCGCCGGCTCGCGATGCGCTCCCCGAGAGGGTTTCATGGAGCGGGATATGTCCCGCTCTTGGCACGGAGGGCCGCGCTCCTGCGCGGCCGCTCTTTGCTTTCTGCCGATAAGGCCGATCTGAGCCCGGGCTTGTGGTCAAGACTTTGGTGCACGCTTGCCGATTGCCCATCGATATCACCAGGCGTCGCCGGAGGGCCGCGCTCCTGCGCGGCCGCTCTTTGCTTGCCGATTGCCTATCGGTATCACCAGGCGTCGCGGGAGCGACGCCCTCCAGGTGCAGACCATCGAGGTTCGATCGCCGGATCACATTCGAAACACGCCAAAGCGCTCACGCTCGATCGGTGCATTGAAGCTGGCTGACAGTGCCAGGCCAAGCACGCGGCGGGTATCGGCGGGGTCGATCACGCCATCGTCCCAGAGTCGCGCACTGGCATAGTAGGGATGTCCCTGGGCCTCGTACTGGTCACGGATTGGCGTCTTGAATGCGGCTTCCTCGGCTTCGCTCCAGCTGCCGCCCTGGCCTTCGATGCCATCGCGCTTGACGGTGGCCAGTACCGATGCGGCCTGTTCGCCGCCCATCACACTGATGCGCGCATTCGGCCACATCCACAGGAAGCGCGGCTGGTAGCCGCGGCCGCACATCGCATAATTGCCGGCACCGAAACTGCCGCCGATGATTACAGTGAACTTGGGGACGTGCGAGCAGGCGACTGCGGTCACCATCTTGGCGCCGTCCTTGGCGATGCCGGCGTTCTCATATTTCTTGCCGACCATGAAGCCGGTAATGTTCTGC
This sequence comes from Lysobacterales bacterium, assembly GCA_043738015.1. Taxonomy (GTDB): domain Bacteria; phylum Pseudomonadota; class Gammaproteobacteria; order Xanthomonadales; family Ahniellaceae; genus 0-14-3-00-62-12. The sequence continues at coordinate 7,539 of JAYSZM010000142.1, forward strand.
AGGAAAACCAGCGGAATATTGCGCTGGTTGCAGAGCTCGATGAAATGCGCGCCCTTGAGTGCGGATTCGGCGAACAGGATGCCGTTGTTGGCGATGATGCCAACTGGATAGCCGTGGATATGGGCAAAGCCGCAGATCAGGGTCTTGCCGAAGCGTGCCTTGAACTCCTGCAGTTCCGAGCCATCGACGATGCGCGCGATGATCTCGCGGATGTCGAACGGCCGACGTGTATCGCGCGGCACGATGCCGTAGATTTCTTCGCTGGCGTAGCGCGGCTCGATCGTTGCGCGTGTCAGTACCGGCAACTGTTTGCGTCGATTCAGATGCAGCACGATCTCGCGTGCAATCGCCAGCGCATGCTGGTCGTTCTCGGCGAAGTGATCGGTCACCCCCGAGATGCTGCAATGTACTTCGGCGCCACCGAGTGATTCGGCATCGACTACTTCGCCGGTTGCGGCCTTTACCAGCGGCGGTCCGCCGAGAAAGATCGTGCCCTGCTCGCGCACGATGATCGACTCGTCACACATCGCCGGCACGTAGGCGCCGCCGGCCGTGCACGAGCCCATCACCACGGCGATCTGCGGGATGTTTTTCGCACTCAGTCTGGCCTGGTTGTAAAAGATCCGGCCGAAATGCTCACGATCGGGAAAGACTTCATCCTGCAATGGCAGGAAGGCACCGCCGGAATCGACCAGATAGATGCAGGGCAGGTGATTTTCCTCGGCGATCTGCTGCGCGCGCAGATGCTTTTTCACCGTCATCGGAAAATAGGTACCGCCTTTGACGGTGGCATCGTTGGCTACGACCATGACTTCCTGATCGTGGACACGGCCGATACCGGTGATGATGCCGGCGCCCGGCGCCTGGCCCTCGTACATGTCGTAAGCCGCCAGAGCGGACAGCTCAAGAAACGGCGAGCCCGGATCGAGCAGACCACGGATCCGGTCACGCGCCAGCAATTTACCGCGCTCGGTGTGCCGCGTGCGTGCCTTCTCGCCACCGCCACCGCCGATCTGGCGCAGCACGCGGTTGAGATCTTCGATCACTTCGCGCAACTGGCTGGCGTTGGCCTGGAAGTCGGCCGAGCGGGTGTCGATTTCGGATTGGATGCGGGGCATGAGGCACACTCGTCGGCAGGTGCGTAGTTTAGCGCGGGCTCCGACCAGCTTACGCGCCACGACTGCGGGGGGCTGCCCGCCATGGCCGCGCCAAGAAACCTTTGAACAGGTCATCGCAACGTCTTCGCCACCCAGTTCAGTGTTTGCCAAACCTCCGTTTTCAACAGCGGAGCTGGTCAAACCTGCGGTTTTTCGCCCCCTGACTCAGGGGCTGTCGCGGCTCCGGACTTATTCAGAGGTTCCCTGACTGCGCCTCAAGTTTTTCGTGGCACAAAAAAACCGCCGGCAAGCCGGCGGTTTTTGTTCAACGCGTAATGTGAGCGGCGAGCCGCAGACGATTACTCTTTCGGTGCGTCAGCCGGAGCGTCGGTCGCAGCAGCGGCATCGGTTGCAGCGGCAGCGGTGTCGGCAGCGGTGTCAGCCGACACGGCGGCATCAGCAGCGGCGGCAGCAGCGGCGCTGGCGTCGGTCGCAGCATCGCCCATCGTGCTGGCGGCGTCGGTTGCAGCAGCAGCGGCGGCATCGGCGGCAGCAGCGGCCTCGGCAGCAGCGTCGGTTGCGGTGTCAGCGGCTTCCTGCACGGCAGTCGTGGCTTCAGCAGCGGCCTTTTCAGCGTCCTTGGCAGCATCCTGAGCAGCGTCCCCGCCACAGGCGGCCAACGCAACGGCGAGCGCGGTGAGCAAAGCGAGTTGGTTCAATTTCATGTTTTTCTCCAAGGAGTTGTCGGTAAGTTTTTGACCCGATCCGACTCGGCGACTGGCCTGCCATCCAAGCGCGGACATAAGAAGGTCGGCGGCATCTTACACGCGCAATAGCCAATGGTAAGGCGATTTATGGCAATTCTATGGCAAGCGCAGTGGCTTCACCGCCGCCAATACACAAGGAAGCGATTCCGCGCTTCTTGCCGTGGATTTTCAGCGCATTGATCAAGGTGACGACGATTCGTGCGCCGCTGGCGCCGATTGGATGACCCAGCGCGCAGGCGCCGCCATGGACATTGACCTTGCTGCGATCGATGCCGAGTTCGCTGATCGCGGCCATCGGCACGCAGGCAAACGCCTCATTGATTTCGAACAGGTCGACGTCGGCAATGGTCCAGTTCACTTTCTTCAGCAGGGCTGCAATCGCGCCGACCGGTGCGGTGGTGAACCATTCCGGCGCCTGGGCATGGGTGGTGTGACCGACAATGCGCGCGAGCACCGTGATGCCCTGGGCCTGTGCGGCCGACGCGCGCATCAGCACCGTGGCCGCCGCGCCATCGGAAATCTTCGAGGAGCTGGCGGCGGTGATGGTGCCGTCCTTCTTGAATGCCGCGCGCAGGCTGGAGATTTTTCCGATATCGCACTTGGCCGGTTCTTCGTCGCTGTCGACGAGGACATCGCCCTTGCGACCTGGCACCGTGACTGCAGCGATCTCGTCGGCAAAGCTGCCATTGCCGGCGGCAGCGAGCGCGCGTTGCACGCTCTCAGTGCTGAACGCGTCCTGCGCCTCGCGACTGAAACTGTATTTCTCGACGCACATCTCGCCGAATACGCCCATCGCCTGTTTGTCATAGGGATTCTGCAATCCGTCCCAGGCCATATGATCGACCGCCTCGAAATTGCCGAAGCGATTGCCGGAGCGGCTATTGGGAATCAGGTGCGGGGCATTGGTCATCGATTCCATTCCGCCGGCGACGACGACATCGGCGCTGCCGGCGGTGATCAGATCATGGCCCAGCATGATCGCCTTCATGCCCGATCCGCAGACCTTGTTGATCGTGGTGCAACCGGCGGACATGGGCAGTCCGGCGGCGAGTGCTGCCTGGCGCGCCGGTGCCTGGCCCAGATTGGCGGGCAATACGCAGCCCATGATCACTTCGGATACGACATCTGCTGCTAGCCCGCTCTGAGTCAGCGCGGCCTGGATGGCAGTGGCGCCGAGTTTAGGCGTCGGGAATCCGGTGTACTGGCCGAGCAGGGAGCCGATGGGTGTGCGCTTGGCACCGACGATTACGATGGCATCAGACATGCAATTCTCCCTGGCGGATGGGGTGGACGGCCGATTATGGACCCGGTTGTGCGCTGCCGCAAATCGGACCTTGGTTCGAACCCTTGCTCTGGCCGCAGCAGACGCGGCCGCCTGGTCGCCCTGGTCATGGCCGCAGCGCGCTTGCTCTGCCGACTGCAGCGAACTAGCCTGCGCCATGCCCGACCTGCGCTGTCCGCCTGATGCCCGAACGCCTGCAGCCCCCGTCATCTGTGTCTGTCTGCTCGCCGGGCTGTCGCTCAGCCCGGCCGCCAGCGCAGATACCCTGATGAGCCAGTTGCTGGCCTGGCAAGTGATCACCGGTCTGAGCATCGGCGTGCTCGGCATTGTGCTGACCGGTGGCTGGGTGCTGCGCCGGCGACTGGCCAAAACAGCGGCCAAACTGGAAGCGGCCGAGCGCCTGCGGACCAGCGAGGAACATCTGTCGTTGGCGCTGGAGTCCTCAGGCGACGAGATCTGGGAGGTGGATCTACCAAACGCAAGTTTTCGCCGGATCGTTCCACATCTGGGCATCGCGCTGCCCAACCATGATGCGCCGATTCCAACCAGTCAGGTCTTGGATGCCATTCACCCGGCCGATCGCGACACCTTTCTGGCGGCTTTTTCCGGACTGGTCAAAGGGCAGACCCAGCGGATGAAGGCGCGCTATCGGGTTGCGCTCAAGGCGGGCGGCTGGTTGTGGGCGCTCTCGTACGGCAAGGTTACCGAGCGCGATGAGCAGGGTCGCGCGGTCTGGATGAGCGGCGTATCGCGCGATATTTCCGAGTTGATGGAACAGGAGGAAGCACTGCAACGGATCAATGTCGATCTCGAGCATCGGGTCGAAGGCCGCACCCGCGATCTTCGCCTCGCCAACGAGCATTTGCGGCGCACCCTGGATGATCTGCGCCAGGCCCAGAAGCAACTGGTCGAATCTGAAAAAATGGCGGCGCTCGGCGCTCTGGTCGCCGGCGTTGCCCACGAGATCAATACCCCACTGGGCATCGGGGTGACCGCCTCTTCTCATCTGCAGGGCGAGACCCGCCGACTGCTTGGGCTTCTGGCAGGCGCCGAGATGAAGCGCAGCGACCTCGATAGCTATCTTGCGGTGGCCACTGAAAGCAGTGAATTGATCCTGCGCAATCTTCGCCGCGCCGATCATCTGGTCAAGAGTTTCAAGCAGGTTGCGGTCGACCAGAGTACCGAGGAGCGGCGCCGGATCGATCTGGCGGTGTATCTCGACGAGATACTCACTTCGTTGCAACCGCGTCTGCGCAAATCCCAGCATCGGGTCGAGATCGACTGTGCCGAGGGCGTGCAAATCGACACCTACCCAGGCGCGATCTATCAGGTGATCACCAATCTTGTGATGAACTCGCTGGCGCATGGTTTCGAGCACAAAGACGCGGGCCTCATTGGCATCAGCGTGCAACTGCGAGATGGCGATGTCGATATCGACTATCGCGATGACGGCAGCGGAATGAGCGAAGAAGTCCGGCGGCGGATCTTCGAGCCCTTCTTCACTACCAAACGCGGTCAGGGTGGTAGCGGGCTCGGCATGCACATCCTGTTCAATCTGGTTACCCGCCTGCTCGGCGGCTCGGTGCGCTGCGAGAGCGCGCCCGACCAGGGTGTTCACTTCATCATCCGCTTTCCGCTCGAGCGCGCGCCGGCTGCCGTCTGAACGCTGATTGCAGGATCAGTCCGGAAGCAGATCGCGGATGGCGTGCGCGCGATCCCAGTGTTCGAACAGGATGTCGACCAGGCGTGGATCGAATTTGATCGCCGATTGCCCGCGGATGAATTCGCGAATCTGCTCGCGCGGCCAGGCTTCCTTGTAGCAGCGTTTGGAGCCGAGGGCATCGAATACGTCGGCCAGCGCGGTGATGCGGCCGCCAATCGAGATTTCCTCGCCCTTGAGCCCGCGCGGATAACCGCTGCCATCCCAGTTCTCGTGATGGTCTTCGGCAACGATGGCGGCCAGCTGCAGTAGTGGCAGGCGCGATCCGGACAACCAGTTGGCGCCGAGCGAGGCGTGAGTACGCATCACTTCGGTTTCGTTCGGCGTGTGCGCGCCGGGCTTGTTCAGGATGGCATCGGGTATGCCGATCTTGCCAATATCGTGCAAGGGCGCCGCGTAGCGCAGCATCTCGCGTGCCTTGGGGTCGAGCCCCCAAGCCTCGCCCAGCATGTCGGCGACCATACCGACTCGCTTGACGTGAGCCAGGGTCTCGCGCGATCGGCTCTCGGCAAGACCGGCCAGCAAGGTGACCATCTCGACCTGGCCTTCGAACAGCTCGCGCTGCAGATGCAAGTTCTCGAAAGCGATCGACACATTGGTACAGAACACCTCGACCAGTTTCATGTCGAGCGGCGACAGACTCCAGGCCTCGCCGACATAGAGCAGGCTCTCGGTGCGATGGCTGTCGGTGAAGTGCAGGACATAGTGGTCCTTGGTGATCTGGTGGCGCTTGTTTGAGTAGGCCTCACGCAGCGAATCGGCGATTTGCGGTGGCAAGGCCTCGTCGGCATTGCTGTGGACAAATCTTGCATATTCGCCAGTGGCGGCCGCCACGACAAAATGATCAGGCGCGGAGGCCGCTGGCTTCGTCACCTTGCAGTACAGCGCGCCGCGTTCCATGCTCATCAGGTTGGTGAGCTGGCTGAGCACGGCCGAAGCGAATTCGTGCGATTCGTGCAGCGAAAAGATTTTTGCCGACGCCTCGATCACCCGCTCGAGGCCGCGCTTGCTGGCCTCGATGGTCATGATGTCGCGATGCGCGCGTAGCGTGGCGTACATCATCGTCGACAGTTTCTGCGCGGTGAGTTCGGTCTTTTCCTTGTAGTCGTTGATATCGTAGTTGGCGATCACGTCCTGTTCGGGCGCCTGCCCGGGCTGGCCGGTGCGCAATACGATGCGGACAAAATGGTTCTCCAGTTCGTCGCGGACGAAACGGACCAGATCGAGCCCGGCCTGATCGGTCTCCATCACCACGTCGAGCAGCATCACGGCGAGATCGGAGGTGTTACGCAGCTTCTCGCGCGCCTCATGGCCGGAGTAGGCGTGGATGAATTCGATACCGCGATTTTCAAAGCGGAAGTTGCCGAGGACCAGCCGAGTGACGTTGTGCACCTCGGGCTCGTCATCGATGATCATCACCTTCCAAGCAGAAAGCGCTTCCGGCTGTTCAGGCGCAAACAGGGATTCCATTGATCGACTCCACCCCAGATCCGATGGCTCCGACCTTAGCAGCGATGACCGGGGAATTTGTAAAGACTCAGCAACGAATTCTGGTTCTGTCTACACAGCGTCAATGGGCGCCGGCAAAAAGCTCCCGGCCGATCAGCATGCGGCGGATTTCGTTGGTTCCGGCTCCGATTTCGTACAGCTTGGCATCGCGTAGCAGGCGCCCGGTCGGATACTCATTGATGTAGCCGTTGCCGCCGAGGCACTGGATCGCCTCCAGGGTAACCTCGACGGCCGAACGCGAGGCATGCAGCAGGCAGGCCGCCGGATCCATGCGTGATTTGTCGCCGCGATCGTAGTCGGCCGCGACCATGTAGGCGAAGGCGCGTGCGCTCTGCAGCGCGGTATACATATCGGCAAGTTTGGCCTGCATGATGCCGAAGGTTCCAATTGGCTGATCGAACTGGCGGCGCTCGCGTACGTAGGCCAGGGAAATGTCCAGTGCCGCCTGCATCAGTCCAAGTGGGCCACCCGAGAGCACAAGGCGCTCGGTGTTCAATCCGCTCATCAGCACCTGAACGCCCTGATTGAGCTCGCCGAGCAGGTTTTCGGCCGGGATTTCGCAATCTTCGAATACCAGTTCACAGGTGTTGGAGCCGCGCATACCGAGCTTGTCGAGCTTCTGCGCGGTGCGGAATCCCGCCATGCCCTTCTCGACAATGAAGGCGCTCATCGCGCGGGATTTGTATTCCTTGCCGGCGGTGCGCATATAGACCACCAGCACATCGGCCTCGGGGCCATTGGTGATCCACATCTTGCTGCCGTTGGCGATGTAGCGGTCACCGCGCAACTCGGCGCGGCAGCTCATCGATCCGACTACGTCGGAGCCGGCGCCGGGTTCACTCATGGCCAGGGCGCCAACGTGTTCGCCGCTGCAAAGTCTTGGCAGATACTTTTCGCGCTGGGCCGGGCTGGCATTGTTGTAGAGATTCTGCACGCAGAGATTGGAATGCGCGCCGTAGGACAGTCCGACCGATCCCGAGGCCCGCGAGATTTCCTCCATCGCGACCAGATGCGCGAGATAGCCCATCTCGGAGCCGCCGTACTCTGCAGGGAGGGTCACCCCGAGCAAGCCCATATCGCCGAGCTTGCGCCAGAGATCGGCCGGAAACAGATTGTCGTGATCGATGCGGTCGGCGCGCGGCGCGATTTCCTTTTCAGCAAACCCGCGCACGCTTTCGCGCAACAGGTCAATTTCTTCACCGAGCGGAAAGGCGCGCATCAGTACTTGCTCCCGAATTGGGCCGGATGCGGCGGCGTATTGGCGCCGTGCTCCATCCGGTCTGCGGTCGTCATAGTCCGCGCATGCGGCCGAGGAAGCGCGTGCCGGTATTGCCCATCTGCGGCAGACGGATATTGCCGATGGTGTGGATGCGCTCTTCGGCCATGCGATCGGCGGCCTTGTAGGTCGGGATGCCATCACGCTGGGCAATCGTGAAGATCTTGCCGAGATTGTGGTAAATCGTACGCATCATCCGGCGTGCGCGCTCGATGTTGTAGCCATCGATCTCCAGTGAGACGTTCATCAGTCCACCGGCGTTGACGGCGTAATCGGGCGCGTAGAGGATGCCGCGCTTCTCGACTTCGTCGCCGCAGTCTTCGGTTGCCAGCTGGTTGTTGGCAGCACCGCAGATCACCTTGAACTTGAAGCGCGGGATCGTATTGTGGTTGACCGTTCCGCCCAACGCGCTGGGTGAATAGACGTCGGCATCGACGTCGTAGATATCATCCAGTCCGACCGCCTCGCAGCCGAATTCATCGACCGCGCGTTGCACCGATTCCTTGTTGATGTCGGTGACGAATACTTTGGCGCCCTGCTCGCGCAGCAGCTTGACGAATTCCATGCCGACATGGCCGATGCCCTGCACGGCATAGCTGTACTTGCCGACTTCCTCATCGCCAAACTTCGCATTGAGCGAGGCCATCAGGCCCTGCAGGGTGCCGTAGGCGGTGAACGGCGAGGGATCGCCGGAACCTCCATGCACCTGGTGCACGCCGGTGACAAATTCGGTTTCCTTGAGCACCCACTCCATATCATTGACATCGATGCCAACATCTTCGGCGGTGATGTAACGACCATTGAGTGAATTGACGAATCGACCGAACGCACGGAACAGTGCTTCCGATTTGTCCTTGCTCGGATCGCCGATGATCACGCCCTTGCCGCCGCCGAGATTGAGTCCCGATACTGCCGCCTTGTAGGTCATGCCGCGCGAGAGCCGCAGCACATCGTTCAGCGCATCCTGCTCGGTTTTGTAGGGCCACATGCGCAATCCGCCGAGGGCCGGACCGAGAACCGTGTTGTGGATGGCGATGATGGCCTTGAGGCCGGCATCCTTGTTGTGGCAGTACACCACCTGTTCATGGCCGGTTTTGGCGAGAATGTCGAATACCATGGCGTACTCCGGAACGGGAAAGGACCTGATGGGCCCGCCCGCTGAACCTGAACCGCGTCAGCGAGCCCGACAAGGGCGCGCAGTGTAACCACGCCGGGGGATGTCCGGAAGTGAGTCAGTTTTGCGTACTACAGGCAGAACGCGTGTGCAATGCGTCTGGCCTCGCGATCCGGATTCAATACACTTGCTGCGACCGTATGATGATTCCGCTGTCAATGGCCGGCCCACGCTGTGCGCTGATCGACCCGGCAATGGCGCGTTGCAATGCGGTACTGCTCGCTGTGCGTGCTGATTCCGGCGAGCGGAAGTCGGTCGCGGGTCCGCCTCTGTTTTTCAATCTGACTGGAGTAGATGCATGTTGAACCATCGTCCCCTGCGCCTGATTGGCGCCCTGTTGCTGGTCCTGGCGCTGTGCGCGCCGCCAGTGTTTGCCAATGATCCGGCCGCCCGTGCGGAACTCATCGCGCTCTGGCAGAAGATGACCCAGCGCCAGGACATCGCCTTCCGCGTCACCAGCTCGACCACGGTCAAGAAGGGCAAGCCGCTCGTGTCGACGATGGAGGTGCGCTGGCCAAATCAGTTCCACATGAAAACCGATAGCTCGGAGATGGTCATTCTGCCCTCGGGTACCTGGATGAACGCGGGCGGAAAATGGATGAAGATTCCGGTCGACATGCAGAAGATCGTGGCGCAATACACGCCCGAGATGATGCGCAAATCGATCGACGGCACGCAGAACGTGGTGTTTGTCGGGCTCGACAGCGTGCGCGGTACGCCGGTCAAGGTTTACACCTACGATTTCAATGTCGAGGTGATGGGCATCAACAGCAGTGGCACCAGCAAGATATTCCTGAGCGTGGTCGATGGTTATCCGCTGCGCGTGGAGAGCACGGGCAAGGCGATGGGCAAGGTGTCGACCACGGTCGCCGACTACGAGTACGACGACAGCATCCGGATTTCCGCACCGAACTGAGTCAACGCGGGCCCGGTGTCAGTGCCGGGCTTGCGCTGCTCCAGTCAGTGACCGGCAATGCCGTGTTGCAGATGGGTCTGCCAGGCGCTCTGTTGCAGCAGTCGCGCCTGATCGGGCGCGAACTGCAACGACTGGCCATTGTCCCATTGCAGTCGGTCCGGCAGCCCTACCGGCGACTGTCGAAACAGTTCGCAAAACATGCTCAGCGCAGCCGCATACGACCCGAGCACCGATGGATGAAACTGGTCCGGGCCATACAGGGCGAGGCCGGGGTCTGACTGCCAGACGTGCAGCCAGGTGTCGCCGGCCGGGATGAACATGCCGCCCACGGCCAGAGCCGCATTGCGGTAGGACATGTGCACTGCGCCAAAATAGGCGAAGCGCTCTCGCTCCGGCCAGACCATGTACAGGGCGGGGCGCGCGCCCGAGGCGCGGATTGCGCTGGAGAATCGTTGCGACCATTCGAGCAGATGCTCCTGGCCTTCGGCCAGTGAAGAAGGGCCCTGCTGCAGGATCACCAGTTGGTAGTGACCGCGCGCAATCTCGGCTAACGCGGTTCGGTCGCGATAATGATCCTGCAGGCTTGCGCCGCCAATCGTCACCGCCCGAATGTCGACTTCGATGCCTGCCTGTGCGGCGATCGCCTTGAGCATCAGCGGAAGCTCGTTGTAGTAGGTCAGGCTGTTGCCGACAAACAGCACGCGCGCTTGCTCCGGCAAGGCATCCGCCTGGATATTGTTGACCTCGACAGCGAACCGGAGTTGCTCGGGATCGGCAGATATCCGCGCATGCGCGATATCCACGCCGGCGTCCTGACCGACGCTGTCGTTGAGCGGATCGTGGGCCGCGACCTGGGTCGGCGCGACCTCGTTGATCCCGGCAATTGTGGCTGAGCCAGGGCCGATCAGCAGCACCGGCAGCAGCAGGCCCGCGATCAGCGAGCGCGGCAGTCCGCGTCTCAGTCCGGTGACGCCGGCAAGCAGGATGCAGCCGGCCAGCACCAGGGCGCCGCCATCCAAGGGAACCGGCTCGGGCGCTGCGCCCAGTTCAAGACTGAGCACATTGAACTGGTTGTTCGGCCCAAGGCGGTCCTGAGCCGGCCGATCGAGACGCTCGGCAGAGATGCGCATCGACAATTGCGGGTAGCGCTCGAAATGAGCGCGTGCCACTGACCATTCGACCAAGTCGCCGCCCGATCCGGCGATGTCGAACCGCAGCATCGCGCCGGGTTCCTGGACCTCGCCTTGCTGCCACTGCGCGTTCTCGCAAAATTCGACGACAACACTGCTGACCTGGCTGCGGTCGGACAGCGCGATGACGCGGGCATCAATGCCCTGTTCGGTACGGCCGTCGAAGCTGACCGCACAGCCGGTTTCGGGCTTCTGGTCGGTCGAGATCAGAACCTGCCAACGATAGCTGGCAGGCTCGGCCCAGCCTAGGCCGGGCGGGGCGAAAAGCAGCAGCAGCAGAATCAGACGCGGCATGGGCGGCCCCGGATCGCAGAGAGGATCACAGGTTCACGCCGCACAGCCTCCAATACCCGCGGCAAAAGCTCCCTATTTTCTCCAATCGACTCAGGCCCGGCGGATACCCGGTTTGCCGTCGTCGACGACGAAGCTTGCCGCAGTCGTGATCGCGCTATCGGCTTTCTTCTCGTTGCCGAGGACGCGCAGTTCGGCGGCGCAGCGGCTCCGGTTCAGATCGAGCAGGGTGTAACCGCGCTTGCTGGTATCGCCATAGAGCACATGCGGATTTTCCGGCAGGCGGACATCGAATTTCTCCGGGACCCAGCCCTGCGAGGCAATCGATGTGCCACAGATTTCAGCTGCGACGATCTGGGACCGGATGTCCTCGGCTTGTGCGTGCACATTGGCGACAACTGCGGCGTGGATGTCGCCGCCGAGGATCAGCGGGTTGCGCAGCTTGTGCTTGCGCATGCCCTGCAACAGACGATTGCGCGCAGCAGGATAGGCATCCCAGCCATCGGTCCAAACCTGTCGCTCGGGACCGGGCGCGCCGTCGAATTTTGCGAACAAGGTTTGCTGGGCGAGCAGGTTCCATTGTGCGCCTGATTCGGCAAACGAGCGGTCCAGCCAGGCCTCCTGTGCGCTGCCCAGCATGGTCTGTGCGGAGGCATTCACCATCGCGCAGTCCTTCGGCTGGACATCGGTCGAGCCGCCGCCCTTGTAGTCGCTGGGGCAGGGTTGCGGGCTGCGGTACTGGCGGTTGTCGACGACGTGGATGCGTGCCAGCCGGCCGATATCCAACTGGGTGTAGATCTTCATGTCGGAGCCCACTGGACGCATGTCGAGCGGCATCGGCTGGTGCTCGTAGAAGGCCTGATAGGCCGCGGCACGACGGGCAAGAAACGAGGGCGCAAGATGTTCGGACTGGGCGCCGGCATAGTCGTTGTCGACTTCGTGGTCGTCCCAGGTGTAGATCCACGGAATCAATGCATGCGCGTTCTGCAGATCGGCATCGGTCTTGTACTGGGCATGGCGAATACGGTACGCCGACAGGCTGGCCGCTTCGCCGCCGACATGCCGGCGGACCAGATCATCGCCCCAATTGCTCTCGTAGATGTAGTCGCCGAGAAAAACCATCAGATCGACGTCGTCGGCCACGATGTGGCGGTGTGCCGAGAACCATGCTTGCTCGAAGTGCTGGCAGGATCCGAAGGCAAGTCGGAAATGCTCCGGACTGCTGTCCAAACCCGGCAGGGTGCGCGTGCGACCGGTTCGACTGACCGCGTCGGCACACAGGAAACGATAGAAATAGTCACGATCGGGTTGCAATCCGCGCACCGTGATACGTGCGCTATGCGCCAACTCGGGCACGGCACGCACGCTGCCAGTCTGCACGATCTGGCGAAACTTCTCGTCCTTCGCGATTTCCCAGTCGAGGTGCACGACATCGCCCCACATGCCGCCGTGCGCCTGCAGCGGTTCGGGTGCAAGTCGCGTCCACAGAGTGACCTGGTCGGCACGCGGATAGCCAGAAGCAACCCCAAGCGAGAACGGGTAGGCAGTAAACCGAGCCGGGTTCGAGGGGGCTGCAGCGTGCAGCGAACCGGGCAACATGGCGCCGACAGCCAGGCCCATCGCGGCCTGTAGTACGTCACGTCGCGACAGGTCGGGCTTGCGTGCGCTCAGCGCATTCATCAGGCGCGCTGCGCGTCTGTAGAGATCATCGTGCATGGGAAGACTCCATTGTCGCAGCGTCGAAGGTAGCAAATTTCGTTTACGATGCCTTGCGCAATCGATCCGCTACACCAAGATCTCTCAGGATAGGTCACCACCTCGTCTTTGCCACGCAGTTTGTTGCCTGCCAAACCCTTGCTTTAAACAACGGCGCTGGTCGAAACCAGCGGTTTTCAGCCGCTGACCCAAGGGGTTATCGCGGCCGCGGACTCACGGGCGGTTCCCTGAAGCGACGGATCGCGGGGGGCGGTGTTTTGCAGCCACCGTGCGATGCGTGCACGGCCGCGGTCGCTGCGAGGCCCGGCAGGGCCCTACACTGGGAGGACGGGCCATACAGGCCAGACTTGGCCGCTGGAGACGAGGTGGGACTGGGTGTACTTCTCTATACGTAAAACGGCGCCGAACCGGCGCACGCCGTTGCATTTGTTGACGCTCCGCCTGGTCCTGCTGTTGCCGGCTGCGGCCAGCGCAGACCCGATCGACGATTGCCGCCTGGCGCGCCATGAGCGGCCCGCCGAGGCGATGGCGCTGTGTACACAGGCGCTGCAGGAAGCGCAGACTGCGGATGCGCGATTCGAGGCACGGATGCATTTGGCCGAAATCGATACGGCGGCCGGCGCACTCGCGGCGGCGGAGCAACATCTGCTCGCGGCGGAACAGTTGCTGGGTCGGGTCAGCGACCGGCTGGCGTCGCATCGCCTTGCTCGCCGCAGGGCACTGCTGGCTTATCGGCGCGCCGACTACGGGCTCGCACTCGCACATTTTCTTGAAGGAGCTGCGGCCGCGCGTGCGCTCGCCGATCCGCATGCCATCGCGATCAGCGAAAATGATCTTGGCGTTGCCTACCGCCGGCTGGGTGAGGATCGAGAGGCACTCAGCCATTGGCTGGCGAGTCTCGAAGCCAAGCGCGGGCTTGGCGAAACCGATCTCGCGGCCACCGAGAACAACATCGGCAATCTATATCGCGATCTGGCCGAACTGGATAAGGCCGAACAATATCTGCAGCGCGCCTTGGCCGGCCATGAGGCCGAAGGACGTGTCGTGCTGGCCGCGCACACGCGCGAAGATCTCGGCCTGCTGGCCGCGGATCGCTTGGACTGGTCGACGGCGCGCGCGGCGATGGATGCCGCCGAAACCGTCTACGTGCGTGAGCATGCTCAGGTGGATCGCTTGCGCCTGGCGCGCCATCGGGCGGAGCTTGAATGGCGCGCTGGCGTGCCGGTCGCAGCCGCCGAATGGATCGCGCGCGCCGAGGCCTTGTCGCAACAACTGGAACTGCCTACGCCAGCGGACATGACCTTGCTGCAGGCGCGCCTGCTCGCCACCGAGGAACGTCCCGCGCTCGCCCTGTCACATCTGCTACTGCATGCCTCGGCACTCGAACATGCCGATCAGTCCCTGCAGCGTGACTGGCGCCTGGCCGAGGCCGAGTGGGCCGAGGCGGCAGGCAGGCCCGAGCAGGCCCTTGCCGCACTGCGCACCGCCCAAACCGTTGAGCTCAGCCTGCTGCAGCAAAGGCACGGTGAGCGCATGGATGCACTGCGGGCGCGTTTCGAGTTTGTTGAACTCGAGCACGAACGCGACAGCCTGCAACGGACGACGACCCAGCAGGCGCTGACCTTGCAGCAGCGCCGCAATCAGCTGCTTGGGCTGGGTCTGTTTTCGGCGCTGGTGCTCACCGCCCTGCTCGCCTTTTTTCAGCGCCGGTCCTATCGGCAACGCCTGCGCATGCAGCAGATCCAGGCCGAACAACGCGCGCAGGCGGAGGAGGCGCGCCACGTGGCCGAGTCGCTGCGCGCGGATCTGCGCTCGGTCCGGGTGGCGCTGGATCAGACCGTCGGTCCGGTGTTGGTGGTCGATGCGGGCGGCGTGGTGCGATTGGCCAATGCGGCGGCAGCCACTCACCTTCAGCGCAGCGTCGCCTCTCTGCGCGGCGAGCGTTTGGCCGAATTATTCGGCGCCGACGCAGCCGCCCAGGTGCAGGCTGCGCTCGAAAACCTCAGCAGCGGGGAGCCCGAGTCACCGATCAGCATCCAGAGTGGGCCGTCCAATACCCACCGCATCGGCGCCTTGTCACTGTCGCTGGAAGAGGAGCTTGGCGTCCTGATCCTGGAGCGCAATGCGCAGGCACCGGAATGGGTGGAGTCGCTGAACCGTGCCCATGCCCAGTGGGAGCAGCAGGACGTCGACTCGGGCGTGGCGGTCGATGCCGGTGTCGCTGAAGCCCAGGATGCCCGTGGCGCCATCGTTGAATTGATGCAAGCCTGTGTGGAGATATGGGAACGCACGACCTGCTCGACCCGCCTTGAACTCGCCGAAAAGAGCGGCATCTGGCGGATCACCATCGATGATGGTCGCCTGCGCACGCGCACCCTCAACCGATATCTGGATATCGCCACCCTGCCGACGCGCCCGCGTTGGCGCGAAGTACTGCGCACGGCTTATTTCATTCTGGCCGATTGCCATCTGGAGCCAGCGCAGCGCGCCCTGATCGAGCAGCGTATTCGTCGTCTGCAGGAGTGCACGCTAGCTGCGCATCCCTGAACGCGCGTACCGCAGGCGCGCTGAGACGCTTTTAGCGGGTTGTGGCGGCCGCACCGTTGGTCGATGCCGGCGACGCAATGCTGCGCGCTTCACAGCGCACACAGATACCGTCCAAGCCCTGGTTGAGCGTGTAGTCGCGGTGGTGGGTGTCGCGCAGAAAACTGGCTGGTGCGCTGACCAGCGGAATCACGCTGCCGGCATCGGCGATTTCGTCACGACCGCGCACGCGACGGAAGCCGTCGCAGTAATGCTGGGAGGTGCTGAGGGCGTGTTTGTAATCGTCATCGAACTGGCCGCAGTTCTTGGCCAGTGGCGCCGAGGCATCGGTGCCCACCGGGCAGCTGCCACCGCCATCCGCCGGGCGCAGCAGGGCAGACGGCGAGAATCGAAAGCTGGCCACCTCGACGGGCGTGCCCGCTTCGCACCATTGCGCCGTCGGCAGTTCGCTGTGCGCTTCCACTTGGCCGCAGAACAGGGTGAGTAGCGCCGTGAGGCAGAGGGCACGCATCATGAGAGGCTCCTGGATCGGGAATCCCATCTTAGGCTGAGGCGTCGCCTTGTCCAGTAGGGGAGTGGGACGAAGTGGGGACAAAATCGCAGCGGCGCCCGGTCAAGCAAGGCGCGCATGATCTCATCCGGACCCCCTCAGGGCGCGCTGGGGCGCGCGCTGAGGGGGTCAAATCGCCCGGATCAGTTGCACACGCTGTCGCAACTGCCAGCGCCGGCGAAGCTCACACCGGAGACACTGATGTCGTCGATCCAGAAGCCTTCGACTGCGGCGCTCTGATCGGCGACGAAGCGGAAGCGCAGCTGCACCTGCTGTCCGAGAAAGGCGCCGAGCTCCGAGGAGCCGCTGCGCCAAGTGTTCTGCGCGCCCGACCAGGCGTCGCGAGAGGGGCCGAGGGTGGTGTTGTTGAACAAAGGGCCATCGTAGGCAGGGGTCGCATTGCCGACGTCGGTCCACTTGCTCGGTGTGCCATCGACTCCATTGCGGCTGCGCACCTCAAGCACCACACCATCCCAGCGCTGGCTCGCGTCACCTTCGGTGTTGTAGCGCAGCGCGTAAGCCATGGCAGCAGCGCCTGAGGTGACCTCCATCCACGGTGTACCCAAAGTCTTCTCGGAGTAGCTCGCAGTATTGCTGGCGAACCAGCTGAAGGTTCCGGAATTGGCCTGGGTCGTGACCCGTGTCCAAGCGTCCGGCCCGATCTTGCTGCTGGTGTTGAGCAAGCTGCTGGCGCTTTCGGCACCATCGACGAGTGCGGTAAGGGTGGCGGTGGTCTGATCGAGGCCGATGTTGCGGCTGGCTGTTCGGGCCTGTCCGTTGACAGTGGCGGTCGCCACCAGGTTCGCGGAATCCGGACACAAGCCGGGCATGGTATCCATCGACACCGTCAAGTTCTCGGTGACGCTGTCGTTGGGGCCAAGGGTCGGAATTACCGACGGCAGGATCACGCCGTTACGGCCATTGTCACTGGCCAGCTGCAACGAAATTGCGCTGAGGCTCTGATTGCTCAGATTGCGCACGCGTACCGGCACGGTAATCGATTCGCCCTGATCCAGGTTGCCATCGGCATCGCATCCGGTGTCCATGCGCGGATCGGCGATACTGACGTCCAGTGGCGATTTGGATACTCGGAAAATGCCGCGTCCGTACACGGCGACGTACATCTCATCACCGACCACGGTGATGCCCGGCACGCGGGTGTAAGGAATGCCGTAATCGAAGCGCAGCCAAGTGACTGGACCATTGCCGACGCGGCTGCCGCGCCAGAGACCGATTTCGCTACCGAGAATCAACTCTCCCATGACACCTGGAACCTGGGCGATCGAGAACATCGGTACGCCGGGCAGATCGCCATGGATGCTGGCCCAGGTCGTGCCTTCATCGAACGACTCATACACCTTCGGCGTGCTGCCGTAGTCGGCCAACACCACGTAAAGGTGATTGGCGTCGTTACGATCGACCAGGATCTGCGAGACATCGGCACCCACCGGCAGATTGCCCTGCATACTGGTTACCGTATTGGTCGTGCCGAGCCCGGTGATCCGCATCAGGTTGCCCGCCGTCGAACCAGCGTAGGCACGCGTACCGTCGAGTGGCGAGATCGTGATGGTATTGACCAGGCCGCCAAAACTGACCGGTGGCGCGATCAAGGTCCAGGTCGAGCCTGCGAGCGCACGCGCATTCGCAGTGAACTGCACGCCGCCAACGCCGACAGCGAGACGATTGCCGTTGTTCACGTCGATGGCGATCGGCGCGTAGAACAGCGCATTTGCATTGCTGCCGGCTACTGCGAGCGGCAGGCCAGCCTCGCTGGTGCCGCCGGTGCCGCTGCCAAAGAAGGCACCGTTCGGACGCGAGCTGTAGAAGAAATTGCTGTCCTGTTGATCGGCCGCGGTATTGCCGCCGTCACCGCCGCTCCATTCCAGGAATACCCCATCGTCGGAACCGAACGAGAGATGCGAACCATTGTCCTGGGTGCCGTGGACCACGCGTCCATTGGGTGACACCGACACATTGTTGGGCATGGCCGCATTCAGGCCGAAGTTCAGCTCGAAGTAGTTGTTGCCGCTGTCGGTCGAGCGCTGCACACCACCGTCCGACGCGGTGTAAATCGTCGTCGGCACACCCGGCTTGAAGGTATAGAAATGCTGGTCCGCATGGATGTAGTCGCGGATCTGTCCAGCGCCCGGATTCCAGAACGAATTCTTGGTGATCGTGGTGCCGCCATCGCTGGACACGAACTGATCGACGGCGCCCATGTACACGCGATTTGCATCGTTGGGCGCGACCGCAACGACCAGGTCATACCAACCTTGTCGCTCGATGAAGGCCGTTGTCGATGTGGTCTTGACCCAGGTCTGGCCGCCATCAGCACTGCGCCAGAGTCCGCGGGTGATATCGGCATTGGTCGCGAATGCCGTATACACGACGCCACCGGGGCCCCAGCCGATTTCGCCACGCCCGATCGTGGTCTCGGGCAGGCCATTGCTCAGCGAAAGTTGCGTCCATGTCGCACCGGCATCGACCGAGCGCGCCAGGTAGTTGGTCAGCACCTGGGGTCCGCTGATCTGCGCCGGCAAGGCACCGACATTCTCGAAGCCATTGCCGAATACGATATTGGGGAAATTGCCATTGATTGCCGCGCGCAGCAGATTGGCATCCGCGAGTGAAATCATCATTGATGGAATCGTGATGGTTGCGTCCGTGCCACCCCCGGAGAACGGCGCGTCCGGAACATTTTGCGCAATGATCGTGTAGATCGCACCGGCAAGCTGGGCGTTCTTGACCTTGATCGTAAATGCACAGGTGCCGCGATCAATCAGTGCAATCGCACCGGTGAAGGTGCCAGCCGGGAAGCCCTCACAACCATCGCCGGGCGTACCGACGCCGTCATTCGCCATGATGATCGAGCCATTGAGCGGAGCGATTGCCGTTGCCGGCCCAAAGCCCATCTGCACGCCAATGATTGTATCCAGGCCATTCACAGCAACTTGCGGAATCGGGCCACGGCCGCCGGCTGATCCAAAGTGATAGGCAAGCAGGCGCGTCGGCGTGCTCGGGTCGACCTTGACATCGGTGTAGCCGCGGTTGTCGACCGGCAGGCCAGCGGCGACGCGTGTCCAGTTGCTGCCGAGGTCGGTCGAACGCCACAGCCCGCTGCGTGTTGCCGCGATGATCGTGTCAGTGCCGGCAACCATCGCCAGCCGGTTGACCCAATGAAAGTCCACGTTATTGGTGCTGGCGAGCTGGGTCCAACTGGTGCCGAAGTCTTCGCTCACCAGGATGCCTGCGCCACGCGCCGCATCGCCATTGAAAAAGCCTTCACCGGTACCGATGAAGACGCGATCCGGCTGATCCGGATCGGCAATGATCGAGCCGACGGCGAGATTGGCGATGAAGTCGCCGACAGCGGTCCAGCTCGCGCCTTCGTCTTCGCTGCGCCAGAGTCCGCCAGACACGCTGGAGAACAGCAGTCGCTGCGTATTGGTCGCATGCACAATCAGACCGCGCGAGCGGCCACCGAAATTGCCTGGCCCAAGTTCGCGAAATCCCCAGGCCGGCGCCGTCGATGTGCCTCGCTCGGCGAGCTCCTGGCTCAGTTCAAAGTTGATCTGGGCAGGAGACAAGAGACCACTGCCTTCGCGACGGGCTTCCCACATGCGCTGAAACGCTTCGGGTTCGTCATAGCGACCGCGCGATTCATTTTCGTCGTCATGACGCTGGCGTGGATATCCCATTTTTGACGAAACCGCATCCGTGGCGGAATCACCATCCAGCTGCGCGACGCCCGCGAACAGCGACAGAGCGAGCGCGCTGGCGCCCGCGGCAATCCACAAAACCTTGGTTTTCATCGATGGCTCCCCGAAACAGGCGCGCATGGTAACTCCATCCGCAGTCGCATGGGAGGACCGCATCGGGGCCTAGCCTTGAGTCCGCCCGCAGACGGTGCCGTATGGCGCGTTGGCGCAAACAAATACCGCTGTACTCAGTCAACGGTGCGCAATTTTCCGAGCGCGTTCGCGTCCAGACGCAACACCGGATAGCGCAGATACTCCGGGTCGAACCAGGGTGAACGTTGATAGAAAAAGTACAGACGCGCCCAGCGGTCGCCAGCAAATACTGGGTCTTTCAGTTTTTCATCGAACTGTGCGCGCAGGCCGGGATCGGCCGCCAGCAGCTCGCGCGCCAACTTCTCCAGCACGCGCGGTTCGGCGTATTCCTTCTGCTCGAAGATCGTATTGAAAAATCCCCAGCGGACCAGGGCATCCGGCGCGGCCGGTTCGAGCAGGTGCATCAGGATGTCGCCGCGCGCCTGCCCGGTCAGCACCAGTGCGCTGCCGGCGGGCACTTCGCTCTTGAGCGGCTCCTCGTGCATTTCGAGCACAGTCATCGCCAGCCGGCCCTCAAAGGGCTGCTTGCCCCATTCAAACTTATCGAATCGATAAGTGCTGGCCTGCACAGTGCGCGGCAATTGAAGCCGACGGAATTCGATCCCGTGCGCATGGAGCCGGTCGATCACCTCGGTCCACTGCGGCGGGATCAAATAGGCCGCGGGTGCCGCCAGTCTCAGGCTGGCAGTCACCTGATCGCGGACCGGAAGTTCGAGTTTCAGTGGCTTGCTCGATTGATACTGCACCCATTTGGCACCAGAAATTTCGCTGTCGCTGCGCGTATCCGCAACAGCCAGAAACTCGATCTGACGCGTCTGCTCAGACAGTTTGAAGCGCAGCGGCAGGTCGCTGCCGCCCACACCGGCGCGCGCCGACGTCGTCGTCTCCGCAGCCCGCACCGCCGCGCGCAAGCGCCCCGGCCTGCGCGCGATCTCGCGCAGGACTTCGAGCAAGAGCGCCTCGGTCACCTTCACCCGGGTGCGGAAGTCCTTGAGCATATGGGTTTCGATCAGCAGGCCCGAGCGATTGGCGATTGCCGCATAACCGGTCGAATAGCGTGGCCCGGAGTGATCCATCACCAGGCCGGCGCGGATATCGGTATCGTCGACCGTGGTGACATAGTTGAAAACCTTCCAGCCGCGTCGCTGCATTGCGCCGAGCACGCGCTTGCCAAAGGCCTCGCGGTTCCAGGCGGCGAGGGCGGGATGGATGTTCTCGTTGGTCTCGAAACTCCAGGTCAGCTGATACTGGTAGTCGGCACCATTGGTATTGTGCAGGTCGATCAGCAGATCGGGTTCCCAGGCGTTCCACAGCTTCAGCCAATGCCGCATTTCGGGCGCATCAGCCTTGACGTAATCACGATTGAGATTGAGGTTCTGTGCAGTGGCGCGCCAGCCCATCTGCTCGGGCCCATTCTGGTTGATCCGGTTGTAGCGCGAGAAGCGCTCATGGCCATCGACATTGAAAATCGGAATCGCAACGATCACGGCATGTGTCAGCAGGTCCTGGTGCTTGCCATGCACCGTGAGATCACGCGCAAACGCCATCAGCGCGTCCTTGCCTTCGATTTCACCCGCGTGGATGCCGGCCTGGATCAGGATCACTTCCTTGCCGGACGCCCGGGCCTGTTCCGGCTGGCACTGGCCATCGCTGGAAATCACCACGGCTTGAAGATCGCGACCCAGTGGCGATACACCGAACGAGAACATGCACAGGCGTTCGCTGGCCTCGTCCAGCCGCTTGAAATAGGCCATGGTCTGTTCGTAGCGTGGCGTCTGCTGGTATTTGCTGAGTTCGGCCGGTGTGGTCCAATCGTTGGGCGTGGCGATGACGGCGAGACTGAGCAGCAAGCTGGGCAGCATGACGGGGGTTCCTGTTTGGGTATCGGCGCGTGTAGGTTACCGCCAGTGGGCAGCCACCCAATCGGTGTGCACGCTGGCCCCGCTGCGCGCTATCTTGCGTATGCACAGAGGTGGTCACGGGAGAATTGCGATGAAGCTCCGCGTCCTGATAATGATGACGGTTTTGAGCATGGCTCCGGGCATTCTGCTCGCGCAGCAGGGCTTCGCCGACAGATTCTTTGCCGGGATCGAGAAGGATGCGCTGCGTGATCTTGAACGCGGCAAACCGGCCAAGCAATTGGAGGCAGCGCGCACGCTCGGTGCAGACCATCTTGCCCGCACCGCTCCAGTACTGGCGCAGTTGCTCAGCGATCGTGATCCGGCGATTCGCCTCGCTGCGGCGGAGCTGATCTGGAGCCTGGCACCGAATCATGCAGAACCCCTGGCGATAGCTGTGCCGGCATTGCGGATGGCGCTGGAGGATCCGGATGCTGTGCTGGCGATGAACGCGGCCGGTGCGCTGACTGCGCTGAACATTCCGGACGAGGAAACGGCCCCCGCTCGACGCCGGGTTTTGCAGGCAGGACAGTGGCCTCCCTACGTACGCTTTCTGGCTGCGCGTGGACTGATCGGCATCGATCCGGGCGCGCCGCTGGTGCCGCACCTGCTCGACTATCTCTTTCAGGCCAGTGCTGCCGATTCGGCCGGTGGCTCGCGCGAGAATCGCGACTTGGCAGTGCAGGCCCTCAAGGCCTTGGTGGCGAGCCAGGACCGCGCCCTGATACCCGCCCTGCGCGCCGAACTCGGCACCGCGCACCCGGCGACCGAGCATCTGCTCGAACTCATCCACAGATTCGAACCGCGACCCGAGGGCTGGACGCAGACCCTGCTTGAACACGCGCGCTCGCCCAATCGCGACATCGAGAAAACCGCCTGGCATTTGCTCGCCGATCAGAAGGACGCGCACTCGGTGACGCTCTGGGCGCCGCTCGCGGTACAGCATCTGGCGCATCCGGTGCGCAGGGGCAGTGCCTTGGCGGCGCTGTCAGCGATCGCCGGTCGCAGCGTGCTCGGCCTGGACGAGTTGGCCGATCTGGCGATGGCAGGCACAACGACCGACGAGCATCGCGAGCAGGCGCTTGGCATCCTCGGCAAGGCCGCCGAGGTGACCGGCGAGAACGTCGATAAGGACGTGGCCGCGGCGGCCTTGCAGCGTTGGCAGCGCGCCTGCGATCCGTTGCTCGGCGCTGAATCGACAAACAAGCGCTTCGAGGCCTGTTACGGGCACTTGTATTATATTTTTCCGGATGACCGGCGGCGCTCGGAGTTGCTGGCCGGCTGGTTGCGCCGCAACGGCGCTGTCGATGCCAAGCTCAGGTTGCTCGCCGGTATCGAGGCGCAATGGGGCAAGGGGGTTGGCGCGACCGAAACGGTCAAGCAAGAACTGACCCATGCCGACCCACGCGTGGTGCAGGCCGCCGAGGCGGCACTGGATCGGATCCGTCCGGCCTGGCGTGAGAGTGCCGCGCGACAGGCGCGGCTCGGTCAGACCAGCGCATTGCCGACTCAGCCTGCGCTGGAATCTACGAGCGGCCGTCGCGGTGCCGATGGCGCAGCGTTGTTCGGGGCGATAAGTGTCGGAAATCTCGCCAAGGTCAAACAGCTGGTCGATGCCGGCAATGTGCATGCGCCGGTGCATTACCCGCAAATGCAGGGCAGCACGCCTGTGCCGATTGGAATTGCCATCAACTACTGCGGCATACCGACGCTTACGCCGGTCAAATTGGCTGCTGTTGTCGACTATCTGATCGGGCTGGGTGCACAGCCCGATAGCGCCGATCCAATGGGTGACAACATGCTCGATCGCGCCAAGCAGGCTTGTCCACCCGAAGTGATGCAGGCCTTGATGCGTTGATCCATACGGCGGCGTTCGGCTACGACGCGCTATGGGCACGGGCGGGCCGAAGGTCGACCACGTACAATGGTCGCCTACGCTGTGACAGGACGCATCCCATGAGCACGCCAGCCCCGCAAACGCCCGCCATCGAGACCGTGCACGAGGGCGCACCGCTGCGCTTCGTCACCGCGGCCAGTCTGTTTGATGGTCACGACGCCGCGATCAATATCATGCGCCGGCTGATCCAGTCGCAGGGTGGCGAAGTGGTGCACCTTGGTCACAACCGCTCGGTCGAGGATGTGGTGCGCGCGGCCCTGCAGGAAGATGCCGATGGCATCGCACTGTCGAGCTACCAGGGTGGCCATGTCGAGTATTTCAAGTACATGGTCGACATGCTGCGCGAGCGCGGCGCCGGACATATCCGCGTGTTCGGTGGTGGTGGCGGCACGATCACGCCGGAGGAAATCCGCGAACTGCAGACCTATGGCGTCGAGCGCATCTACCATCCCAACGATGGCATGGCGATGGGCCTGGTCGCGATGATCGAGGATTTGATTCGGCGCACCCAGAAGGCGCGCGAGGCCGCAGGCGCAACGCCCGCTGCCAGCAAGTCGGTGGCGATGAATCCGGAGCTGCGCGACGAGATCGCGCTCGGTCGTGCGCTCTCGGCAATCGAAGACGGTCTGCTTGATGAGCCCGAACTGGTTCGTTTGCGCCGGCAGTGGCAATTGGCCGGCAGTCGCACACCGGTGCTTGGCATCACCGGCACCGGTGGCGCCGGCAAGAGCTCGGTCACCGATGAATTGCTCAATCGGTTCCTGCAACATTTCCCGGCGGTCCGCATCGCCGTGGTGGCGGTAGATCCGACCCGACGCCGTAGTGGGGGCGCCCTGCTCGGTGACCGCATCAGGATGAATTCGCTGCGTTCCTCGCGGGTGTTCATGCGCTCGATGGCGACGCGTCGGCAGCATGTGGCGACCAATGCCGTGCTCAAGGATTGCATCGGCTTTCTGCGCGGCGCGGGTTTCGACCTGGTCATCGTCGAGACCGCCGGCATCGGCCAGAGTGATTCGGAAATCGTCGACCTGGTCGATTTTCCGATCTACGTGATGACCAGCGACTATGGTGCGGCCTCGCAGCTGGAGAAGATCGACATGATCGACTTCGCCGAACTGATTGTGCTCAACAAGTACGATCGCCGCGGCGCCGAAGATGCGCTGCGCGATGTGCGCAAGCAATGGAAACGCAATCGCACCGCGTTCAAGCTGGCCGACGAGGATGTGCCGGTCTACCCGACCATTGCCAGCCAGTTCAATGATCCTGGCGTCAGCTGGATGTTCTTCAATCTCTGTCGCCTGCTGCGCGGGCGTTTGGCTGGCGCCGATGGCGCGTCAGCATCCGATCCGTCGCCGCGTGCGAGCTGCGACTTCAATCCCGACGTGGATGTGCGGCTGAAGGAGCCGCGCGCTACCGTCCTGATACCCGGTGCGCGCGTGCGTTATCTCGCCGAGATCGCCGAGTCTGGCCGCGGCATCAATCGTGGCGTCGAGCAGCAGGCCGAGGCGGCGAGCCGGGCTCAGGGTTTCCACCAGTCATTGAGCGAACTGGCCGATCCAAAGCTGCCCAAGGCGCTGGACGCCTATGCCGCGGAGCATCTGCGCGATGAGCAGGATCGTTCCCTGCTCACCCTGCGCCAGCGCTACAACGATGCCGTGCGCGCGCTTTCGGCCGAGGCGATTGCCCTGCTGCGCGATTGGCCGGCGCGTTACCAGTCGGTGATGGACGAAGTCACCGAATACGAAGTGCGCGGCAAGACCATTCGCGTCGAGAACTATCGCCAATCGCTGAGCCATCAGAAAATTCCAAAGATCGCGCCGCCGCGACTGCGCGACTGGGGCGATCTGCTGGTGTTCCTGATGAAGGAAAACCTGCCGGGTGCCTACCCCTACACCGGTGGCGTGTACCCCTATCGCCGCAGCGGTGAAGATCCGATCCGGATGTTTGCCGGCGAGGGCACGCCGGAGCGTACCAACCGACGCTTCCATTATCTCTCGCAAGGCTTGCCCGCGGCTCGATTGTCGACTGCGTTCGATTCGGTCACTTTGTACGGCGAAGATCCTGCCGTGCGTCCGGACATCTTCGGCAAGATTGGCAATTCCGGCGTGTCGATCGCGACGCTGGACGACATGAAGAAGCTCTACTCGGGCTTCGATCTCTGCGCACCGTCGACCTCGGTGTCGATGACGATCAATGGCCCGGCGCCGATGATTCTGGCGATGTTCATGAACACCGCCATCGATCAACAGGTCGAGAAATATCTGCGTTCCGATGTGGCGCGCTGGGACCGCGCTCATGCTGTCATCGAGGCACGCTATCGGGATCAGCCACGACCGGTGTACTCCGGCAGTCTGCCCGATGGCAATGATGGGCTCGGGCTCGGTCTGCTCGGCATCAGCGGCGATCAGGTGCTCGATGCCGAGACCTATCAGCGCATCAAGACCGAGACGCTGCAGAGCGTGCGCGGCACCGTACAAGCCGACATCCTCAAGGAAGACCAGGCGCAGAATACCTGCATCTTCAGCACCGAGTTCGCGCTCCGGATGATGGGCGATATCCAGCAGTATTTTGTCGATCACAAGGTGCGCAATTTCTACTCGGTGTCGATCTCCGGTTATCACATTGCCGAGGCCGGGGCCAATCCGATCTCCCAGCTTGCCTTCACCCTGAGCAACGGGCTGACCATCGTGGAGTATTACCTCGCGCGCGGTATGCGCATCGATGATTTCGCGCCGAATCTCAGCTTCTTCTTCAGCAATGGCATGGATCCTGAGTACACGGTGATTGGTCGGGTGGCACGCCGGATCTGGGCGCGCGCCATGCGCGAACGCTACGGCGCCAACGAGCGCTCGCAGATGATGAAGTACCACATCCAGACCAGCGGTCGCTCACTGCATGCTCAGGAAATCCAGTTCAACGATATCCGCACCACGCTGCAGGCGCTTTACGCCTTGTTCGACAACTGCAACAGCCTGCACACCAATGCCTTCGATGAGGCAATCACCACGCCAACCGAAGACAGCGTGCGGCGTGCGGTGGCGATCCAGATGATCATCAACAAGGAGCTCGGGCTGAACTTCAACGAAAACCCCTGGCAGGGCAGCTTCATCGTCGACCGGCTGACCGACATCGTCGAGGAGGCGGTGTACAAGGAATTCGAGGCGATCAGCGAGCGCGGTGGCGTGCTTGGCGCGATGGATACCATGTATCAGCGCGGCAAGATCCAGGAAGAATCGATGTACTACGAGCACAAGAAGCACGACGGCTCGCTGCCCCTGATCGGTGTGAATACTTTCCTGCCGAAGGAGCACGCCGGCGAAGTAATGACCGAGATCGAGTTGATCCGATCCACCGAGGCCGAGAAGCAGCAGCAGATCGCCAATGTCGCGCACTACATCGCGGCGGGTAGATCAGCCGCTGACGCCCAGGCAGCGGTGAGCGGAACTGGCGCGCGGTCGGCCCGGCTCGCCCACCTGCAGGATACTGCGCGCCGCCGTGAGAATGTTTTCACTGCGCTGATCGAGGCGGTCAAGTCGCATAGCCTCGGCCAGATCAGCCACGCGCTCTACGATGTCGGTGGTGAGTACCGGCGCAATATGTAAATGTCACGCCGAGCCGCTGGGGCTCGGCGAATAAAGCGTCGGGCCGCGCGTCCGCAAGGATCTCTGTGTCGCAATACCGCAATCCCCAGGCCGAGCAGATGGCCGACGAATCGATGGCACGCAATCTTTCCTTGCAGGCGCGCGCGATCTGGCCGCAGGAGTTGCCGCTGTTCGATCGCTATCTGCTGCAAGGGGCGATCAGGATCGTTGATGTCGGCTGTGGAACGGGCGAGATCACCCGTCGACTGGCCGAGCGCTATCCAGAGGCGCGTGTGCTCGGACTCGACGTGCTCGACTCCAACCTGCTGCTGGCGCGGCGTGACAACCAGGGCAACGATCAACGCATCGAGTACAAGCTCGGCGATGCCTTCGCGCTCGATCTTGCCGATGCCTCGGTGGATCTGCTGGTCTGTCGCCACATGTCGCAGTCGGTTCCGGATTTCGTCCTGGTGCTCGCCGAGTTCAGCCGGGTATTGCGCCCCGGCGGCTGGCTGCATTTATTGTCGGAAGACTACGGCATGCTGCACATGCCCTCCAGCGCGGACTTCGATCCCGATCAATTCTGGAATCAGAATGCCGTTGCCTATTTGCGCGGCACGGGCTGCGATGGCCATATCGGTCGTCATTCACCGATGTTGCTGGAACGCGCGGGCTATCAGCAGATCGCGATGGATTTCCCGGTCATCGATACCCTGCGCGTTGAGCGCGCGATCTTTGCCGGTATCATCGAATCCTGGCGCGACGGCTATGCCGCCGTGCTGGCTGAGGCCGGGTCACGCAGTATCGAAGCCGTGCAGGCCGATATGGACCGGATGATCCAGGCGATACGGACACCGCCGAACTACGCCGTGTGGCATGTGCCGGTGATATCGGCACGTCGCGCCTGACGCGGCGTCGCTAGCGTGTTCGGCAGCGAGGCCTGCGGGCCTCAGGGTGATTCGAAGCCGTCGTCGAACAAGGTGCTGCCGCTGCACAGGCTCGGCACCTGCACATGGCTGATGCTGATGCCATCGAGCCACCAGCCCTGATCGGTTTGGCTGCCGTCGGAGGAGAACAGCCAGCGCAGCTGGATTTCGCCGGAAAATGCCGAGAGGTTGAATACGTAGGGCAGCCAGTTGAGATTGCTGCCTGAAAAGACCGGCTGGCCATTGGCAAATCCGCAGGCATCGGTGCTGTTCTGGTTGTTCATTGCCGCGGGATAGCCGCCCTGGGGCGCGATCGTCGTCCAGTTGCTGCCGCCGTCGCTGGAGACCTGCACCAGACTACCATCCCAGCCGGATTCAATCGCGTAACGGGTATGGAAGGCCAGCTCTGCGCTTTGGCCGGCGGTGATGGTCAACGCTGGCGAAAACAGTTGCAGGCAATTGCCATTGGCATAGGTCGAAAAATAGCTGCGGCTACCGGTGTGTGCAACGTTGTCGACGACCTCCCAGCCGACATGACGGGTGCCGGTGATATTGAGCAGGGTGTCGCCGATTTCAGCACCGCTGTTGAAGTTGCCATCGCTGGCTGGGCCGTCGGCGCGCACGCTGACCGCCACGTTGTTGCCATCCGCAGCGCCATTGCTGCTGTCGATGGCCTGCACGCGATAGCTGTAAAGGCTCGCCGATTCAACGTCCGCGTCGCTGTACTGGGTGGCGGTCAGGCCGGTGGCAACCAGAGTTGCCGTCTGCGCATCGAACGCATTGCCGAGCGAACGCTCAACGCGATATTGATTGGGGCCGGCACAGCGTGACGTAGCGGCAGCCCAGTCCAGTTCGATGGCGCATTGGCTGCTTGCGCCCGAAGTGGCCGAGACCAGTCCAGCGAAGATGGGCGGGGCACTGCAGGTTCCACTGGTGCTGGCGGCCTGACAGCTGGAGAATTCCGAGCGGCATTGTCCATCGGCACTGCGCTGGCGAATACGGTAGCCATAACTGATGCCACCGGAGACGCTCTGATCGAGGTATGCCGGGCTGGTCACGCCTTCAGCGATCAAGGCCTCGACGCCGCCGCAACCATCGATGGCGCGGTAGACGTCAAAGCTCCCGCCGACCACGCCAGAATCCCAGCTGAGCTGGATCTGGTTGTCACCGGCGGCGGCCACCATCAATTCGCTTGCGGCATCTGGCCCATTGCAGAGCTGAGGTTCGAGTACGAACAGGCCAGCGCTGATATCGCTGACCACCACTCGGCCGCTGGCGAAGAACGGATAGACACTCCAGGCGCCGCTGGTACCTGATGCGTTGGTGGCCGGCTGCGTATCGAAAAACGCCGCCTCGGTGAGCACGCCGCCGTCGATATTGGCGAGATCGACAATGCGCAGACCGGAGCGGTAGTTGGACTCGTAGGCATAGCCATTGTGCACATACAGATTGTGATCGGTGGCAGCGACCGGCCCGGTGTAGATGGTATGCAACACCGGCAAATCCAGATTGCTGACCGCGAACACGTAGGTGCGCGTATTGTGTCCGTTGTTGATCTCGTCGATCTCGTCGTTGACCAGAAAATAGCGCCCGTCTGGCGTCAGCCAACCCTGATGCGTGTAGGCGCTGCCGGCGTAACTGGTGCGCGACAGCTGGACCGGTGCCGACTTGTTGCTGACATCGACGATGGTGACCGTGTCCTCATTCGCGGCGAGACAGATCTCCTTGCCCACGTGTTCGGTATCCGGGCCCGAGTAGGTCAGGCATTGCGCATCATGGGTGTAGCCGTCGCTGCCGAAACAGCCGGCGAATACCGGGCTGAGTGGATTGCGGATATCGATCATATGCAGACCCGCGCTGCAGGTCTGGCTGCCCTGCTGCGAGCCGACCGCGAACGCGAAACCGCTGTCGGTATCGATCACGATATTGTGGGCCCGACCGAACTGCGCATAGTGGGCGTCTTCGGTAAAGACCACCGGTGGCGCGGCGACATTGCGCAGGCGGCGCAGGTCGAAGACCTGCAGGCCGTGATCGACCGCCTCGGACACGATGTAGGCATAGTTGCCATAGGTCTTGATATCGCGCCAGCTTGAATTGCTGGTGTGCGTTGGCAGGCGACCCAGTCGGATCGGAAACTCCGGGTCGCTGATATCGACAAAGGCGGTGCCATTGTTCAGGCCCATCAGGGCGTATTCCTTGCCGGTCAGCGGATCAGTCCAGCCCCAGATGTCATTGCCAGCGCTGCCGCCCATCTGTGAATTGGTGATATGCGCCGCGAGGTTGACCTTGTTGCAGGGGAAACCCTCGGCCATGCCGTTCTCGCAGAGCACAGCGTGATTCGGCGCTGGCGCAGCAGACTGCGCGGACGGAGCCCAATGCAGACACGTCAGGCAAAACAGGCAGAACAGCAGGCGAACGTGCATGAACGTCATCCGATGGGATCAGCCTTCAAGCTTAACCGAGCCGGGTGGCCGCTGCAGACGCTCAGCCTCCTGTTTCGCGCCCGCGTCCACGCCGCCGCAGATGTCGGGATCCCGACTGTGGCAGGAATTGACCGATCACCGATTGGGTTGACAGGGAATCGTGCCGAACCGGGGAACAACCGGACGACCAGTCGGGTCGGCATCCACGCAGAAAGGCTCATCGAGAACGGTTCGACTGCGCTCGTCGCCGGGCCTCACTCTGGCTGCCAGGCGTAGCCAAGCTTCATAAAGATTGTGCGGTCGTAAGCAAACAGGCCGCTGACCTGGTCATTGGCGAATCGACCGTCCGAGTAACCGGCGTACAGGGCGGTGCGTGGATTGATCTTGTACGAGTAGAGGAACTGTAGTCCAAGATCGCGCGAGCGTGCATCGAAGCGCTCGGGCTGTGTGTACAGCGCGAGGTCGCGCTCGATGTCCTGCCAGATCGCCGACAGGCGCAGACGCTGACGCAGATTGAGTTGCCAGCTCAGCCGCAGATCGGTCAGCCGCGCAGTCACCAGATCGCCGCCATCGCGTGACAGCTGCTGGTAGCTGTGACTGATTCGCGCGTCGATGCCCTTGCCGATATTCATGTTGATCCAAGGCTCGATATTGATCACATCGGCGAGGCGGGTATTGGCGTAATCGATCTGATCCCCCTTGCGCACGAAGCCGCCGAGGCTCAGTCCCGAGCGCGGGGTCAGTTCGGTGTAGAAGCTCAGCCACTTTTCCGGAAACAGCTGATTGTTCCAGAGCCGGTCGCGGGTCAGGCCGCCCAGCTGAAAGAAGCTCTGCAGCGGGCCATTCACTGAGAAATAAGCCTCGATCTCGCGTTCCAGCACGCGTCCGTTCTCGTCGTGTGTGATATCCCAATCGCCGTTCAGTTGTGCGCGGTTGATCGCAGCACCATCCGCGCCGTGCCAGGTTCGCGAACCGCCGACCACGGACTTGTCGTAGCCGACCTGACCGATGAAGCCGAGATCGGCGCGGAAGCCTTCGTCAAAGCGCACATGGGTCGCGTTGAATCCCCAGTTGCGATTGCTGAAATTGTAAGCACCGAACAGCGCATCGCCATCCTGCTGATCGGGCAGGCCGATGTCGTCCGGGTTCTCGGTGTGCGTGCTCAGCCATTGTCCAGTCAGCGTATGACCCTCGTGCTGCCAGCGGCCGTCGATGCCGCCAAGAAAATTCTGGTAGTCGTCGCCGCTGCGCAGTGTGCTCACCGCGCCGAGACTGGCCTGGCCATCGAAGTCGTAGCGGTAGCGGCCAGCGGCGGCAGTGGACTCCTGATCCAGTGAGCGAAACTGCGATCCGAATACGCCAGGGATCAGGATCTGGGTGCTTGCGTCCTGAGCCGCGAAAACGCCATAGGTGTGCTGTTGACTGCGACCAGTCAGACGCAGGCCGGCGTCAGGGTCGGCAACGGTGCGCGTGTACAACACATTGTTGGGTGTATTGAAGTAGTCGGCACCTTCGAGAAAGAACGGGCGCTTTTCCGGGAAGAACAAAGCGAATGTCGTATTGAGATCCAGCTGTGCCTGATCGCTCTCGACCTGCGAAAAATCTGGATTGAGTGTGGCATTCAAGGTGCTGTTGGGACCCAGGCCCCACTTCACATCGACGCCAAATTCCGCGTCACCGCCATCGCCCTGCCAGGGTTGTCCCGGCTCGCGCTGCTGACCATAGCGCGCGGTCAGTGTTGGGGTAATCTCGAGGTCGCGACCCGGATTGGCATTGGAAAATCCGTTCAGTTTGCTGAGGCCGCATAGATAGCAGTTGTTGCTGCGGACGAGCTTGTTGTTTGACAGGCGGTAGCGCTTGTCGCGTGGATAGAAGCGCAGCACGTCGACACCCCAGGTCTGCGGACCATCGGACTTCTGGAAGCGCAAGGTCGAATAGGGAATGCGTATCTCGACGGTGTAGCCGTTGGCATTGATCTGGCCGGCGCTGTCCCACAGTCCATCCCAGCTCGAGTCCTCTTGGCCGCTGGCGCCATCAAGGATCAGATCACCCTGGGCACCGAGGGGATTGGCGAAAAACTCGAAGGCGCGACGCTGGTCATTGAAGGTATCGATCGAGAAGCCGACAAAATCATCCTGCCACAGGCTGTCGCGGTCGCGCAGAAAGGCGCGAATCTTCGACGGGTCCGGATCCTCTGCGCGGAACGCCAGCAGGATTTCGCGGCCATTGTCGGCGAGATAGGCGGTGGTCTTTACCGATGCCGACGCATTCTCTGCGGGCTGGGTTTCGTAGACCAGTTCGATTTGCGCGGCCCTGGCCCAGAAGTCCTCGTCCGGGACGCCATCGAGGATCAGCTCGCCCGCAACGGAAGGCACTTCGGTAACCGTGGTGGGATCGGCAAGCACTGCCGAAGTGGCAAGGAACAGCGCCAATCCAGCGGTGCAGATGGTTCGAGCAATCGACTTGGGCATGAGATATCCGGCAAAGTGAAGGAGCCTAGTGGTGCCATGCCATCGCGGCACGTGCCAAGGGTTGGCTTGGGAGCCCTTGATTTCTTGAAGCACATGCTGGCTCGGACGCCGCAACGCGCTACAACCCGGACATAGACGCGGAAAGACGCCATCGGGTTTGCATGGGCGGGCAGGTCAATCGGGTATCGCGACGCTCGACACGGCGGCGCCGGGACGTGCGCAACCGGCGCACCTGGTCCGAATTTCGCCCGATTTCCGATTGGGGTGGATGAGAGGCCTGTCGGCTCTCAGTCCTGTGCTTGCTTCGTCATGAGTGCGCCGACCACGTGGGCGGCCTGCTCTGGCGGGGCGAACACAGTAGTGCCCACTCGGAGTCGTTAGGGGCGGAATCGTGCCGTCTCGGCTCCCATCCCACAAGGAATCAACAATGTTCAAGTCTTCCCGTCTCAAGATTTCTGCACTCAGTGCGCTCGTGTTCGGTCTCGCCATGTCGGTGGGTGCGTTCGCCTGGGAAAACAATGGCCCGTGTTGGAGTTGTCACACCGCCTGTGATGATGCGCGCATCGCCTGCGTGGCCAGCGGCTCTGGAAACTGCATGCGCATCTACCGCGGCTGCGTGGCCAACTGCGCGCAGACGATTCCCAACTGCCAGATTCCGTAATCCGTCGGCAACCTTGCCCGGATATTCCCGATGCTCGCGCCGATCCCCCGGTTGGCGCGCGCGCACCGTCGGCGGGTATCCGGGCCTGGTCTGCCTCAAGTGATGGTCCTTCTGGACTTTCTGGAGATTCCATGAAGCTTTTTCGCCTCACCGTTTTCCTTTTTGCTGCAATGGGCCTGGGCCTTGGCGCCGGCTATCTGTACAGCAACAACCCGTTGAACGATCCGCCCGGCCCAACTGTACGCGCGGGCGACTACGCGCTGATCCAGTCGCGCGTCAACGCGAGTGTGGTCCTGTATGGGACTGCGAGTTGTCCTTACTGCCGCCAGGCGCGGGAACTGCTGGATGCGAGGAAGGTGCGCTATGTCGAACTGGAGGTCGATGCCTCAGCCGATGCGGCCGCCGAGGCACGCTCCCTGGGCGCAGTTGCCGTGCCCTTCATCCTGATCGGCAGCAACAGCATCGAGGGCTTCGATGAAGATCGCATCGTAGAACTGCTGGACCAGCAGGCATTGCTCTGAACGCAGGAGCGCCCGTCGTCGGTGTCTGGATGGTCAACTGCCCCTGGGCTGTCTGCTCGTGCTGATCTCCATGGCGAGCGCTTCGGCAACTGCGATGCCATCGATGGCCGCGGACAGGATGCCGCCGGCATAGCCTGCGCCTTCGCCGGCGGGATAGAGACCGCGCGTGTTGAGACTCTGGCAATCGTCACCGCGGCGTATCCGCAGTGGCGATGAAGTGCGCGTCTCGACACCGGTGAGCAGGGCATCGGCCATGGCGAATCCGCGGATCTGCCGATCAAATGCCGGGAGTGCTTCGCGGATCGCCGCGATCGCGTAGTCCGGCAGGGATTCGCCAAGGTCGGTCGGTCGCGGCCCCGGCGTATACGATGGCTGCACCGTGCCGAATCCGGTTGAAGCGCGCGCCTTCAGAAAATCTTCGACGCGCTGGGCAGGCGCGCTGTAGTTGCTGCCGCCATCGACAAAGGCACGGGATTCCCAATGCCGTTGCAGTGCGATTCCGGCGAGCGGGCCGCTACCGTAGGCTGCGTAATCGACCGGATCAATGCCGACCACGATGGCCGCATTGGCGTTGCGTTCGTTGCGCGAGTACTGGCTCATGCCATTGGTCACCACGCGCTCGGGTTCCGATGCCGCGGCCACCACGGTGCCCCCGGGACACATGCAGAAGCTGTACACCGAACGACCCTGACCGGGATGCCGGCCCTGGCAGTGGTGCACCAGTTTGTAATCGGCAGCACCGAGCAGGGCGTGGCCAGCCTGACTACCGAAACGGGCCTGATCGATCAGTGATTGCGGATGCTCGATTCGAAAACCGATCGAAAACGGTTTCGCTTCGAGATAGACGCCGCGCTCGGCAAGCATCGCGAAGGTGTCGCGTGCACTGTGGCCGAGTGCGAGCACCGCATGGTCGGCGCGCAACTGTTCACCGCTGGCGAGTATGACGCCACGAAGATGGCGCTGGCCTTCGCTATCGGTCTCGATCAGCAGATCATCGACACGACTGGAAAAGCGGATCTCACCGCCGAGCTCAATGATGCTGGCGCGCATGTGCTCAACGATGGTGACCAGCCGGAACGTGCCGATATGCGGCTTGCTGACGTAGAGGATTTCCTCTGGCGCACCGGCTTTGACGAACTCGCTCAGCACCTTGCGGCCGTGATGGAGCGGGTCGCGGACCTGGCTGTACAGCTTGCCGTCGGAGAAAGTGCCGGCACCACCCTCGCCAAACTGCACATTGGATTCCGGATTGAGCTGGCGCCGACGCCAAAGCCCGAAGGTGTCCACGGTGCGTTCGCGCACAGCCTTGCCGCGTTCGAGCACGATCGGGCGGAATCCCATCTGGGCGAGGATCAGGGCGGCAAACAATCCGCAGGGTCCAGTGCCGATCACGATCGGCCGCGGCAGTGGGGCGGCGACCGGCGCACGGGCAACGAAGCGATAGCCGGTATCGGGTGTGGGCTGCACCTTGGCTCCACGACCGCCGGGATCATCGGGCAATTCGCGCAGCACGCTGGCCTCGTCGACCAGTTCGACATCGACCGCATAGATCAGCTGGATCGCACCACGGCGACGGGCATCGTGACTGCGCTTGGCCAAGGTGTAGCCAAGCAGCTGCTCTGCTGCAATGCCGAGGCGGCCCAGAATCGCGGCGACCAGATCGGCGTCCGGGTGATCGAGCGGCAGCTTGATGTCGGAAATTCGTAGCACGAAGCCTGTCCTGCTCTGGCTGGCGGGTTTTGAGGGCGGCAAAGATACTACGCCCCGCCTGATCAAGTCGGGGTCGCTTGTTCAGGCGGCGGTGCCCGTGGACGAGCAGTCAAACCGGTAATCGCTATCGCGAGGATGTCTGACCAGCCGTCGGTAGCGCCAAGACGGGCCGACCCACAGCGCGATATTTTGCCCAGTGGCGTCGATGTACCAACTGTTGCAGCCGCCTGCCCAGGCCGTTCCCGGAAACGCTCTATCGATGCGGTCGATGAACTTCTGCTCAGCAGCCTGTGTTGCCTCTACCCGTGATTGACCACGTTGGCGCATGCGTTCGAGCAATCGATCAATGTGCAGCACCTGTGACTCGATCATGTACAGCACCGAATTGTGACCCAGTGCGGTGTTCGGTCCGAGCAGGAAAAACAGATTGGGAAATCCATGCGCCGCCATACCCAGAGCGGCGCGCGGGCGTTCTCTCCAGGCATCGGAGAGTTCACGTCCAGATTGACCGGTGATGCAGATATTGGCGATCACATCCATCGGTCGAAATCCGGTCGCGTAGATCAGTGCATCGAGCTCGACCAGACGGCCATCGGCGAGGCGTACGCCGGATTCTTCGATCGCAGAGATGGCCGAGGATTCGAGTTGGACATTGGCGCGGGCCAGACTTGGATAGAAGTTGTTCGACAGCGCAATGCGCTTGCAGCCCAGTGGATAGTCCGGTCGCAGCCGGGCGCGCAGAGCCGGATCACGCACCTGGCGCCAGAGGTGAAAGCGGGCGTTTGCACGCGCCCAGAATGCGGTCCAGGGTTTGAGCAGGGTCAATGAAAGAACTTCCAGCATCAGATACAGCACGCCGCGCAGTGCCAGTCGCATGAGCGGCAAGCGGGCCAGAAGTCGTTGCATCCATTCTGGAATGCGCAGATCAGGTCGCGGCAGTACCCATACCGGAGTGCGCTGGAAAACGGTGAGCATCCCGGCCAGCTTGGCAAGCTCGGGCACCAGCTGGATGGCGCTGGTGCCGGTACCGATGACGCCAATGCGCTTCCCGGAGAGTGGCTGAGCGTGCTGCCACTTTGCACTGTGCCAGCTGACGCCGTTGAACCGTTGATGGCCTGGGATGTCCGGGAGACTGGGTACATGCAGGCCGCCGAGCGCGGACACGACGAAGCGCGAACGAAGCTGGTCACCCTTGCTGCTGCGCGCAATCCAGCAGTGCGCCGCGTCATCCCAACGCAAGGACGCGAGGGTCCATTCGAAGCTGATCTGGTTGCGCTTGATCCACGGCGCCCAACTGGATTGCAGATGGGCCTGGATCTCCGGCTGACCGACGAACAGGCACGACCAGAAAGCATTCGGAGCGAACGACAGCGAATACAGGTGCGAGGGCACATCGCAGGCAGCACCGGGGTACGTGTTCTCACGCCAGGTGCCACCAACCGTCGCGGCCTTCTCGACAATCCGATAGCGTTCGATGCCACGTCGTTGCAGGGCGTTTGCCATCGCAAGTCCGGCAAATCCGGCACCGACAATCAGGACATCGAGTGCCACTGACTCGCTATCAGCGGATGCTTGCGTCGGCGCGCTTGGGTCAGGACAGTTCGGCGGTGACACGGGCAATTCCTAGGGGCATCGAATCGGCTGAGACAGGATCGCGCCAATACGGAGGCTCGCTCAGGTCGAACCGGCGTCGCCCGGATCGCGCCCGACGATCCGGCCCAACAATTGCTCAAGTTCGTCGATCGAGAATGGTTTGGCAAGATATTCGTCGAATCCGGCTTCCAGAAAGCGGGCGCGATCACGTGGTTCGGCGTGGGCGGTAACGGCGACCACGGCGATTGGCCTGCGGGTCTGCTCGGCTTCGAATTCACGCAGCTTCTGCAGGAATCCGTAGCCATCCATTTTGGGCATTTCGATATCGCTGAGCACCAGATCGAAGTTGCCGCGATAGATCAGCTCGATCCCTTCCGCGCCATCATTGGCCAACACATAATCATGACCGAGCAAGGTCAAGGTGGCGGCCAGCAACACTTGGCCAAGTGGATCATCCTCGCAGACCAGGATGCGCTGGGTTCGCGTGCGCCGAGCCGGTCTGGTCGCGTGTGTCGTTGCCGGCCGGCGGATTTCGAGCAGATCGGTGGTTCCGCTGTCCGGATCGTCCTCACTGAAGGGCAGCCTCAGGTATATCGAGGCGATCGTGCCGCCGCGCGGTGAAACCTCCAGCTCGGCCTTGCCCTTCATCCGTTGCGCCAACTCGCGCACCATCGCCAGCCCCAGTCCGGCGCCGCCATGCGCGCGCGCTGGGCCGGTTTCGCCCTGGACGAAGGCCTCGCCGATCTGGTTGTTCAACTCGGCTGGGATGCCGATACCGCTGTCGGTTACGCGCAGCAGAACTCCGTCGGCAAACTCAGGCCAAGGTGCAAGGTGGATCTCGATAAAGCCTTCACGGGTGAACTTCAGTCCGTTCGATACCAGGTTGAGCACGATCTGGCGAATCCGCGCGGCGTCACCGACGCGCCATCTGCGCATACCCGAAGCCGCGCTTGCACTGCAGCGCAGGCCGCGCTGGCGCGCCTGCGCGACGAACGGCGGCAGCACATCGGCGATGGTGTCGTGCAAGGGGAATGTCTGCGCATCGAGAATCAACGCATTCGCGTTTGCGCGACCGAAGTCGAGGACATCATTGAGCAGGCGTAACAATGTGGTGCCGGAATCGCGAATCGCCTCGATCCGGCGGCGCTGGGGACTGTCCAGTGGCTCGTTGAGGGCATGTTCGGCCATGCCGAGCAGGCCATGCAGGGGCGTGCGCAGTTCGTGGCTCATGTGGGCCAGGAAGCGGTCCTTCGCCGTGCTCGCGGCCTGGAGGTCGGCAGTGAGCGCGGTGAGGCTGCTGGTTCGCTGCTCGATCTCCCGACGAAAAGCGTAGGCGATGCCGAACAGGATGATGGCGAACGCGGTACGCGCGAGGTTTGCCTCGAGCACCTGTTCGCCGGCTGCGCCCGGAATCTGCAAGACTGAGCCCAACATCGGCGCGGCCGCCACCAGAACAACCGTGGAGATCGCCCATAGGACGGCTTCACGGCGTTTGCTCATCAAGGTCATTGCGAAGCCGACCAGGCACAGCCACCAGACGGTCGAGGGCATGCCATAGGCCACCGGCACGATCAACAAGACACTGGCAATCCCTGCGGTGCCGTGCACCGCTGCTCCGCTGCGCAATTCGGGGGCACGTCGATACCAGCAATACAGCGCGGCGATCGCGGCGACACCGGCGAAATTGAACAGCCATGGTGTGCGCAGGCCGGTCTGTACCTGCAGCGCCAGGCGGGTGATACCGAACAGCAGGCAGGCGGCTGCCACGGCGACCATCCCGATGCCGAGGAAACGCGCGCGCAGTTCCTGCGACCATTCCTGCCGGTCGATATCTTGTTCGCGCGAGTTAGGGCCTGGAATTTGCACGGTGCTGATCAAACACGAACGCCGATCCGCGTGGCGGATCGATATCCACGCTTTGCCTGAATTGCCGGTGATGATTCGACTCTATCGGGATGCGCCGTCGGTTGGGCTGGAAGGAGCGGGTGGAGCAGGCGGACGATGTAAACAATATTTACGAATTTGGCCAAACCAGGCGCAAATCACCCCGATCGAGTCTCCCGGATTATTTTGAGTGAAGCGGGTTGAGAAAACTCATTCCTGATTCAATGCGGGCAACAGCGGGCAACAGCGGGCAACGCGGGCGCATGCTGAACGCGAAGTGGACCGATCCCTGCAGCATTCCATGCGGTTACCCAGCGGAGGCATTCAACTCAACCTGAAAGCACCGGTTGGCGTGGTGCAGCCTCGGAACGTTGCTGACATCGAAGTCTGGATTGGTAGCAGTTCACCCGGTTTTCGAAGTCGACGAGACAATGGTTGCTCCGCTGCAAAGTATTCCGTTTCGCGATGCTGGAACCGGCCATGTGGCATTCCGCTCCAGCATAGCCTGTGATCGCCTGCTGGCCACAAAAGAAAAGGCGGGCACCGCATTGGCACCCGCCTTCAATTGCACTTGCCCAGGGTTTATTCGAAGCCGTTCGCAAATACTCCGTCAACTATTCCACCGGCGCATACGCGGTTCTCATTGGTGATCACCAGCGAGAAGCGGCGCAGACTACCGACATCAGCGTTGGCAACGTCAGCGGCAGTCAGAGTCCAGGTGCCGTTGGCAGTCTGACCGTCGAATCCGGAAAGCGGATTGTCCGGCGCAAAATTGCCCGAGAGGAATTGGCCGGCGGTGCTGCTCACCGTGCTCAGCGATGGGAATCCGCCATCGTCGTCAAGGGTGGTGGTGCAGATGTTTTCACGCGTGCCACCTCGACCCGACATTACCGTGACGGTGGTGCCCCCTGGGGATGTCAGGCGGAACGCGAGGTCACCGATGAACGTGTGATCCACGGCGGCATTGACGTTGGCAAGACTGGCTGTGCAACCGCCGCCGGCATCGGCGTCAAAGCGGAAATTCAGATCAATCACTTCGCCACCCACACCCGATACCACCAGCGGGGCAATGATTCCAGCGGGCGTATTGTCTGGGATCGCGATGGCCGGCCCGGTGTAGCTCACGGTCTGGGTCCCGCTACCTGAAACCACGCCGGTACTGAACATATATGTCTTGGGTCCAAAGACCGTCGCGCCATCGACAAAATCGATAGTGGCAAGTACATCGTCGCCACAGGTCATTGCCGGATTGACAGTGAAGGTGAGCGGACGACAGACCGCAGATCCACCTGCAACGACCACGCCGAAGTTCTGCGGCGCACCTGGTGTGGTTACGTTGCCGCTCGCGGCAAGTGTGCCGACCAAACTGACGGTATCGGCCAAACCCGTGTTGAGGACACAGAAATCAACCGTAACGTTTTCTCCAGGATCCAGAGCGTTATTGGCTGGTGCGAAGCTCTCTGCCGTCAAGGTGGCATTTTGACTGTTGATTGCGGCTACGCCGGACAGGCAGACGTTCAACGTGGTGGTACCGCCATCCGTGATCGCTCCGCTGTCCGTAGTAGACGAGGAATTCGGAGCACTTGCTGTCGCCAAGTAGGTGCCAGGTGGCGCAAAGAATGTCGCAGCACCTGCGGCGTTGCTCGGCTGCATGAACCCGCCGGTTGCCGAGACCAGCGCGCCCGGCACCGGATTTCCGTTGGCGCAGTTGGTTACGTTGACGACCAAGGTTCCCTTGGGCGCGGGTGTGCAGGTCGGATACTGGAAGCGGCCGACACGTGTGTTCCAGGCGAAGGCGTTCGCATTGTTCACGGCATCACGATATTCCTGATGATAGTAGAACGTGCAGGAATCGCTCGGATCAATGCTCATCGAGCTGTAGTCGCCCCAGCGCGAATTGGTTGCGCGCTGCACGCCGGTGCCCGCGAACATCACGGCTTCACCCTCGTTCAATGAACTGGTCGGCGCCGCGCCAGTGCGTCCCGCCCAGCGAACGCCCGGGAAGACGGTGGTACTTGATGCGGTATAGCCGACCGCGATGTTGCCCATATGGTCCTGGGCGATATGCGGCATGAACAAGTTGGTTCCCGTCGCCCCATTCACGTCGGTTGCCGCGTGCGTGCCCTGATCACGAATGGTCACTACGCCAGCAAGGTCGCGCCGCATCTCCGTCCAGCGGATGCCCGACGTAAACGTTGTTGCGGCCAGAGTACCCGCGCCAGCACCGCTGACGTTTACGCCCCATGTGATCGTGTACGAGTTGATCGGTGCTGCCTGGGTGCCGAGGTTGTGATACGAAGTCTGGAACATCGCGCGGTCATTCAGCGAATCCAGATTCTCAGTAGCCAATGCGGGTGCCGGCTGCTCAACATCTGCCCGTCCGGACGGTTGCCGTGCATCAAATGCCGCAACCGGGATCGGTGTCAACACCGTCAAGGTTGAGGCACCCGGTGTGGCGAAATTGGGAATGAACTCGTAGGGCACTACCGCGTCTGTGAAGGCGCCACCAAATTCATCCGCCGTGAAGCGGAACAGCAGCTGACTCGTCCCCACCGGCGGCGGACTGATCCCATCGATATCGCTGGGAAGTATTCCGCCTTCACCGGGGGTCGGACGGTTGAAGTAGATGAATGTGGCGGTCGGATCGCCGGCGAGCATCTTGGCGCGGTCAAAGGCGAAGAAACCGGTGCCACCGCCGGCTGCACCTGGGGGCGCCAGGAAGCCGTTCTGGTGATCGGTCATGTAATAGGCATCGGGCCATACGCCGAGCTTGGGATAGTCGGGGAAGGTGCCGACGTCCGGTGTGCGGAAGGCATAGGCAAAGTACGCACCCGTCGGGTCAGAAGTCTGCGAGACCACGATGCACTCGAACCACGGCGGCGAGCCCGAGCTGATGAAGCCAAACTGGGTGATGATCCAGCGGTCGGCGAGGCTGTCGTACATGACGATCGGATCGCCGTTGTCGGTGGTCCGACATATATTGTCGGCCGGAAATCCGGAGAACAAGCTGCTCAGCTTGAACAATGGCGCGGCCAATACGCCGGTGGTCTTGTTGTAGATACCGACCGGGCCATTGACCATGCTGACGTAGTGATTGGGGCCGACATCGCCCTGGGTGTCGGGCGGCATGACTCGATTACCAAAAACCGCCGCTCGATCGTCGCTGTTGACGCCCTCAAAGGTGAACGCCGGTCCGGGCATCACCAGCGGTGCCATGGCGGCATTGAACTTGAGCAGCGGATCGACAAATGCAGCCTCGCCATCGGCGCCAGCACCAGCGACCAGCGGATTGATCTGATCTTTGTTCTCGCGCTCCCAGCGCTCGACATAGTTGTCGAATTTGTCGCGGCGTGGACCCTCGGGAATCTCTGCGGGCAGGTCACGTACTGCAGGGGTGACCGCAAAATTCTCCGCAGTTGCCGTGTACGGCAGTGGGGAAGATTTGAGCACTGCTTGTGGGGTTTCCACCGTATTGAACTGTGCCGTCCGACCCGGTCGAGGGTCAGTTGATGCTGCCAATACTGAGGTCGAAAAAAAGGTGAGCGCGCTTGCAAATGCGATTGCAGGTTTCAGAAAATCTGATCGTAGCTTCACTTCGGCTATCCCCACGTCTAGAGAGCGGCGGCTGGATCGATGGATTGACCAGCGCGCACGAAACGCGACACGACGCCGCCCTGCGACAATGCCTGCCACTGGAAAGCATCAGGTCACCCCAAGGCACGAGACTCGTGGCAGTCGAATTTCCTGCCAACAAATCATCGGTACATGACTACAACCGGAGGCGGATCGGCGCTCCGACTTCGGACAGGGGTGAATCTACCGCGTTGCAGGGAATGCGTCACCTTTGATTTCAATTGACCGGCGCTGCTTCCGTCATCACCCGCTGTCTGCTGGACAATTCGCGGCCGTATGGTCCAGCAACTCCGAGTTGCGCTGAATCTGCTTGGCTGGAGTGGCATCACCGGCGCGCGGGCATCTTCCACGCGGGTCGACGACTCACGAGGCCGGCGACCGCAGTTCCCTTCGGGTCCCGTTTCAGCAGCGCCCCGGCGTGCGCCCTCAGTCGGCCTCACCACGCCATTAGGCCTTGCCCTGCAGATGACGCGACTGCCGCGAGGGTAGCGAACTTGCCGATTTGCGTGGTCGCGGCGGAGGCAGCAGGCTGTCCTCGGCCTCGAAGCGCAATCGGCTGCGCCCGCCGGCGGCGCGATAGTCTTCGAGCAGCACGGCGTTTACCTGGGCTGCGTTCAGGGCGCGCACGCCGAGCAGGAAATCGTGCAGCAAATGGACCAGTCGCTCATGCGCGAGCGCGTGGGTCTGCCGCGTCGTGGCATAGAGCCAGTCGGAGAACGCGAGAAAATTGTCGAATGCTGCGTCGGCCAGCAATAGGGCGAGCGTACGCGGATAGCGACCGGAATTGGCGACGATGTCCCAGTAGCGTGAGAAGCGTGACAGTCGCTGCATGGTGGCGAAATCGATCACGCGGGTGGATAGGATGTTGTAGGGAGGATCGGGATTGAAGCGCAGCGCATGCTCATCGCTGTGCCGCGCGATCGGTGCGCCGCGCAGACGCTTGAGTATGCCGAACTGGATTTCGTGCGGCGCCAATTCAACCAGGCGATCGAAGCCAGCGGCGAACTGCTCGATGCCCTCGCCGGGCAAGCCGGCAATCAGGTCGACGTGCAGGTGCGCGTGACTGTGCGTGCGCAGCCAGCGTATGTTGGCGCTGGCCAGGTCATTTTTCTGCCGTCGCGAAATTCTGCTCTGCACTTCGGCATCAAAAGTCTGAATGCCGATTTCGAATTGCAAGGTGCCCGCCGGGAATCTGGCGATCGACGATTTCAGTTTTTCCGGTAAATGATCCGGGATCAATTCAAAGTGGGCGAAACAGGGGTCTTCCGGCGCCAGTTCGATCTTGCCGAGGAAAAAATCAAGAATCGCGAGTGAAGTATCAATCTTCAGATTGAACGTGCGATCGACAAATTTGAATTGGCGAGCGCCTCGTGCGTAGAGCGCTTCGAGCTCGGCGAGAAAGGCTTCGAGTGGAAAGGCCCATGCGGTCTTGTCGAGCGCCGACAGGCAGAACTCGCACTTGAATGGACAGCCGCGCGAGGCCTCGACGTACAGATGACGGCCGCGCACATCCTCGTCGGTGTACTCGCCATAGGGCAGTTGCAGGTCGGGCAGGTCGGCCTGAATGCCGGCCATCAGCTTGCGCGGCGGTCGCTCGCCGGCA
Source organism: Lysobacterales bacterium (assembly GCA_043738015.1). Taxonomy (GTDB): domain Bacteria; phylum Pseudomonadota; class Gammaproteobacteria; order Xanthomonadales; family Ahniellaceae; genus 0-14-3-00-62-12. The sequence goes on from JAYSZM010000142.1 coordinate 52,223, forward strand.
AGCAGCTGCCGACACAGGGCGGCGAAGCTGATATCGCCCCAGCCGGTGATCACATAGTCGGCGAGCGCACAGATACGTTGTTCAGTGGACTCGTAACTCACTTCGGGTCCGCCAAGCACGATCACCAACTCCGGCGCCACGATCTTGAGCTGGGCCACCAGGCGCGTGGACTCCTCGACATTCCAGATGTAGACGCCGAGGCCGAGTACCCGCGGCCGCCGGGCCAGGATCTGCTCGACGATCTCCTCGGTCTTCTGGCCAATGACAAACTCGGCGATGCTGGACTGGGCGTGCAGTTCGCCAAGGTTGGCGCGCAGATAGCGCAGACCGAGCGAGGCATGCGCGTAGCGGGCGTTGAGGGTGGACAGGACGATGTCAGTCATCGCTCATTATCGCGCATTGCGGGCGCTTGCCGGCGGTTGGTTCTCACCGGGCATCAAACAATAGCCCGGCTTGCGCCGGGCTTTCGGTGTACTGCAGTGACTCAGGATCAATCGAACGCGATGTCTGCCTGCAGGGCGATTTCGCGACCGACCGGATCGAACGCGCGCCAGAAGTACGGATAGCTGTTGAAGCCATCGTCACGCGGGGCGATCTTGTCGAACACATTGTTGACGAACAGCGTGACCTTTAGGTCCTTGCTCAACTGCTTGCCGACATTGAGGTTTCAGAAGGTAGCCGGTGCAATGCGGCCGGTTTCCTGCCAGTTCGGCAGGCTGCCCAGGCGCAGCGCGAACACCGAGGCCCGACCTGCCAGTTCAGCGTGCTGCGGACACGGCTGCGGAAGTCGAAATTGGTGAGTCGGTCGCGGTAGCTGATGATTGGATCGGTTTCGAACTCGCGGGTCTTCTGCTCCAGCGTATGCGACCACCCGGTCGTCCCCGTGAAGGCGCCGAGTCTGTCGGTGTCGAAGCGATAGGTGACCGAGGCGTCGATGCCCTTGGTCGCCAGCAGGGCGCGATTGATTGGACCGCTGCGGATCTCGCTGATTTGACCGCCCTGGGTGGAGCCCGGTGAACTGAGGCGATCTACACGGGTCAGGATGGCCTGGCAGAACGCCGAATCAGGCCCGAACTCGTAGGGCTGGCGGTTGCGCGAGAGACCCGTCAGGCAGCCGGCTGATGTGACAATAGTGACCGCGGCTGGCCCTTCGATCTCAGCGCGCTTGATGCGCGATCCGGTGACGACCATGGTTTCCATCTTGGTGGCAGCCTCGGCCTTGCTTTCTGCGTCCTGCGCAAGGGCGGGCGCCGCGTAGCGTGAGATCAATGCCAGCGATAGCGGTAGCGACTGCGGCGGCGCGCGGCGGCGCAGGCTGTTGCGAAACTTGGATTCATGTTCACCCCAAAGGGGACCGTGGTCGCCTTGGAGGAGTTCTTGAAGGCCCGGAACGCGGCGATTGTGGGCGCTTGCTCGGGCGCGCGCCACGCCGGTCGTGTCAGCAAAATGCCCCCTTGTTGTTAGGCGCGGGCCGTATCGACAAAGCTAGCATCCGTAAGCATGAAAGCACGCGCGCCACTGATTGGTATTTCTCCCCGAATCCTGCGCGATGTGCCCAAGGAGCTCGGTTTCCGCGGCAAAACCCTGCAGTACCTGGAGCAGTCGGTCGCCCACTGGGCAGTCGCGGCCGGTGCCGTGGTGGTGATGATTCCGACGGTGCAGCGCGAAGGCGATATCAAGCGTTCCGAGATCGATGTCGAGGACTACGCCCAGCGCTTGGACGGTTTGATCCTGCAGGGCGGTGCCGATCTGCATCCGGCAACTTATGGCGAGGACCTTCGTGCCTGCCTTGGCACCCCGGACTCGGTGCGTGATCGATTCGAGCTTGCCTTGCTGCATGCGTTCGTCGCCGCTGGCAAACCGGTGCTCGGCATCTGTCGTGGCATGCAATTGATCAATGTCGCGTTCGGCGGCAGTCTCTATCAGGACCTGGTCGCGGATGGGGCGACCAGCCACAATCACGTCGACGCTGACGCCTATGATCTGCACGGGCATGAAATCGCCATCGTCGAGGGCGCCCTGTTGTCCGAACTGCACGAGGGAATAAGTACGGCGCGGGTCAACTCGATCCATCATCAGGCGGTCCGTCGACTGGCGCCGGGATTCGTGATTGAAGCCCGTGCTCATGATGGCGTGGTTGAGGCGATCCGGCGCGATGCGCCGGGATTCGTTTACGGCGTGCAGTGGCATCCGGAATTCCACTGGCCGCAGGCGGCCGATCTGCTCTCTCCTGAACCGCTGATGCGTGCCTTTGTAGATACCGCCGCGCGTGTTGCCGATGCGCTGGGTGTCCCAACGCACTGAGCATATTTTCGCGCAGCACAATATTGAATTTGGCAGCGGTTTGTGTCGCGTGGCTTGCCCTGTCACTTTACCCCGCGCCGAGTCTGGCAGACCAGTCCGATGCGCCACCCTGGGTCAGGATCGAGAAGCGAGAATGCGCATGACCACCGATGATCACTACACGATCGGCGCCGAAGAAGAGTTCTTCCTCGCCGAGGCCGACAGTCTGCGGATTGCGCGCCGGATCTCGGCCGGATTTTTGCTCGATTGCAAAGAGCAGATGGGAATTCGCGTCAGCAGGGAGTTGCTGCAATCACAGATCGAAACCAACACCGCCGTGTGCGCCAGCATTGCTGAACTCGGTGCCAGGATGCGCCAACTCAGGCAGCAGTTGATTCAAACAGCCGATCAGCACGATCTGGTCGTGGTCGCTTCCGGCACGTATCCGACTGCGGACTGGGGCGGGCAGCGCAATACAGCGAAGCCACGCTACCGGAAAATGCTGGAGGACTTCCAGATCATCGGTCGGCGCAATCTTTTGTGCGGACTGCATGTGCATGTAGCGCCACCGCCTGGCGTCGATCGTATCGAGCTGATGAACCGCGCTCTGCCGTGGCTGCCGTTATTTCTTGCCCTCAGCACTTCGTCGCCGTTCTGGCGGCGCGCACAAAGTGGATTGATGAGCTATCGGCAGTCGGCCTACGATGAGTGGCCGCGCACCGGCATTCCCGATCGCTTCGAAGATGAGTGCGACTACGCACGATTCGTTGCGACGCTGACGCAGGCGGGCATCATCGAGAACGCGAGCCATCTCTGGTGGACTATCCGTCCCTCGATGCGATTTCCGACCCTTGAGCTGAGGATTTGCGACATGTGCCCGCAGATTGCGGACGCGGTTGCGCTGGCTGCGCTGTACCGCTGTCTGCTCCGCCTGCTGGTACGGCGACCGGAGATCGGCCGCGGCTGGAACTCGATGACGCGCCCGCTAATCGAGGAGAACCGCTGGCTGGCCAAGCGCTATGGCGTGCGCGCCGAACTGGTCGATGTGTTCACCAGTCAGCGTCGTTCGGTGGCCGAGTGCCTCGAAGAGCTGTGCAAGCTGCTCACCGAAGATGCCGAATTTTTCGGCTGCCAGGAGGATATCTCCGCACTCGCTGCGATCGTTGATCGAGGCAGCAGCGCCGATCGGCAGATCGCGGTTTTTCAATCGGCGCGCGAGGCCGGGGCGAGTCGGCTTGAGGCTGGCCGGGCGGTGGTCGAAGCCCTGATTGCCGAGAGTCGTGCGGACCTGGATCGAGCCGAGCCGGGGACAAACTTCCTTTCCGGCTGAGCGTCCTGTTGTCGACTGCCCCGACCAGAAGCTGGACGCCGATGCGGACCGCCTGCCGTCGGCGATCACAGCCGGAACTGCAACTCGAGCAGCCGCCGGATCGGCGCTGGTGTTCCGTAACGCGCCAGTTCGCTGAAATCCACCCAGGCGCGATCGCTTGGTTCCGAGGCGTGCCCGTGCGTTGGCGTCGCTGAGGCAACCGACGCGTCTATATGCAGCAGGAAATGGGTGAAGCGATGCTCGACTCTGGCCAGTGTTCGCGCCGGTTCAAGGGTCAGACCCAGCGCGCGTCCTGTCGATTGCATATCCGCCACCAGGCCCCCGGTAGGTGCTGGCTCGGCGAGCGCAAACTCAGGGAGGCTCCACAGTCCACCCCAAATTCCGCTCGGCGGACGGCGTTCCAGCAAGACACGACCACCGGCATCGATGGCAAGTAGCAGATGAACCGATTTCTCGGGGACCGCGCGCGCCGCTTTTCGCGTCGGTAGCTCCGCGGTCCGGTTCTCGCGCCGAGCCACGCAATCGGAGTGGACGGGACAGTGTTCGCAGCGCGGGCGGGCGCGCGTGCACAAACCAGCGCCAAGATCCATCAGCGCCTGGGTGTAGTCGGGCATTTGCTGGATCAGTGCGGCCGGCGGTAGCCTGGCTTCCGCCTCCTTCCACAACTGCCGTTCGACTGTAGGCAGGCCAGGGTAGCCGGCAATCCCGGCATGCCGGCTGAGTACGCGCTTCACATTGCCGTCGAGTATCGCCAGGCGCTGGGCGTGTGCCTGCGCAAGGATCGCCGCCGCCGTAGAGCGGCCGATGCCGGGCAATGCACGCAGCGCATCGACCTGGTCGGGTAGCTGTCCGTCGTGTTGCGCGACGCAGATGCCCGCGCTGCGGTGCAAATTACGTGCGCGACTGTAGTAGCCAAGCCCCGCCCACAGGGCCAGCACGTCATCGAGAGAAGCGCAGGCCAAGGTCGCGAGATCTGGAAACCTCTGCATGAAGCGACCAAAGTAGCTGACTACCGTGGCTACCTGGGTTTGCTGCAACATGATCTCGCTGACCCAGACCCGGTAAGCGCTGCGCGGATGCTGCCAGGGAAGATCGTGGCGTCCTTCGCTGGAGAACCAGCGCAGTAGACGCGCGGAGAAATCATCCGTCACTCCGCACCCGACACGGGCAAGCGTGCCACCGACGTGCTCGCTTCCGCGGTATTGCCATTGGCTGGCTCATTGCTCCAGCGGATGTCTTCGAGTCGCAGATCGCCGCTCTGCCACCGATCGATACTCAGACTGCCGGTCGCCCGCTCGGCGAGTTCCTCCCAGTCCGCAGCGCCGGCCAGATCGATCCAGCCGTAGGGTAGGACGACGTCGACATCGATATTGCTGGCCGCCAGCGTGCCACCGGATTTGACCTTCAGCGGACCGGCGACCGCGCCAATCAGGCGCATCACGATATTCACCGGCTCGGCTTCGCTGCCGACCGGCGCCAGTGGCAACCAGGCCGGGAGTGCGCTTGCTTCGATGCGAAACTGCACCTCGCTGCCTGCTTTGTCATCAAGTCGGATATAGCCGCGAAGCGCAAGTTCATCGCGGTTGTCGGCGCCAATTGTTGCCGCGCACGGTTCGACGGCGATCGCATTGCGGGTCTGCCTTGGTGTACATCCCAGGCTGAGCTGCAGCTGATCAGGCCCGAGCGCTGGCAGGCGCAGCCGCGCCGACAGCGACGACGGCTCGTCAATGATCCAGCGATCCAGATGCAATTGATCAAGCACCAGTTGCTCGACCTCGTTACCGGCCGCGCCCGCCGCCAGATAGCGCAGGTCCTCGATCAACAAGGCAGCGTCAAGCTCGGGCCAGCGCCATGCCGGCAGCGGCCCGGCATCGGCGCGATGGGCCAGCCAGCTCGATATGGCCGCCGCGTCGAGATCAACACCGCGCAGTACAACCCGGCTGGCACGCAGTTCGCGGCCAAATACGCTGGACCAGGGCACCTGCACCCGGATCGAGTCGATCCGCGCTGGCGTCGAACTGCCATCAAGCGAGCGGAGTTCGATGTCATTGAGGGCGACCGAAAGTTGCGGCCAGAAACCGAAGGCGCCGGTGTCCTGGCTTTGCATGTCCAGACCTGTGGCCGAGCGTACCGAGTCGGCCAGCCAGCGCGTCAGGCGTTCGTCATCGCGCGACAGTCGCCAGAGGCCGAACCCGAGCACGACTGAGCCGAGACCGGCGAGCAGCAAGGCATAGCGGGCCCAGCGTCGCATCCCTTTCAGGCGCCCGCGCCGAATGCGGGTGGCAGCAGCCCATCGACAAATTCCTCGGCGTCGAACGTGCGCAGATCGAATATGCCTTCGCCGACACCGATGAAGCGGATGGGAATGTTGAACTCACGGGCAAGCGCGAACACCACGCCACCCTTGGCGCTGCCATCGAGTTTGGTGATCACCAGACCGGTAAGCCCGACCGCCTTGTGGAACAGTCTGGCCTGTGAGATCGCGTTCTGTCCGGTATTGCCGTCTATCACCAGCAGGGTCTCATGCGGTGCATCGGTATCTATCTTGGTGAGCACGCGCTTGATCTTGGCCAGTTCATCCATCAGTCCGGCCTGGGTGTGCAGACGGCCCGCGGTGTCGGCAATCAGCACATCGGCTCCGCGGGCCTTGGCGGCCTGCAAAGCGTCGAAGATCACCGAGGCGGAATCGGAGCCTCCCGGCTGGGCGATCACCTGCACATCATTGCGTTCACCCCAGGTCTGCAACTGCTCGACCGCGGCGGCGCGAAAGGTGTCACCGGCGGCAAGCGTGACCGAGAGACCCTCGCGCTTCAACCACTTGGCGAGTTTGCCGATCGTCGTGGTCTTGCCGACGCCATTCACGCCGATGACAAGCAGCACGAACGGGCGCAAACCATCCGGAATTTCCAGCGCATGCTCGACCGCTCTCAGTTGCGCGATCATCCGTGCACGCAGATGCTCGAGCATCGCGCCTGCATTGGCGAACTCGCGTGCCTGCATGCGTTTGCGCAGGTCATCGATAAGATCGGCGCTTGCTGAAATTCCGACATCCGAGGCAATCAGGGTGGTCTCAAGTTGTTCGAGCAGGCCTTCATCGAGTTTCGGGTTGCCGGAGAACAGTGCGCTGACGCCGCGACCGAGCGCGCTGCCGCGCATTCGATCGCGCCAACTGCGGTTGCCTGTTTCAGCGGGCAATGGGCTGGTAGTCGCAGCTGCTGACGGATTCGGTTTCGTGGCCTCCGATGGCTCGCCGGTGGCGGCGATCTCTTTGGCGGTTTCCGGTTTCTGCTTCCAAAACTTGAACATGCGTCGGGGAACTCGGGCAGGGCGACGCGCAGTATGCCAGAGCGATGTAAAGAGCCCGTTGGCTGGGGTCCGGGTGGCCTGAACTGCGCTGGCGGCAGGCGCCGGGCACCAAGTATTGCAATCTGGAGGCTGGCGGAGCCCTCGTCGCCTGCACGGCCAGCGCGCGCGCACCTATACTCGACATGCTCCCGGATCGGTCGCCGCCGCTGCCGCCTGTCGAGGTGGCGCAAGCGCTGAAGACCTGCTCCCGCGAGGCTTGATCACCAACAATTACTGGGGGATTCAATGAAGCTCAAGTACACCATTCTCGTCGCGGCACTGGTCTCCGGCGTAGTCCTGGCGGGTGCCTATGATTCGGTCGTTTCGATTCGCAACAAGTCCAGTTGGGACATCCATGAGATGTATCTGTCGTCGTCCGACAGTGATGACTGGGGTCCCGACCAGTTGGGTGAGCACGTGATCGGCACTGGCGAGTCCTTCAAGTTGAACGGAATTCCGTGCGACGACTACGACGTCAAGCTGATCGATGAAGACGGAGACGAATGCGTCGTCGCCGGCGTGACGCTGTGCGCGGACGCCGATTCCTGGGTCATCAGTGATGATGATCTGCTCGAATGCCAATCTGCCACAGAAGACTGAGCTTCGCCGGTGAAGGGGCCAGGGCGCATCCGGATTATTGCTGGCCGGCTGCGCAATTCCAAGCTGGAGGTGCCGGTGCGAGCCGGCCTGCGCCCGACGCCCGATCGTCTGCGCGAGACGCTGTTCAACTGGCTGGCTCCCCATCTTGACGGGGCGCGTTGCCTGGATCTTTTTGCGGGCACCGGCGCGCTCGGCATCGAAGCGCTGTCGCGGGGAGCGGGCGAAGTCGTATTGGTTGAGCGCGATCCGGTGCTCGCGGCGGCAATTGCGGCCAATCTCACCCGCCTGCGCGAGCAGGCGACGGTCGTAAACGCTGCGGCGGCGGACTTTCTGACGTCCCCGGCCCAGGCGTTCGATCTGGTATTCATCGATCCTCCGTTCGATCTCGATCTCTGGACAGCCAGCATGCTGAGGCTTCAAGAGGCCCCGTGGCTTCGCTATAACGCATTGATTTATATGGAATCACCGACGGCGTCGCCCGCGCGACCAGGGCCGCAATGGGCCTGTCTGCGGGAGACTCATGTCGCCGCCGTGCATGGCGCGCTCTACCGGCAGGGCGCTGCCCTGGGTTAAGCTAACGATGTCTTCACATTCGGCTCTGACGGATGCCAACGAGCAAATCCCAGTCGGCAAAGACCAGCGCCTCGCCGCGGGTTGCGGTCTATCCCGGAACTTTTGACCCGCTGACCAATGGCCATATCGACTTGGTAGAGCGCGCCGCGCCCCTGTTCGAGCGGCTTGTGGTCGCGGTCGCGGAGAGTCCGGTCAAGGGGCCATCGTTTCCGCTGACGCAGCGGATCGCCTTGGCCGAGCAGGCCATGGGCAGTTTGAAAAATGTCGAGATTCGCGGTTTCGACACCCTGCTGGCCGATCTTGTCGACAGCGTAGGTGCCGGCGTGATCATCCGTGGCCTGCGTGCGGTTTCGGATTTTGAATACGAGTTTCAGCTTGCCAGCATGAACCGCCACTTGATTCCGCATGTCGAGACGCTATTTCTGACGCCAGCTGAGCAGTACAGCTTCATCTCCTCCTCATTGGTTCGGGAGATTGCCCGTCTGGGCGGCGATGTGTCGGGGTTCGTGCCGCCGGCTGTCGGCAGGGCGTTGAAGGAGAAGTTTGGCTACACCTGACTAGAATGATCGTTCGACACGTAGTGTTCGACACTGCGACAGCGCAACTCACTACCGTTTTTCCGGGGAAGAAGACCATGAAGAAGTTTCTGAGTACCGTCGTAATTTCACTGGCCTGTGTGATGGGGTTGGTCGGTTGCAAGAAGGAAGAGGCAGCCAAGCCCGTCGCGGCTCCTGTCGTTGTCGCTGTGCCGACCGACCCGGCCGATCTTGAAGGCTGGAAGAAATACCTCAGCGCTACCGTCAAGCAGAATATGGAAGGCATCCGCCAGCGTCCCTACATGTACTTCGTGCCGGCTGTAATCGACGAAGAAACCCAGCGCCAGTACGATGCGCAGCTGGGCAACATCCAGGACATGCTGGCGCGCGGCGTGCTTCCCGGCAATCTGGTCGCTTTCGGCTCGCCTGACTCCGCCAAGCTGGGTGACCTGGTTGTCGAGGCCTTCAAGCTCGCTGCGGCTGGCTCATTGAAGGGCGTGCGGGTGCTCTACATCGGCGCCTCCGCGGACCAGCAGCGGGTCACCGATGCGGTAGCACCGTCGGATGCCGATTTCGTTTTTGTCGAAGCCAAATAATCGCAGAACTGCGATGATGCATGACGGCACCGGCCACGGGTCGGTGCCGTTTTTTTTGAGTGATAGCCAATGGCGCTGCTGATCAACGAGCTCTGCGTGAACTGCGACGTCTGCGAGCCGGTGTGCCCGAACAAGGCGATCTATCAGGGTGAGACGATCTACGAGATTGCCCCCGAGCTCTGCACCGAATGCGTTGGGCATTTTGACGAGCCACAATGCGTCGCGGTCTGCCCGGTCGAATGCATCGATGTCGATGTCGCGCGCCCGGAGACCCGCGCGGACCTCGAATTGAAGTACCGTGGCCTGATGAGCGAGGAGATTCCATCTTGAAACCGACCACATTCCGGGCGCTGCTGATCGCCTTTCCCCTGGTGTTTTCGACGGCGGCCAGCGCAGACTCGAAGGCGCCGGGCAAGGCTGCGATCGCGAGCGCGCAGCATCTCGCCACCGATGCCGGATTCGAAGTCCTGGCACAGGGAGGCAATGCATTTGATGCGGCAATAGCGGTCAGCGCCGCCCTCGCAGTTGTCGAGTCGAGCAGTTCGGGACTGGGTGGCGGCGGCTTCTGGCTACTGCATCGGGCCAGCGACGGCCATCAGGTCATGATCGACGGTCGTGAAGTTGCGCCAGCCGCGGTCGATGCGAAGGCGTATCTGGATAGCGCCGGCAAACTCGATCGCGACACGAGCATCAATGGCGCACTCGCCGCCGGCATCCCTGGCGAGCCGGCAGCTCTGGTGCACATTGCACAAAAATTCGGACGCCTTCCGCTGAAGGTCTCATTGGCTCCGGCCATCCGCCTCGCACGCGAGGGCTTTCCGCTGGAATCGCGCCTGCAGGGCATGCTCGGCGTGCGCAAAGATGTACTGCTGCGCTACCCCGCCTCACGAGCAGTATTTTTGCGCAAGGGCGAAGTGCCGGAGTTGGGCACGAAAATCAAACAGCCCGATCTGGCGCGAACACTGGAGCGCCTGGCGACGGATGGATTCGATGGTTTCTATCGCGGCAGAACCGCTGAGCTTCTCGTCGATGGTATCCGCAAGCAGGGCGGCAATTGGACCCTGGACGACCTCGCCAATTACCGGATCAAGGAACGCGCGCCGCTGAAATTCCACTACCGCGATTTCGAGGTGGTGACCGCGCCGCCGCCGTCATCCGGCGGTGTATTGCTGGCGACCATACTCAATGTGATCGAAGGCTACGATTTCGCCGGAATGTCGCGTGCGGACCGGCTGCATCTTATGGTCGAGGCAATGCGTCGCGCCTATCGCGACCGCAGCTATATTCTTGGCGACCCCGATTTTGTCGAAATGCCGATCGGTCTGCTGACCAGCAAGGCTTACGCCGCCGGCCTACGCTCCAGTCTGCGCCTGGATCGCGCGACACCATCGAGTTCATTGCCCGAAGGTGGCGTCATCGACGGCGGAACCGATACCACACATTTTTCGATCATCGATGCCGATGGCAACATGGCCGCTGTAACCGCCAGCGTCAATCTGCCGATGGGCTCGGGGCTGATGATTCCCGGCACCGGTGTGCTGCTCAACAACGAGATGGATGATTTCGCGCTTGCCGCGAATCAGGCCAACTCCTACGGACTGATCGGCACCGACGCCAACGCCCCGCAGGGCGGCAAGCGCATGCTGTCGACGATGTCGCCAACCTTTGCCTTTGGCAAGGATCGCGTCGCTGTGATCGGCACGCCGGGTGGCAGCCGCATTGCCACGATGGTGCTGATCGGACTGCTCGAGTTTTTCGATGGGGCCGATCCGGATGCCTTCGTGGCGGCACCGCGCATCCATCATCAATATCTGCCCGACGCAATCTCGGCGGAGCCTGGCGCGATCAGTGCGGATGATGCCAGCGCCCTGCGCGCCCGCGGCCATGTCGTCAACGAAGGCGAGCGTGCCTGGGGCAATATGCAGTCGGTGGTGTGGAATCTGCGCGACAATAGCCTCAGCGCAGGCTCCGATCCGCGCGGCGTTGTCGGCAAAGCCGCGGTAAAATGATCGTGACAGCTACTTGCAAGCTGCGGCTGGCGTGGTGACGCTCGCGCAGCCCGAGCAGGCGTCTCCGCACGATTCGAAGGTGACAATGAAACTCTGGTCTCTGCTCGGGAACTCGCAAAAACTTGATGGCGGCGCCATGTTCGGTAACGCACCCAAGGCGGTGTGGTCGAAGTGGTTGCCGACGGACGCAGACAACCGCGTGCCGCTGGCTTGTCGCGCGCTCCTGGTGCAGGATCTCGACGGCAAGACCGTGCTGTTCGAAACTGGCATTGGCGCATTCTTCGAGCCCAAACTGCGCGCGCGATACGGCGTGGTCGAGCAGGGCCATGTACTGCTCGATTCGCTGGCGGCAATAGGATTGAGTGACTCCGATATCGATGTGGTGGTGATCTCGCATCTGCATTTCGACCATGCCGGTGGACTGCTTGCTGCCTGGCAGGACGGTGAGCCGGAGCGCCTGCTGTTTCCCAACGCCACGTTTGTGGTCGGAGAAGAGGCCTGGCAGCGTGCCTGCGATCCGCACCCGCGTGACCGGGCGTCGTTCATTCCGGGCATGACCGAATTGCTTGAGCAGAGCGGGCGCCTGCAACGAGTCGTTGGTGCACACGCCGCGGTACTCGGCGAGCGCGTACGTTTCCACTATAGCAATGGGCATACTCCGGGATTGATGCTCGCCGAAATCCAGGCCGAACGCGGCGTGGTGTTCTGCTCCGATCTGATTCCGGGGCGTCCCTGGGTGCATCTGCCGATCACTATGGGCTACGACCGCTTCCCCGAACTGTTGATCGACGAAAAGCGCAGCTTCCTCGATGACATGCGAGCGCGCGGCGTTCGGCTTTACTTTACCCATGACCCGGATTGTGCGATGGCCGAGGTCAGTCTCGATGAGCGCGGACGTTATGGCACCCGCAACGAACAGGCGGAGCTCACTGGCCTGGTGTTCTGACCGCTGACGGGATGCGCGCGGCACGCTGAGGACCTGAGTTATCTGCGGATTGGGAGCTTGCCAGGCGCGCCCAGGTCAGGCTTTGAATTATTTTGCGGGCGTCGCCACAATCGGCCCTCGTCCACGCCTTTGGGGGCTCCATGGCACGCAATTCCCATACCGAAGTCACCCGCAAGGGCTTTGGCAAGCGGCTGTCGAATTCGATTGGCGGAGCCATCTTCGGGGGACTTCTGTTCATCGCCTCGTTTCCTGTGCTCTGGTGGAACGAAGGCCGCGCCATCGGCGAATACCGCGCGCTCAAGGAAGGCGCTGGTGCGGTTGTGCATGTAGCCGCCGATGCTGTCGATGCCGGTAACGAGAGCAAGCTGATCCATACATCGGCGCTCGTCGAGGGCAGTCCTGCGGTTTCCGATCCGGTACTCGCCGTCGACGTCGATGGGCTCGCCCTGCGTCGCATCGTCGAGATGTATCAGTGGAAAGAATCGAGCGAGAGCCGCGAGAAAAAGAAACTCGGAGGTGGCAGCGAGACGACCACCGAGTACACCTACCGAACCGAGTGGAACGACGACCGGATCGACTCGTCGGATTTTCGGCTCAGTGAAGATCACGCCAATCCCAACGAGTGGCCGGTCGAATCGGAATCCTTCGAGGCAGGCGATGCCCGGCTCGGTGCGTTTTCGCTGTCAGGCTCGGCGCGTTCCGCTGTCGGTCGCTGGCGGGCGCTGGATGCGGCACAGGCGGCTCGCTTCCCCGAAGAATTTGAAGGGTTCAGGCGGATTGCCGATAGCCGGCTCTATCTCGGTGCAAATCCCGACAAGCCCGAAGTCGGTGACGTCAGGATTCGATTTGAATACCAGCCTGAAGAGGTCTTCAGTATCGTCGCGCGACAGACCGGGCAGGGCCTGGATACCTACACGACCAGCAATGGTCGCGGCGTGCTGCTGGTTGAAGCCGGCGATGTGCCGGCCGATCAGATGTTCGCCGGCGCACAGAAGCGCAACACGATCTTTACCTGGGTGGTGAGATTGGCCGGAACACTGGCCATGTGGATCGGCCTGTCGATGGTGTTCGCACCGATCTCGCGCGTGCTCGACGTACTACCGATGCTGGGCACAATCGGTAGCTGGGGTATTGGCCTGGTCACCGGGCTGATTTCGCTGCTGCTCTCGGTGCTCACCATCGCGATCAGCTGGATCTTCTACCGGCCACTCTTGGGCGTCGCGCTGATCGCTGCCGTGGTCGGGCTGCTGATCTGGTCGCGACGGCGCAGGCCTGCCGCCGCCGCGTCGATGCCCTCGACACCGCCACCGCCACCGCCGGCTGCATCGCTCTGAACGCAGCCATGGCATGATGGGCGTTCACCCACCAATGGAGTTTGTCATCATGAAAAATTCAGTTGCTGCACTGCTGTTGGTTGTCGGCGCGCTCGGCGCCAGCACGGCAGGTGCACACGAACCCGGTGATGCCCATCAGGTCGCCGCCGCGACCGACATATCGGCGAAACAGTTCGGTGCTGCAATCCCTGCAGGCGCTGCGACCAGCACCTTGGCCGAGGCAGTTGCTGCCCATTCCGTTGGCGGCACGGATCAGTTGATCAGTGGCCGGGTTGCTCAAGTGTGCCAAAAGCAAGGTTGCTGGATGACTCTGAGTGACGGTGAACTGATGGCGCGGGTTATGACCGATCACAAGTTCGCCTTGCCCAAGGACTTGACCGGCGCAGTTGTGGTCTATGGAAAGCTTGAGGTGCTCGATCTGGACGCGAAGGAAATTACCCATATGGCCAAGGATTCGGGCAAGCCGGAATCCGAAATCGCGGCGCGTGAATACCGCATCGCGGCACTGGGCGTTGCTGTGCGCTGATCAATGAGCAAATCCATGCTCCAGCCTGGTGCGCTTGCGCGACGACAGTTTCTCGCCGATACAGCGCGGCTGGGGCTCGGTGCCAGCCTTTCATTCGGTAGCCTGCTTGGGCTGGCCGGCTGTCGTGAACGAAGGGGTCCGGATCGGTTGGCCGAAACAGTCGGCTACGGACCCTTGCAGCCCTGCGCCGACGAGTACACCGGCGAGTATCTGCTCAGTCTGCCGGCAGGATTCAGTTACCGCAGTCTGGGCTGGGTGGATGGTCCGCTGGCGGATGGAGCGATAGCACCATCGGCGCACGATGGCATGGGCATCGTCGCGGTCAATGGCTCGTCGTTGACCTTGGTGCGCAACCACGAAGTGGTCGCCGAATACGGTGCTTTTGGCCCCGCGCATCTGCATTACGATTCTGCCGCAGCGGGCGGCTGTATCGCATTCGAATTCGATGTCGAAACCGGCAAGGCCAGCGGCTTTCGCAGCGTGCTCAGCGGCACCATGCAGAACTGCTCGGGGGGCATTACGCCCTGGGGTACCTGGCTGTCCTGCGAGGAACTCGTATTCGATCCCCTGATCAATCGTGACGATCAGGGCTTCCCGCGCAACCGACTCGCCAAGGCACACGGTTTCGTTTTCGAAGTGGATCCCAGCGGCAGGGCTGCGCCGGCCTGTCTGACTGGAATGGGCGCGTTCAAACATGAGGCGGTGGCCGTCGATCCGAGTACCGGCATCGTCTACCAGACCGAAGATTATTCGATGGCCTCGGGGTTCTATCGCTACGTGCCCAAACGGCCTGGCCAACTTGCCGAAGGCGGTCAATTGCAAATGTTGGCCTGCGCCGGGCGCAGCGACCTCTGTCGTGGCCTGCGTCCCGGTCAGTCGTTCTCTACGCATTGGGTTGATATTGTCGAGCCGGAGCGCCTTCGACACAGCAATGGCCGCGTCGGTGGCGGCGTATTCGAGCAGGGCCAGCGCGCCGGTGGCGCAGTGTTCACCCGCCTGGAAGGGTGTTTTGCCCATGGCGATGCAATTTTCTTTACTTCGACCAATGGCGGTGACTTCGGCCATGGCCAGGTTTTTGTCTATTACCCGCGTGAAGAGCGACTTGTGCTGCTCTACGAAACAAATTCAGTGCAGGCGCTCGACTATCCGGACAATGTTTGCGTGTCGCCACGCGGAGGCATATTGCTCTGCGAAGACAATACCCGTGACGCACCGCAGCGACTGATCGGCATGAGCGCGGAAGGTGCAGTGTTCGAGTTCGCGGCCAATACCGTGCGCCGGCCCAACGCAGCCGGCGAGCCCCAGGATTTCAGTGGCGAGGAATGGTGTGGCGCCTGTTTTTCGCCAGATGGTCGCTGGTTGTTCGCCAACATCTATCGCCCCGGTTTCACCGTCGCCATCACCGGACCCTGGGCAAACGGACCGCTATAGCGGCTGGTCGTGGCTGCGTCTCTCTCAGGGAGGATCAGGCCAGGGCCGGCCCGCCGCATCATGCTCGGCGAAATAGATACCCGCCCATAGCTTGGGATCAAGCGGATAGCCCTGTGCCCCCATGCCGAGCAGCCAGGCACCGGCTTCAGCCAGGGGCACGCGGTGCACGGTGATGTCCTCGGATTCATCGCCACCGCCAGCACCGACTTGGGTAAGTCCGGTGGCACGAACAAAATGGGCGATCTCGGTGCTCATGCCAGCGGATACCGGACCACCGACCACGTAGTCGATACGACTTGCGGCGTAGCCGGTTTCCTCGATCAACTCGCGATGTGCGGTCAGGTTGGCGTCCTCGTGCTCGCTGCCGGCAACGTCGCCGATCAGGCCCGCCGGCATCTCGATGGTCCGGCGGCGCAGGGGTTCGCGATACTGCTCGACAAAAACCAGCTCGCCTTGTCGGGTGATTGCCACGATAATCACCGCCCCTTTCGGATTGGTGCGTTCGGCGTATTCCCAGCCATTGCGACGCTTGAGGTTGATCCAACGGCCGAGGTGCAGGGTTTCGGTGTCGCTCATCGAAGGCCTCCGTTCAGACCGTTCATGCTACCAAGCCCAGTCGACGGGACCGATAGGACTGCCGGGGAACTTGGGGACGTCCCGCACACTCTTACTTTTCTTTGCTATGGACTATCGATGAATCCTCTGCGCATTTGTGTCTTGATATTGGCCTTCGTGTTGTGCAGCAGCCTCGCCGCCCAGGGCAGCGAAGGCGTTGCCGGCGCCGTCTCCGAGGCACCAGTCAAGACTGATGAAGTAGTCGCTGCATCGCCAGCGCCCTACAAATCCGGCGTACCTGCGACGCTGAAACGCCCAAAGACTCCGGAAGCCCCGCTGTCGCCCGAGATCATTGCGCTGCAGAGCGAGCTGGCTGCAGTCAAGGATGTGACCAAGCTGCTTGCAGCCGCGGCCGGCTTCGATGCTCGGGGCGAGTATCGCAAGTCTGCAGTGGCGCTGGAGCGGGTTCTGCAACTGCGTCCGATGGCGGGCAATATCCAGTACGAATTGGCCGCAGCCTATGGCCAGCTCGACATGAAGAAGAATGCCTATGATCTGCTGCTCAAAATGCAGACCACCGGATATGCCTACGATCCCAGCCTCGATGATCGGTTCAAACCAATCCACGGCACCCAGGTCTGGGAGTATCTGGTGCTCAATCTGCAGGCAAATGCCAAGCCCTTCGGCGAGGGCAAGCTGGCGCTGACCCTGCCCGCTGAAGACATCCTGATCGAGTCTCTTGCCTACGATGAAAAGGCCAAGCAATTGCTTGCAGGATCGGCCCGCGATGGCGCGGTCTATCGGGTCTCGGCCGATGGCAGCGAGCTCATCAAGTACATCGAAGCCGACAAGAAAAACCAGTTGCGTTCGGTCGTGGCGATGCAAGCTGACAATGAGCGTGGCCATCTCTGGGTCACTGCAACGGGCCTGCCGCATTTCAAGACGATCGATGCCAACGATTACGGCAAGACTGCTCTGTACCAGTTCGAGCTGGCAAGTGGAAAATTCCTCAAGCGCTACGACATGCCGACTGCCAATGGCCCGCACCTGTTCGACCATGTGTACGTCAACAAGCAGGGCGGCGTCTTCGTCGGCGATTCGTCGCAGCGGCGGATCTATCGGCTTGAGTCCGAAGGGCTGAAACTGATTTTGCAGAATCCCAATCTGACCCATGTGCGTGGCATGACCAGCAGCGACGACGGCCGGATTCTCTATTTCGCCGATACCGAACTCGGGATCTTCGGCATCGATCTGCAGTTGGGCAAGCCGTTCGCGGTGGTCGGTCCGGCCACGCTGACCTTGTTCGGCATTGATGGCATGTACTACTGGAAAGGTCATCTTGTCGTGGTGCAGAACGCGTTTCCGCCCACACGTGTGATGCGCCTGAAGCTCGATCCCGCGGGCGTCAAGATCATCGGCTCGCTGCCGCTGGATGCCGGCCATCCTGAACTCAAGGCGCCAACCCGGGGCGTTGTCCATGACGACACGCTGTACTTGATCGCCAATTCGCAGCGCCCGCACTACGATCGCTATGGTCTGCCGGACAAGACCAAACTCGAAGGTGTCGGCATCTGGCAGAGCGATCTGAAGTTCGCGCTCGATTCGGTTCAGGGCCGCATCGAGATTCCGGTGACGCCAGCGAAGCGCTGACTGTCCCGTGCTGAACCCCAGCACCCGTGCTGGGATCTGCACGTCCTGCCGGCGCAGTCACCGGAAGATCGCGTTGTACTCGAATCTTCGAACTGCGCAAGCTTGAATGCCGGCGGCGTCGGGATGGCGGGCATTGATCAGTACGCAGTAGTCCTCCGGAATGATCACCGACGGTATGCAGAGCAGGGCGCTGACGCCCGATCGGTACCAGCCCGAGCCGATCTCGACACTGGCCATGCCGGCAGGTATGGCGTCCCAGCCTCTGGGCAATTCGGCCGGATCGGCGACCAGTCGCCGGTTCCAGACCGCGTCGGGCACATCGATCCGCACGACGTAACGGTTGAGTGGAAACCGGTTGGATACGATGTGCGCCGCGGTTTCAAGCGCGGCGATCGACAACGTGCCAGCGCAGTAGATGACGTATTCGCCTTCCTTGTTCCAGCGTCCGGGCGCACTCGCAGCGCCACCACCAGAGAGATCGTCAGCGGGATACTTGCGGGTTTCTGCGGCGATGCGCCACAGGCTGATCGTACCGCTCATGCATAGGCGCCACTTTCGATGGCAGCAAGCGTGCGCTTGACCATTTCAAAGCCGGTGGGTGTATCGAGCACCTCGGCAGGTTTCATTCCAGCCAGCGCGTTCTGCGGGGTTTCGATCCAGCTGCCGAGCCAGCGTCCGGCATCAAAGCCAGTGCTATCGGCCGTGCTGTCGGTCAACATCCTGCGCACCTTGGCCAGCAGCAGGAATACGCCCAGCGCGGCATGCGCGCTGGCTCCGGTGATGGGTGCCTTGGTCGCCACTTTCTTGGCGATGGTCGACTTCGGCAAGCCCAGCACATGGCAGAGCCGGGTGAACGGCAGACCGAGTACGTCGGCCAACTGCTGGATGTATTCCGGCGCCAGGCCATTGCGTTCGATATCCATGCGCATGCCCGGTGAGACATCGGCATAAGCGTCGACGGCGATCTCGAACAATTCGGACAACTTGGGTGCTGTCGATCCGGCACCGCTGGCTGACGCGCTCTTGCTCGTCCGGCCGCTCCCCGACGCGCGACTCTTTGCTGGATCGAGGACGCTGACAAATGAAAAATCCGAATCGCGCATACGCTCTGCGATCTGGGCCATGCCGCCTGCCTGTCCGGCCGCTGTATCAAGCCCGGCGGCGCTCAAGGTCCTGCGGCGCAGGCCGCTCCCGCCGTCCAATAACTTGCTGGCGCCTTTCTTGGTTGCAGTGCGAATCTGCTGCGGTTTGTCGGCCATGCCGGGCTCCATATGTCCCATTATGGACAAATTGTAGTCCCAAATGAGACGAGGCGCGAGTTCGGTCGGATCGGCTCAGCTTGCTCGCGCCTGAGCCCATTCCAGGCAGCGCCTGCGGGTGATCGGTCCGAACCGCAGCTGATCGAGCAATTCGGTGAGCGCGCTGCCGTTCGCTGGCCCGATCCGGTAAGCCGCTGGAACCTCGGGCACCGGCGCATGCAGGGCGATCGTGCTCAGTTGTCGAAATAGTTGAACATCGTCACGGCCCATCTTGAGTTTCTGGGCGATCTGGCTGGCGCCACGCATGCGCAAGAAGGCGACTTCTTCGATTCGGTTGAGCAATCCATCGAGCGAGCCGAAGTGACCAATCAGGGTGGCGGCGGTCTTTGGTCCAATACCGGAAATCCCCGGGATATTGTCGACGCTATCGCCCATGAGCGCGAGGTAATCGGCAAACTGCTCGGGGCGGACGCCGAATTTCCGCTTGACCCCAGCGGCATCGGTGCGCTCCTTGCGGCTGACATCGTGAATCACGTCGTGCTCGCCGAGCAACTGCGAAAAATCCTTGTCGCCGGTAACCAGTACGCCGCGAAAGCCATGCGCTCGCATCCGCGCCAGCGCACTGCCGGCAAGATCGTCGGCCTCGTATTCGCCATCGACGAGCACGCACAATCCGAGTGCATGGCAGAGCTTCTGGCAGTAGGAAAATTGCAGCGCAAGGTCAGCTGGCGGCAGCTCGCGATTGGCCTTGTACGCCGGATACAGACGATTGCGGAATGAAGTCGTCAGGGATTCATCGAAGCAGACCGCCATATGCGAAGGCTGGGCGTCGGCCAGCAGTCCCATCAGCATGTTGAGAAAGCCGAATACGGCGTGGACAGGCGCTTCGTCACGATCGCGAAACTCCGTCGCCACCGAGAAGTAGGAACGGAACACGTAGATGCTGGCGTCGATCAGGTGGATGCTGCTCATCGCACACTGTAGCCGCTGACTTTCTTCACCCGCAAGCGATCCGGATGTCGATCCAGGTGCCCTCGGTACGAAAATTCTGCCGCGTCGACTTGTCCGAACCGTGCCTGCGCTGGCACCATGCCAAGATGAGAATTCAGAAACTGATCGTCCTGTGCTTGCTCTCGATGCTCGCTGTGCCTGCCGGCGCGTGGGGTCCACACAGTCATGCACTGGTGGCCGAGATTGCCGCGCGCCACCTTGAGCCCAAGGTGCGCGCGGAAGTCGAACAACTGCTCGGTGACCGCGCCGATCTGGCCATGCGCGAGATTTCCACTTGGGCCGACGAGGTGCGCAGTCAGCAGAAGTATCGCGATACGGTGCCACTGCACTACGTCAATTTTCCGCGCGGAACCTGCAACTATCTGGTCCGAACCAGTTGCCGCGATGGTCGCTGCATCGTCGAGGAACTCAGCCGTCAGGTGCGCCGGATGGCTGACCATCGCCTGACCGATGGCGAACGTGCCGTGGCACTGGCCTTTGTGATCCACTACGTTGGCGACATCCATCAGCCCCTGCATGCCGGCTGGGTCGATGACCGTGGCGGCAATGATTTCCAGGTCCGGGTCGGTCGCAAGGGCATGAATCTGCACGCGCTCTGGGACGATTTTCTCGCGCGTACGGCAAAACTTCGGGTCCGCGAGCACGCCGACAAATTGCTGATCACGCCGCTGCTCGATGGGCGTCTGCAATGGGCGCGCAATCGCCCGGTGTTCTGGGCGCTCGAGTCCTGCCATATCGTCAATTCGGTGGTCTACCCCGAGTCGGGACAGATCACGGATGAATATCTACAGCAGATGCTGCCGGTTGCCGAGGAACGAATCGAACTGGCCGGGCGCCGACTCGCGGTCCTGCTCAATACGGTGTTGTCGGAAGCCTCAAACCAGTAGCCCAGCCGAGTACGGTCGCCATGACCGACTCGCGGCCTCAGTGTGCGAACGCCGCTTCGATCGCGGTCATCAGTTCACGTCGTCGCGCCGGCGCTAGGCTCAGATCCTTGCGTGCCAGACTGCGTGCGCGCTTCCACAGATCCTTGCTCTCCGGGTTCGCGCTGGCGCGCAGGACCGCGGCCGCCAAGCTGTTCGGCTGTGCCTTTTGCCAGGCATCGATCAGCGCGCGCGGTTGCTCCGGATCTTCGCTGACGTAGAGTTGCAGCAGCGCCAACTCCCACCAGACCGTAGGTGCGCGTTGCCGGGTTGACTCCGGCATTGCCCCGACCAAGGCGTTCACTCCACCCTCGCTGAGCAGGCGCGCAACCTGCTCCAGAGCGGGCGGTGGCTGCAACTGAGCGGGGAGCGACTCACGATGAATCTCCAGCGGCTCCTTGCGCTGTACGTCGATGGGCAGCAGTTCCAGCGGGGCCGGCTTGATCTCGACGCCCGCGCGCGCGGCCACGAATTGGGCAAGTTCAAGGCGCAATGCATACTGCGCCTGGACCAGGGTCAGTGGCTTGACGCGACGGCCGACGATCCAGTTTGGCGCGCACGACTCAGGCATGCCGAATTCCAGATGGACACCGTCCATACCGCCGAAGTGCATCCGGTTCGTGCTGGAGAACGGAGAGCCGAGCGGATGCGCCTTCAGCGGCGTGTAGTTGTCGCCCGCGCTGATGTACAAGGTGGGCACGCGCACTTCGCTCGGATCGAACCAGTGCGATGCGTCGCGCCGCGCATCGCGCGCATCCAGCGCCTTCCACTCGCCAATCAGGGCGAGGCCGGAGGACTGTGGAAACAGTCCGCTGACCCGCGCTGCCAGCAGCGCCTGCGCGTTGAAGCCGACCGAAGTGATCGACTTGAGTTGCAGTCCGAATCGCTTGCGTGTTGCGTCGATGCCCGCCTGTGCAGCAAAAATCTGCTGCTCCAGATCGGGCTCGGTGCCGTACACCGCAGGTGTCGAAACCACGATGAATCCGTGCGAGGCCAGCAAGTCGGCGAAGCTGGGGTCGCCAGCCAACCAGATCACCGGCCAGTTACCGGCTTTCGCCGACACACCGCGGAAGGCGAGCATGGCGGCCGCGCGGGTATGGCTGTAACGCACTGAGGGGGAACCACGCCGAATGGCGATCTCGGCAATCTCGCGCTGACGCTGGAGGACGGCCGGGTCGCGTTCGCCTTCCGGCACCGGGCCGGTCTGCAGCAGTTCCTGCTGATAATCGCCATAGGAGTGGCGACCCTCGGCCGGAAGTTCCTGATCGACAGTCGGATACCACCATTGGATCTGCCGGGTCGGACCGGCTTCGTCCGCAGCGATCCACTCGGTCGCATGACCGACCATGTGCTCGCCCCTGGGCGCATGGTTGGTGAAGGCACAGACCACGGCGGTAGCCAGAGTTGGCATTGCACCGAGCCAGATCAGCAGGGCCAGGCGGATCACGAATTTTGTCAGGGCTGGCTTCGGATTGATCATCGCAAACGTTGGTGTGACTTGGATCATGCGGGGGTGCTCTTGGCTACGGGCGGTGCAGAGGAAGCCTCATTGTCGCATGGCTGACCGCATCGCGAGACATGGGGCCGAGTCCGCGGGCAATGTGAGGGCACGCTACGGCTTCCTGTCGCCACAGGTCAGCTGAATAGTCGCTTCCAAAGGCCGATGGCCAGCGCGCCGATGGACCCGTCTGTCGACAATACGAGAGCAACTCGGTCACCGGCGTTGAATCCGCCGGCGACCGGGAAGCGCCAGGGTCAGGCTATTGGAACGCGCTGGCAAAAAACGCCCGCATCATCGCAAAGCCGCGCCGCGCCGCGCGCTCGTTGTACAGACATCCCGGCGGAGATTGGGCATCGAACTCGGCAAAGCAGTGCACCGCACCGCCGAAGTTGACGAACTGCCAGTCAATGCCGGCGTCGCGCATTTCCTTGCCAAAGGCCTCGATCTGCGCGGCCGGCACGTAGCTGTCATCGCCGCCGTTGAGTGCGAGCACGCCGCCCTTGATGTTCTTCGCAAGCGTGGGGTCATCGGTAGAGAGGTTGCCATGGAAGCTGACCACGCCATCAATATCGGCGCCACTGCGCGCCAATTCGAGCGCCGTCGCGCCGCCAAAACAGAATCCGATCGCGCCGATGTTGTCGACATCAAGGGCGACCTTGTCGGCCTGCGCCTTGAGTGCGTCGAGTGCGGCGTTGGCGCGAGCGCGCAACACGCTGCGGTCGGC
This sequence comes from Lysobacterales bacterium, assembly GCA_043738015.1. Classification (GTDB taxonomy): domain Bacteria; phylum Pseudomonadota; class Gammaproteobacteria; order Xanthomonadales; family Ahniellaceae; genus 0-14-3-00-62-12. The sequence continues at coordinate 75,355 of JAYSZM010000142.1, forward strand.
GTACATTGCCTTGGCGGCAGCACCCGCGTCGTTGTCATTGTCCGGCCGGGTATCAACGCCGTACACATCGGCGACAAGAATCACGTAATCCGAGCCTGCGATCGACTTCGCTTTTTCGATTTGACCGTCATTCATGCCATACCAATTGGGAAACATCACAAGCCCCGGACGCTTGTGCTTCACATTGCCATCATGCACCAGCACGCTGGCGAATGAGGTATCGCCCACTTTGTAATTCACGGTTTCTGTACGCATCTCGGCACGAATCTGGCTTGCGAAGATGAGGCCCAACAGGGCGAGTAGAGTGTAGGTGCGCATGGCAACTCCCGTTGATTGAGGGGATCGATAGGGCGAAACAGGACCGGGGATCATCACACTTGTGAATTTGCCATGTCCACTGCAGAGTGACTGTGAAACCGCAGCCCGCTCGCTGCTGTATCCGTCGACAGCAAGTCGGTTCCTGCATCAGCGTTGCCGACCTTGGCAACCTGTCCGAAGTAGGGTTACCACTATACTGCGCGATGTTACCTTTGGAATTTGAGCGGCCAAGTGCCGGGAGTGTTGAAGCATGCGTTTGATCAGATTGTCCCTGCTGTTGGCTTCGGTTTTTGCTGCTTGCGCCGCGCTGGCTGCGGCTCCTGAGGACGGCGAAGCCGCGCTGGGCTACCGGCAAGCCCTGTTCAAATCCATTCGGTGGAATTTCTCGCCGATGAGCGATATGGCACGCGGCAAGCGCGAATTCGACGCCGCCGAGGCGAAGAAGCGCTCGCTCGCCGTGTCCTACCTTTCGCTGCTGCTCGCCGAAGGATTTCCTCAGGGGTCGGGGAGCAAGGCCGGCACCACCGATGCGCTTGATGCGATCTGGAAGCAGCCCGATGACTTCGCCGCCAAGCTGAAGACGTTCCAGTTCGAAGCGAACGAGTTGCGCAAGGTCGCAGAGCAGGGCCAGAAGGACAGCTTCGTCGCGCAGTTCCGCAAGCTCGGCGCCGCCTGCAAGGGCTGTCACGACAACTACAAGGCGGATTGATCGCGAACAGACACTTGCGCGGGTGCTGGTTATGCCGCAGCGGCTCTGGCTATGCCCTCGCGCGCCGCCCTGTATCGATGGGCCGCGGTTACACTCTGCGACTGAACCCGTCGTCGGAATGTAATCTGTGACCAACAGCGCAGCGGCCAGTGATATTCCCCTGCCACTGATCGGCGTAACCCGGCGCGAGTTGCCGGCGTTTGCGTTGTCGTTCTTCTATTTTTTCTGTGTGCTCGCCGCTTACTACGTGATCCGGCCGGTGCGCGAACAATTGGGTGCGGCCGCGGGTGGATCGTCGGCGCTGCCCACGATCTGGTTGATCGTATTCATTGTCATGCTGCTGCTGACACCCGTGTACGGTGCGCTGGTATCGCGCTTCCCGCGCCGCGTCTTTATTCCCGTTGTCTATGCCTTCTTCGGTTGCGGCATGGTGCTGATGTCCGCCGTACTCGGCGATGAACCGCCATCCACCTGGTTGGCGACGGGCTTCTATGTATGGGTCAGCGTGTTCAATCTGTTCGTGGTCGCCGTGTTCTGGAGTTACATGGCGGATATTTTTACCAATGAGCAGGCCAAGCGGATGTACGGCGCCATTGGGATCGGCGGCACGCTCGGTGCGATCTGCGGGCCGCTGATGGCAATTGGATTGGTGCACAGGATTGGCGTTTCCGGCTTGATGCATTTATCCGCAATCCTGCTCGGTATCGCCATGTTGATTGTCATTGCGCTCGGCGAATGGGCGAAGCGCCATGGTCGGCGCGATGCCGCGCTCGGCGATCAGGTGATCGGCGGCAGCTTCTGGGCAGGCGCGCGTCTGGTATTCACCCACCCATTTCTTCGTCGTATGGCGCTGCTGCTGCTGTTGTCCGACATGGTCGGTACGGTCCTGTATGCGCTCAATCTCGATCTTGGTGCCAGCCTGTTCCAGAGTGCCGAGGACCGCACCGCGTTCTTTGGCAAAATTGACCTCTACACAAACTCAGTCCAGGTGATCCTGCAGCTGGTGATCGCGCCCTGGCTGTTGACCCGGTTCGGACCTGCCATCACCTTGATGGCCGCAGGCACGGTCAACGCCATCGCACTGTTTCTGTTGGCCACACAGCCCGGGGCTATCTGGTTGATGGTTGCCCTGATAGTTTCCCGCTCTGCCGGCTACGGTTTGGTCATGCCGGCGCGCGAGACTCTGTATACGCGTGTCGATCGAGAGTCACGTTACAAGGCGAAAAGCTTCATCGATACCGCGGTCTGGCGCGGTGGGGATGTATTGGCGACCCAGGCCCTCTCGGTGCTCAAGTACGCTGGTGCGGGCATCATGCAATTGGGACTGATTTGTGTTGGAACTGCCATACTGGGCGTCTA